>NZ_PKKS01000019.1:0-244488 GCF_002859085.1 Pseudomonas sp. QC2
CTATGTCTCGCGCTACAACATCAGCAGGCCTCACAGCTATAACGACTACAGGTCGCCGGTCGTGAAGGAAAGGTTGGCGGCGTGAACCGTAATCGGTGTCCAAGATTACTTGACCAGTTCAGCTTGCCCCCGATGAGGCCTGTAAAACCAGTAAAGATCACAAAGCGGGGAAGTGAATCTTGAACGCGGCGCCGCCCAACGGCGAATCGCCCAAGGTCAACCGCGCGCCATAACTTTCAATAATATCCTTGACCACCGCCAAGCCAATCCCCTGCCCCGGATGCTGGCGATCCAGCCGTTCACCCCTTTGCAGAATCCGCGCACGCTGATCCGGCGGAACCCCAGGGCCATCATCCTCAATGCACAATTCGGTGCCTTCCAGGCTTTCCACCAGACTGATGCGCACCTCACTCAGGCACAGGCGGTAGGCGTTTTCCAGCAGGTTGCCGAGCAACTCCAGCAAGGCGCCCTTCTCGATCGGCACATCGCATTCTTCCGGCAACTCAAAAGACACCGTGACGCGTTTATCGCGGTAGACCTTGTCCAGCGTATCGCACAGGCTTTGCAGCACCGGCGCCAGGCGTACCTGATGGCGCACCAGCCCGCTTTTGCGCAGGCTGGCCCGCTGCAACTGGTAGCTGATCTGCTGGCTCATGCGCTCGATCTGCGATTGCAGCACCCAGGCCTGATCGCGATCTTCAGGACGCTGGGCCATGTCTTCGCTCACCCCCTGCAAGACCGCCAGCGGGGTTTTCAGGCTGTGGGCCAAGTCGTCGAGGGAATCGCGGTAGCGCGTCCGTTGCTCACGCTCGCTGTGCAGCAGGCGGTTGAGAGAGCCGGTGAGACGCAGCAGTTCGCGGGGGTGTTGCTCGGAGAGGCTTTCGCGCGTGCCGCCTTCGATCTGGTCGAGTTCCTGGCTCAGCCGCCGCAGCGCTTGCAGGCCCCAGGTCAGGCCCAGCCATAACAAGGTCAGCAGCACCAGCAGCGCTGCGCCGAAGCCCAGGTAGAGGTTTTCGCGCAGGCCTTCGAGGGTCAGTTGGTATTCGCGCACCGGTTGCAGGGCGACGATGCTGAAGGCCGCGCTCTTGCCACCGAGCAGCCTGACCTCGACGTCATACACGAAGAATTCCTGGCCGTTGGCCTCGCGAATCCGCGCAAATTCATTGCCGCGCCCGTCGTAGCGCGGCTTGTAGTTGATATTTTCTTCCTTGGTCGCCCGCGAACGCCATACCAGATGACCTTCACGGTCGTAGATATAGCCCAGCAGACGGCTATCGGTCAGGTTGAAGCGCTCGTCCGGCAACTGCGCCGGCATCAGCAGGCGGTTGTTTTCGACCCGCGCGGCAGAGATCAGGGTGGTGACATCCGACGCCAGGCGTTGCTCGATGGAGTCTTGCAGCGCCAGGCTGAACGCGCCCTGCATGGCCGGCAACAACCCGAGCATAAACAACACGGCCAGGGTGGCGGCCGCCAGCATCAAGCGCACGCGTAGCGAGCGAATCAACGGCAGCGCTCATTGAACAGGTAGCCCAGGCCACGCACGGTGTCGATCGGTTTGAACCCGCCCGGGCCTTCCAGCTTGCGACGCAGGCGGCCGACCAGCACTTCAATGACATTCGGATCGCGCTCGTCGTCATCGGGGTAGAGCTGTTCCATCAAGCGGTCCTTGGCGACCACTTGCTGGTGATGACGCATCAGGTATTCGAGGATGCGGTATTCGTAGGCCGTCAACGCCAAGGGCTGTTCGTCAAGGGACGCCTGCTTGCGGTTGAGGTCCAGCAGCAAAGGCCCGGCAACGATGGTCGACTGGGTAAAGCCACTGGAACGACGCAGCAAGGCGTTCATGCGCGCCTCCAGCTCTTCGAACTGGAACGGCTTGACCACGTAGTCGTCGGCGCCGGCCGCCAGGCCTTCGACCTTGTCCTGCCAGTTGCCGCGCGCGGTGAGGATCAGGATCGGGAAGGTCTTGGCCTGGGTACGCAACTGGCGGATCAGGTCCAGGCCGCCCATGCCGGGCAGGCCCAGGTCGATGATCGCCAAGTCATGGTTGAACTGGCCGGTCTGGTACAGGGCCTCTTCGGCATTGGCCACGGCCTCGACCACATGCCCGCTGTCGGTCAGGCGGGTCAACAGGTGATGACGCAGCAGCGCCTCATCTTCCACCACCAGCAATTTCATAAGGCTCTCCAAGGCAAATCAACTGTCCGACAGAGGGATATCATAGCGGCCCTGCAGGTCTTGCGGGCGCAGTTTAATACCATTGAACTGGCCGGTCAGGTGTTCATAGCCGGCGCGGTAGTCCGGCTGCGGGGTTGCAAGGCCCAGGGACTGGCCCCAAGGCGTGGGTTGGCTGCCGGCGTCTTCGAAGCTGACACGCTGGATCAGCGCGCTGGCTTTCTTGGTTTTCTCACGTCCGAATGCGGCAAAGGCGCCGTCCGAGGCCTGGACCCCGGCGGTGGCACTGAGCATGGTTAACGCCAACATCAGCTTTTTGATCGCAGTCATGGTGTTACCTCTACGCGTTTGGCTGTTGCAGCCCAGACTACGCAGGCGCCCCTGAACTCCCCCTGAACAGGCTCTGAACCTCACCTGAACCGCAGCGGGCTATCCGCAAGCGTTTGAACTCGGCAAAATACCGGCCCATGAATCCCCTACCCGCTTGCTGCACCCCACTCGACGCCCACTGGCCCCTGCCTGAGCCCTTGCCGGGCACGGTATTGCTCAGCACCCGCTTCGACCCTGCCTTATTAACGGCAGGCGACTTCCAGCGCAGCGCCGTACCGCCGCCGGCCAGTATCCAGCGCTCAGTGGCCAAGCGTCAGGCCGAGTTCCTGGCCGGCCGTCTGTGCGCCCGCGCGGCGCTGCAACAACTCGATCACCTCAACTACATCCCCGCGATCGGTGAAGACCGCGCACCGGTGTGGCCCGCACATATCTGCGGCTCTATCACCCACAGCACCGGGCATGCCGCCGCGATCGTCGCGCACAAGGCGCAATGGCGCGGGCTGGGGATGGACCTGGAGAATGTGCTGAGCCTGGAGCGGGCGGAGCGGTTGGCGGGGGAAATCCTCACGGCGGATGAGCTGCACCGCATGGGCTCGCTGCCGCGTGAACAGCATGCGCTGCTGGTGACGCTGACGTTTTCGGCCAAGGAGAGCCTGTTCAAGGCGCTCTACCCGATCGTGCAGAAGCGCTTCTACTTTGAGCATGCCGAGGTGGTGGAGTGGTCAGCTGCAGGCCATGTGCGCCTGCGCCTGCTGACGGACCTGTCTGCCGAGTGGTCCCATGGCACACAGCTGAGCGCACAATTTGCGCTGCATGAAGCTCAGCTGTTGAGCCTGGTGGCCATCAGCGCCTGAGCCCCCCCTCCCACACTCGACCGAGTTCCAGCGTTGGGATGCCATCGACTGAGGGAGGGGGCTTGCTCCCGATAGCGACATCAGGATTTATCCTGATCCCGTGGCCAACTCAGGCTGAAGCAGGCCCCACCCAAATTATTGCTCTTGCCGATCAACGCCCGCCCGCCGTGCCAATAAATGATTCGCCGCACAATCGACAACCCCAGGCCATGCCCACCCGAAGCACGGGTGCGGCTGTCATCCAGGCGCAGGAACGGCGTGAAAATGCGCTCCCAGGCACTTTCCGGCACGCCGGGGCCGTCGTCCTCCACATCGATGCGGCAGCGCACCTGGCCGACCTGATAGCTGATCAACACCTGCCCCTGGGCATGGCGCATGGCATTGCTCACCAGGTTCTGCAGCGCCCGATGCAGATAACGCGGCTCGGCATCCACCCAGGCGTCATCCCAATGCACCGAAGACAGGCAAATACCCCGGGTCACGTTGACCTGCGGGCGCAGTGGCGATAATTCGCCGATCACCTGATCGAGCAGCGCATTGAGGTCGACCCGCTGGAAATTCAGCTCCGGCGAGCCTTGCTCCAGACGTGCATACGTCAGCATTTCGTCCACCAGGCCATCAAGGTCCTGGATATCGCTGTCCATGCCCTCCAGGTATTTGCGCCGCGCCTCGGGGGTGGTGGCATCGCCGACCATCTCTAGGCCGAAGCGCAAGCGCGCCACCGGCGTGCGCAGCTCATGGGACACCGCGCGCACCAGTTCGCGCTGGATCGCCAGCAACTGTTGCAAGTGCTCGGCCATGCCGTTGAACGCCGCGGCCAGGCGCCCCACCGAGTCAGCGCCGCGAGCCGGCACGCGGACTTCCAAGTTGCCCTTGGCGATGCGGGTGGCAGCGGCTTCCAGGCCGCGCAACCGGCGTTCAAGCTGACGCACTAATAGATAGACGATCAGACCGATCAGCGTCAGGCCGATCAAGGCAATCAGCACCAGCCATTGCGCCGGATAAGGACTCATCTGATACAACGGGCCGATTTCCAGCACCCACGGCGTGCCGACCATGCCGGCAAACACGCGGATCGAATCGCCGCCCTTGCCCAAGGCCATCACCGTGTCGCCTTCCGATACGCGGCGGCGCTGGTCTTCATCCATATCAGTCTGGTCGAGGGTCATCAGGTGCATGTCAAAGCCAAAACCCTTGGCTTCTTTTATGTCTGCCAGGCGTTGCGGTTGTTCCGCCACCGGGAAGCGCACCAGTTCGTCGGCGAGCAGGTAGATGGTCGCGCGGGCCAGTTGCTCGCTGATCTGCTGCACCTCTCCCTCCAGCACCAGTTGATCCTGATCACTGACCCATCGCAGCACCCGTGCGGCATGCGGCCCGGTCTGCTCCACCAGCACCTGCCCACGTTGCAGGCGGTTGCGCTGGCTCGAGTCCAGTTGCGTATCCGCGAGGGGGCGCAATTGCAGCGGGATACCCAGCAAACGTTCCCACACCGCCAGGGCGCGTTGGCGCTCGATGGGGCTCATGGGCTGCAGGTTATCGCCCATCAACGCGAAGGTGCCGTGGGCCAGGCGCTCGCGGTATTGGCCGCTGCGCACCTCGTTAAGCAGGTGCAGGGCCAGCACGCCGAGCAGCGCCACCAGGATCAGCGCCGCGCACATACCGCCGTAGATGCGCAGGAAGATCGAGTTCACAGCGGCATGTCGGCGGCGGCTTCGGGGACGAACAGGTAGCCTTTGCTGCGGATGGTCTTGATCAGGCGCGGGTGGATCGGGTCGTCGCCGATTTTCGGGCGAATACGCGAGATGCGCACATCGATGGAACGGTCCTGGCCGTCGTAACCGATGCCGCGCAGGGCGATGAAGATTTCTTCGCGGGACAGGATGCGCCCGGCATTCGCCACCAACAGCCACAGCAAGTCGAATTCGGCGCTGGTCAGCTCGATGCCGGCATTATTCAGCCAGGCCTCGCGCAGGGCGTTGTCCACCACCAAAGGGCCAAATTGCAGGCGGCGCTGGCTTCCCACGGCAGTCGGTTCCGCCGGTTCGCTGCGCCGCAGCAGGGCCTGGATGCGCGCCAGCAACAGGCGCGGGCGTACGGGTTTGCACACGTAGTCGTCGGCGCCCATGTCCAGGCCCAGCACCTGGTCCATGTCGTCGGTGCGCGCGGTCAGCATCAGGATCACGCCGTCATAACGCTCGCGCACTGTGCGGCAGATGCTCAGGCCGTCTTCGCCGGGCAGCATCAGGTCGAGGATCACCAAGTCCGGCTGTTCAGCGATGATCCGCGCCGCCGCCAAGGCCCCATCGCCCTCCACCGACACCTGCAGGCCGTTGCTCTCCAGGTACTCGCGGGTCAATTCGGCGAGCCGCTCGTCATCCTCGACGATCAATACCTGCCAGGCTTCTTGCTCCACGGGTGATCCTCATTGTTATAAAGAAGGTCGTCCTAACCATGCGATCTATTGTCGGAGGGGCTTGCGCTCACATTCTGATCTGCGCCAGCCACACCTTATTTGTAATGTTGGGAAGGCATAACAAAGACCGATTGTAGCCATGCCGCAACCCTGGAACACAAGCTTGGAAATGCATTCGGTGATCGCATTTTTTTGTGATAGGGTTCGCGCCCTCAAAAATCCAATCAGCTGTTTTTACCTTGGAATATTCGGTGACAAACGGCCGAATCCAGCAGCAATGCGGCCTACACGGGTGTTCCACGTTTCATACACATTTTACCCACAGCGTTATCCACAGGTAGTGCGTTGCTAAGCCCCCCAAAACGCATTATCTTGTAGCTCGGCGCAAAAAAAACCCTACATGTAGGGTTTTGAGCGAAAAAACCAAACACAGATCAGACAAGAAACTCAAGCCCTTTCTTGCTCTCGTTTGGTTGAACCAAAGCATTTTTCGAAAGCCCAAACCGCTCACGCGGATGGCAGCCGTTTTCACGCTCCAACAGCGCAAAACGGTACGGGTGTTGCAGTGCTTGAACCTGGCAACTGTCACCCACCAGGAATACGGCCAAGGGCTTTTGAGCCCCGAACCGAAGACTTCGGCATGGAAGCGGCGCGAACAGCTCCCTTCCTCCTGTCCCGAAGTTGTTATGCCAGGCCCAGGCCTGCTGTAAATGCTTCAGGACGGAACGGTGGGCACCGTGATGGTGCCCAAATAAATATAGAACGTGGAGACAACCCCCCATGCAAACCGACACAACTCGCGAGAACCCGCAGGGCTCCGTGCCGCAGGCCGCTGATTCGAACCTGGATCTGTCCGCCACCGCACCTGGCCAACTGCGCGTGATCAAGCGTAACGGGACTGTCGTTCCTTACACCGATGACAAAATCACCGTCGCCATCACCAAAGCGTTTCTTGCAGTTGAAGGCGGCACCGCTGCCGCTTCGTCGCGCATCCATGACACCGTTGCCCGCCTGACCGAACAAGTCACCGCGACCTTCAAGCGTCGCATGCCCTCGGGCGGCACTATCCACATCGAAGAAATCCAGGACCAGGTCGAACTGGCCCTGATGCGTGCCGGCGAGCAGAAAGTTGCCCGCGACTACGTGATCTACCGTGACTCGCGCGCCAAGGAACGTGCCGTGCGCACGCCAGCCGAAGAAGCCGCGGTACAGGCTCACCCGTCGATCCGCATTACCCTGGCCGACGGCACGTTTGCGCCGCTGGACCTGGGCCGCCTGAACACCATCATCACCGAGGCCTGCGAAGGCCTGGAAGAAGTCGATGGTGACCTGATCCAGCGCGAAACCCTGAAAAACCTGTACGACGGCGTGGCCCTGACCGACGTCAACACCGCGCTGGTGATGACCGCCCGTACCCTGGTCGAGCGTGAGCCGAACTACTCGTTCGTGACCGCTCGCCTGCTGATGGACACCCTGCGTGCCGAAGGCCTGGGCTTCCTCGGCGTAGCCGACAGCGCCACCCACCACGAGATGGCTGACCTGTACGCCAAGGCCCTGCCGGCCTACATCGCCAAGGGTATCGAATTCGAATTACTGAACCCGATCCTGGCCACCTTCGACCTGGAAAAACTCGGCAAGGCGATCAACCACGAGCGCGACCAGCAGTTCACTTACCTGGGCCTGCAAACCCTGTACGACCGTTACTTCATCCACAAGGACGGTATCCGCTTCGAACTGCCGCAAGTGTTCTTCATGCGCGTGGCCATGGGCCTGGCGATCGAAGAGAAGCACAAAGAAGACCGCGCCATCGAGTTCTACAACCTGCTGTCGTCCTTCGACTACATGTCGTCGACCCCGACCCTGTTCAACGCCGGCACCCTGCGTCCACAGCTGTCCAGCTGCTACCTGACCACCGTGCCGGATGACCTGTCGGGTATCTACCACGCGATCCACGACAACGCCATGCTCTCCAAATTTGCCGGTGGCCTGGGCAACGACTGGACGCCGGTGCGTGCGCTGGGTTCGTACATCAAGGGCACCAACGGCAAGTCCCAGGGCGTTGTACCGTTCCTGAAAGTCGTGAACGACACCGCCGTTGCGGTCAACCAGGGCGGCAAGCGCAAAGGCGCTGTCTGTGCCTACCTGGAAACCTGGCACATGGACATTGAAGAGTTCATCGAGCTGCGCAAGAACACCGGTGATGACCGTCGTCGTACCCACGACATGAACACCGCCAACTGGATCCCTGACCTGTTCATGAAGCGCGTCTTCGATGACGGCCCGTGGACCCTGTTCTCGCCTTCCGAAGTGCCGGACCTGCACGACCTGACCGGCAAGGCCTTCGAAGAACGCTACGAGTACTACGAAGCCCTGTCCCAGTACCCAGGCAAGATCAAGCTGTTCAAGACCATCCAGGCTAAAGACCTGTGGCGCAAAATGCTGTCCATGCTGTTTGAAACCGGCCACCCATGGCTGACCTTCAAAGACCCGTGCAACCTGCGCAGCCCGCAGCAGCACGTGGGCGTGGTCCACAGCTCGAACCTGTGCACCGAGATCACCTTGAACACCAACAAGGACGAGATCGCCGTTTGCAACCTGGGCTCGATCAACCTGCCGAACCACATCGTCAACGGCAAGCTGGACACCGCCAAGCTGGAACGCACCGTCAACACCGCCGTTCGCATGCTCGATAACGTGATCGACATCAACTACTACTCGGTGCCACAGGCGCAGAACTCCAACTTCAAGCACCGTCCGGTCGGCTTGGGCATCATGGGCTTCCAGGACGCGCTGTACCTGCAGCACATTCCTTACGGTTCGGACGCTGCGGTCGAGTTCGCCGACAAGTCCATGGAAGCGGTCAGCTACTACGCGATCCAGGCTTCCTGCGACCTGGCCGATGAGCGCGGTGCCTACGAGACGTTCCAGGGTTCACTGTGGTCCAAGGGCATCCTGCCGCTGGATTCGCAACAGATCCTGATCGAGCAACGTGGCCAGAAGTACATCGACGTTGACCTGAACGAATCCCTGGACTGGGCGCCGGTACGTGCCCGTGTACAAAAAGGTATTCGTAACTCCAACATCATGGCCATCGCGCCGACCGCGACCATCGCCAACATCACCGGCGTATCGCAGTCGATCGAACCGACCTATCAGAACCTGTATGTGAAATCGAACCTGTCGGGCGAATTCACCGTGATCAACCCGTACCTGGTTCGCGATCTGAAAGCCCGCGGCCTGTGGGACTCGGTCATGATCAACGACCTGAAGTACTACGACGGTTCCGTGCAGCAGATCGAGCGCATCCCGCAAGAGCTCAAAGAGCTCTACGCGACCGCTTTCGAAGTGGACACCAAGTGGATCGTTGACGCGGCCAGCCGTCGTCAGAAGTGGATCGACCAGGCCCAGTCGCTGAACCTGTACATCGCCGGCGCATCGGGCAAGAAGCTGGACGTGACCTACCGCATGGCTTGGTACCGTGGTCTGAAAACCACTTACTACCTCCGTGCCCTGGCCGCCACCAGCACCGAGAAGTCGACCATCAACACCGGTAAGTTGAACGCTGTTTCCAGCGGCAACCACGGTGACGATTCGGTACTCGCTGCTCCGGCCGGCCCGGCGCCAGTGCCAAAGGCCTGCGCCATTGACGAGCCGGATTGCGAAGCTTGCCAATAAGCTGAGTCGTTCTTGGGCTTGAACGCCCGGGATTGAAAAAACCCCTGATAAACCCTGGATGTATTGGGTTTACCGGGGTTTTTTCTTTTCCACTATATGAAAGCGTAAGCATTGCCCTGCTGAGGCCTGCCGCCTTTCTGGCCCCACAATTCAATGTGACCACCAATCACCGCCATTGAATGCCCGCCATAATCCACGACCCCTAGCTTACCGCTTGCGAGTTCAGAGCTGGATGACTGTCTGTAGAGCCCCTTCAAACCAAGCCGATCCAGCGCCTCCCAGCCCATTTCGCCATTGTTCAGGCTTTGCATCGCGTGGGCAAAACTACGCTTTGCATCATTGGGGTTGTCATCAACGCCATTACCCTCCATCTGTGCGCGCTTGGCACTCGCCGCGTACATGAAGTTAGCGTCGGTCATCATGGCCGGATCATCACCTTGAAATTGCGCATAACTCGCTGCTTGCTTCAATTCAGCCTTTGACAAATGCAGATCAAACCCATCCCGCATCTTCACGTCATAACCATCGCCTGCCTGCTTTACTTCCTGAAAGACATCGGTAGGTTTCTGGCCAAACTTCATCATTGCCGACTTTATGGCTGAAACAGTGACACAGTTACCGTCCGGCCCCTGCTTGAAACCACTCCAGATATTGCCAGCTTCTCTGCCCATGCCGGGTTTTTTACCCGGGTTGCTAGGGTCAGGCTTGTAATCAAAGTGGCGCGCGCCCTCGGTAAAGGGCTTGTTGGTCATCGGCTCACTGCCGCCGAAATCGCTCGGATTAACCCTGCCGCCGCCACCACCGCCACCGCCACCGCCACCGGGTGATGGCGGAGACGGAGACGGAGGCGGAGTAACGCCCTCATCATCCTCAGGGAACAACTCTTTCAGCAATCGCTTGAGAAACTCAAGAAACTGCTGATCAGCCTCGTCGATCAGCTTGTTAAGGATTTCCTTGAATTTCTCATCGCCCATTTGCTCGCGCAGTTTGTTTAATTTATCCCGCGAGTCTTGAACCGTCTGCGTCTTGCCTGTTTGCTGCGCCTCAAACATTTCGTTGAGCAGCTTTTTGACCGCAGTTACCTCAGCAGTGGGCGTGACCGATGTGGCATCCCCTCGCACGACACCCGGTAAAGGAACTGTCCGCCCAGCACCTGGCCCAAAAACGCCTGAACTCCACATACTCCGTTCCCCTTGATTGGTGAACCTCCTGGGCTCTGATCCGATCAGTGGCAAGACGGGTAATAGGCGTTCCTTACCGGGCAATTCAGCGCGTAACCCTAGGTGTCGCGGGCTATATTCCTACACGCAAAAAAAAGCCCCTCTTACGAGGGGCTTCTTGTAGAGCATTGATGCATCAGGTCATCTGAATGATGGTCTGCATGATGGTGCTCTGGGTGGAGATGGTCTTGGCGTTCGCCTGATAGTTGCTCTGGGCCTTGATCAGGTCCACCAGCTCGTTGGTCAGGTTGACGTTGGAGTTCTCCAGGGAGTTGGCCACGATCGAACCCAGGGTACCGGCTTGCGGGGTGTCATAACCTGGCTGGCCCGAGGCGAAGGTCTCTCTCCAAGTTGTGCCGCCCGAAGGCTGCAAGCCTTGTTCGTTGTTGAAGCTGGCCAGGGAGATCTGGCCGATGGCCTTGCTCTGCTGGTTGCTGAAGGTGGCGAACATCACGCCGTTGCCGTCGATTTTCAGGCCGGTGATCTGGCCGGTGGCGTAACCGTCGGTGGTCGGCGGGTTGCGGTAGCTGGCCGAGTTGTACTGGGTGACGTTGCCCAGGTTGACGGCAATATTCGGCGCTGTGGCGTCGTTTGGCGCCCATGTACCGTTGGTCACCTTACCCGGTACCCAGCCGGTGAGCGTCAGGGTGGTACCGGTCACACCCGCACCGGCGATGCTCAGCAGCTTACCGGCACCGTCAAAGTTGAAGGTTGCCGGCACGGGCGCTGTGGCGCCAGTGGTTGTAGGCTTGGTGCCATCCAGGTTGCGGCCATCGATCAACGTGTAGGCCTTCCACTCGTTGGCGTCGGTTTTCACCATGTACTGCACCATCTCGTGGGAGTTGCCCTGGGCATCGAACAAGGTGGTGCTGTTCTGGGTGGTGAAGGAACTGGATTCGCTTGGGTCAAACGGATTAGTGGTCTGGTTGATCACCGGCGCCGACGAGTTCAGGTTACTGGTGGAGTCCACCTTGGTGGACGCCTTGGGTGGCAGGTACGACAGGTTCAGTTGCAGGTCGGTCAGGCCGCCCTTGACGATATTGCCGTCCTCGTCCGCGGCATAGCCTTGCAAGCGCGACGTGCCGGTATTGTTGGTGACGTAGCCATCTTTGTCGGCACGGAAGGCACCGCTGCGGGTGTATTCCAGCGAACCGTCGCTGCCCTTCTGGACGAAGAAGCCACCGCCCTGGATCGCCATGTCCAGCACGCCGCCGCTGTTGTTGACGTCACCTTGGGTGAACTGCTGGGACACGGCCGCCAGGTTTACACCGTTGCCGATGCTGTTCTGACCAGTGCCCAGTTTGGACGCGGCGTAGATGTCCGCGAATTCCGCGCGGGACGACTTGAAGCCAGTGGTCGCGACGTTGGCGATGTTGTTGCCGGTCACGTCCAGTTGTTTGTTGGCCGCATAGAGGCCGCTAAGGCCGATATTAAAAGACATGTTTCTCTCCCTCTGCCGTATTTAGCCGGCTCTATGTACCGATAGTCTGAATTTGCGACAGCTTGACGCTGCCCATGCCACCTGCAAGGTTCAGCAGCATCTCGCCGCCGGTCTTGCTCAAGGTCACGCTCGTTACCGTCGCAGGCAGCGAAGTGGCCAGGGCGACAGCCTCGCCCTTGTCGTTCTTGGTAGTGGCATTGAAGGTGTAGGTGCCCGCAGGAGCGACCTCGCCATTGTCGTTCTTGCCATCCCAGATGAAGCTTTGGGTACCGGCGCTCTGGGCCCCCATGTCGAGGGTGCGCACCACAGTGCCATCTTTGTCGGTGATCTTGACGGAGACGTTGCCCACCGCCGAGGTCACCGCCACGGAACCGTTCATGCTCTTGCTGGTGTCGACCATGGCCTTGTCGGTCTGGATGATGATCGACCGCCCTACCAGCGACGACGCCTGCAGCGCTTGCGAGGAGCTGAAGTTGCTGGAGATGTTATTCACCGAATCGTTCAGGGTGTTGATGCCTTCCAGGCTACTGAACTGTGCAAGCTGGGCCACGAACGCGCCGTTGTCCTGAGGCGACAGCGGGTTCTGGTTTTTCAGCTGGGTCACGAGCAGTTGCAGGAACGCGTCCTTGCCCAGCGACTGGTTGCCCGTCGCGGACTTGGCGGCATCGCCGACGCTGCTGTTGTCCGTTGCAGTCTTGACCTTGGAATTGAAAAGGTCCTGGACTGCCGTGGTGTTACTCGTATCAACGATGGCCATTATTTGGCGCCCCTTATCACTGACCCAGGGTCAGGACCTTTTGCATCATGGTTTTGGCGGTGTTCATCATTTCCGCATTGGTCTGGAACGAGCGGCTGGCAGAAATCATGTCCGCCATTTCCTCGACCACGTTGACGTTCGGGTAGTACACGTAGCCTTTTTCGTTGGCCGCCGGGTGGTTAGGCTCGTAGCGGGCCTCCAGATTGCTCTGGTCTTCAACCACACCGAGTACCTGCACGCCGGAGCCTGCGGCACCTTGGTCCTGGAACAGCGAGTCGCTGCCGCCGCTCTGGCCACCCTGGAACATGGTGGCGAACACCGGGTGACGGGCGCGGTAGGTCTGGTCAATGCTCGAAGACACGGTCTCGGCGTTGGCGATGTTACTGGCGACGGTGTTCAAGCGCGTGGTCTGCGCGCTCATGCCACTGCCGGCAATATTGAAAACACTGGACAGGGACATGGCTTACTCTCCGCGCAGGGCTGACATCAGCCCTTTGAATTTGCTGTTAAGCAGGGTGAAGCTGGCTTGGAAGTTCACCGAGTTCTCGGCGTAGGCCGATTGCTCCAGCTGCGCGTCGACGGTGTTCTGGTCGATCGACGGCTGCATCGGCGTGCGATACAGCAACGACTCGTCACCACTGCTCAGGCCTTGCGCTTCAATATGACGGCTGTTGGTCATGTTCAAGGCGAAGGTGCCGTTCTTGGTCTTGTCCTGCTGGGCGGCGAGCACGGCAGAGAAGTCCAGGTCCCGAGCCTTGTAGTTCGGGGTATCGGCGTTGGCAATGTTGTTGGCCAGGACTTCAGCACGCTGGGCGCGGAAGCCCAGGGCTTTTTCGTGGATACCGAGCGCTTTATCGAAGCTGATGCTCATGGCGGAAACCTTTAGGCTGACCTGCTTTTCGTTAACAGGGTTATAGCAAGGTGCATGCCAATCTGATGGAGGCCCGTATATCAAGGGCTTGCGAGGCGGTTGCCGGCGACGATGCCAGAAAAGCGGCAAGCGATTTCCGCGTGGCGCCAGTAAAGCGGCAATGGGGAGTTGCCGCTCTCTTGAAATTTGCCGCAAAAAAATGTGGGAGGGGGCTTGCTCCCGATGACGGTGTGTCAGTGATAGCTATATCAACTGAACCATCGCCATCGGGAGCAAGCCCCCTCCCACATTGATCGAGTGAGATCGTCTTACTTGGCCTGGTAGATGATCCCAGGGCTGCACTGCACCATCTGGTAATGGTCCGGCAGGCCATTCAACGCTTCGGAAGCCCCGAGGAACAGATAGCCGCCGCGCTTGAGCGTGCCGTGAATGCGCAGCAGGATGTCTTTCTTCACCTCGGCCGAGAAGTAGATCAGCACGTTGCGGCAAAACACCATGTCGAACTTGCCCAGGCTCGCGTAGCTGTCGAGCAGGTTGAACGAGCGAAACTCCACGCGGCTCTTGATCGGCGCCTTGACCGCCCAACGCCCGGCCCCTTTGGGGTCGAAGTAACGTTGCAGGCGTTCCTGGGACAAACCACGGCCCAGGGCCAGGCTGTCGTACTCGCCGGTCTTGCAGTTGGTGAGCATGGTGCCGGACAGGTCGGTGGCAACAATTTGCGCGCCTGCCTTTAACTGGCCCATGTTGGTTCGCTCGAACTCATCGATGGACATCGAAATCGAATACGGTTCCTGCCCCGAGGAGCAGGCAGCAGACCAGATGCGCAGACGCTGGCCCGGGCTGGCCTTGATAGCTTCCGGCAGCACTTTGCTCTTGAGCACTTCAAACGGATAGGTATCGCGAAACCACAGGGTCTCGTTGGTGGTCATGGCATCGACCACCATCTCCTTGAGCCCACTGCGCGGCTGCCCCTGGATGCGCTGTACCAGCTCACCCAAAGACTTGATGCCCTGCTGCTCCATCATTTTGTTGAGACGGCTGGATACCAAGTACTGCTTGTTTTCACCGAGCAATATGCCACAGGCTTTTTCCAGGAAGACCCGGAACTGTTCAAAATCCAAATTACCCGTAGACACTGATACCGCCTCTTAAATCGTAAGACCGCCAGGGAAAAGGCCCCTAGCTATGATCTGCTGCCTTGATCCGGTCGACTACCCGGGATGCCAGGTCATCAGGACGGAATTTGGCCAGGAAGTCATCGGCACCGACTTTCTTGACCATCGCCTGGTTGAATACACCCGACAACGAAGTATGCAGGATGATATGCAATTTTTGCATGCGCGGATCGTTGCGTATCTCGGCCGTGAGGGTGTAGCCGTCCATTTCCGGCATCTCGATGTCAGAGATCATCATCAAGAACTCTTCCTCCGGCTTCTTGCCTTCATCCACCAGCTTGCGCAGGTAATCCAGCGCCTGGCGACCATCGTTGAGCGCTACCACTTCGACGCCGACGGTTTGCAGGCAACGGGTCACCTGTTTACGCGCCACCGAGGAATCGTCCACCGTCAGTACCCGCAGCGAAATAGCCTTGTGCGCGGTTTCGGCGTCCACCACACCGACGGAAATCGATTCGGACGTGGGCGCGACTTCGGCGAGGATCTTCTCCACGTCGATGATTTCCACCAACTGGTTATCGACCCGCGTCACCGCCGTGAGGTAGTGATCGCGACCGGTGCCCTTGGGCGGCGGATGGATCTCCTCCCAGTTCATGTTGACGATGCGCTCCACCGAGCGCACCAGGAAACCCTGGGTCTTGGTGTTGTATTCGGTAATGATCACGAACGGGTTCTCGCGGTCCTGCAACCCAGCGGAACCGGTGGCCAGGGCCAAATCAAGAATCGGAATCGTCGCGCCACGGATGTTAGCGACGCCACAGACCACAGGACTGGACTTGGGCATGATGGTCAACTTGGGGCACTGCAGCACTTCCCGCACCTTGAACACATTGATGCCATACAGCTGCTTGCCATCCAGACGAAAAAGCAACAACTCCAGGCGATTCTGCCCTACCAGCTGTGTGCGCTGGTTTACTGAATCCATTACTCCTGCCATGCCTTGACTCCTACGCTAAAACCTTTGGGGGTGCGATGCGCACCCAACACTAAACGGCACGAGCTTTGCTATTTATTGGTTTATGGATATTAAAACGACAGTTTCCCGACGCCCTGGTGCCCGACGATTGCGCAGATTGCTCTGCGCCGCGATGGCATTGCTTGCTGTTAGCCTGGGCACCACGGCCCGTGCCGATAACGTCACATTGCCTGATCTACTTATCGGCGTCACTCAAGGCTTTCTTGAGTTCACTGTAGAAGATTATCTGGCAACCACTCAGACGCCGGGGCGTTATGAAATCCAAGTCAACCAGTTGGACCCGCGTTTACGCATGCCAATGTGCGACAAGGAATTGACAGCCACGCTGGAAAGCCCCGCCCAACCCATCGGCCGCGTGACGGTGAAGGTGCGTTGCGACGGCGCCTCGCCCTGGACAGTGTTCGTGCCGGCACAGGTCAAACTGTTCCGCGATGTGGTGGTGGTTGCCCGGCCAATGAAACGTACCGGCATCATTGGTTTCGAAGATGTGGTACTGCGCGAACGCGACATCAGCATGATCAGCCAGGGCTACCTGACCTCCCTCGACCAAGCGGTCGGACAGAAATTAACCCGACCAGTGGTAACAGACCAAGTCATCACCCTGGTGCATCTTGAACAGGCAGAGGTGATTCGCAAGGGCGATCAGGTGGTGATTTCCGCCAGCAGTGGCGGGCTGAACGTAAAAATGCCGGGGGAGGCACTGTCCAACGGTGGCATGAGTGAGCAGATACGGGTCAAGAACCTCAACTCCAACCGCGTCATCAAGGCGCGAGTGACGGCCCCCGGGCAAGTCGAGGTTGCTTTATAGAGTGCTGGCAGAGGACGCTGGGTTTTTCTACACTGTGCACGAGATATTCCGTGCGCAGATTTATTGTCATTCGCGCCTAAAGTTCGTCCGGGTATTGCCGAAAACATGGCAAGCGTCCAAATACCCAGAGGTTTTTTGATCATGGTCATCGATTTCAGCCGTTTAAATAACACCCCGACAACGTCAGGCACTACGCGTACCACCGGTACCAAGGAAAACGTAGAAGCCAAGGCCCAGCCACTGCCCGCCAAGGCAGAACAGGCCGCCGTCAGCCAAAGCGGGGAATCCGTACACCTGAGCAATGAGGCTCAACAGTTGCAGAAGGTCACTGACTCGCTGCGCGATCAACCGGTGGTCAATAAAGCCCGTGTGGCCGAATTGAAACAGGCAATCGCCGATGGCAGCTATAAAGTCGACAGCAACCGTGTAGCCAGCAAGCTGCTTAATTTCGAAGCCGAGCGCTAGGCAAAGGCCTGCGCCGGGCTTTTGGACGCTTAAAACCCAAGGCCAGCCATGCATCACGACGAAAATCTGCTTCAACTGATCATTGATGATCTAGCGCCGACGCAACAGCTGCTCGAGCTACTCAGGGAAGAATCCCTGGCCCTCTACGGCCGCGACATGCCGCTGCTGGAAGAAATTCTAGCGCGCAAGCAATCGCTGATTGTCCTGCTGGAACAGCATGGCAAAAAACGCAGCCAGATCCTCGTCAGCCTTGGCCTGCCCGCAGACCATGACGGCCTGGCGCAGCTGGCCAGCCACTCTTCGGTCGGCGATCAATTACTGGCCCAGAGCAAAGAACTCAATCAATTGCTCGCCCAGTGCCAGGAAGCCAACCTGCTCAACGGTCAGTCGATCCAGCTTCAGCAAGCTACGACCGCCAACCAGTTGCGTATACTTCACGGCGGAGAGCCTCCAGCGCTTTACAACGCTCAAGGTTCCACCTCGCGCCTGGTCAAGCCAAGCACTCGCAGCCAAGCCTGACGCCGGTTTACAGCGCGGCTATCCAAGACGCGCCACATACTGGCAGAATGCCTGCTCTTGCGTGTAGTCGTATTTTGTCTGGAGATGGAAGAACCGTGTTCAACGCCCTTAATGCGGAAGATGCTCCGCAGCCACCCAAGGTCCTCACCACCCCTCTGGAAATCGCCAGCACCTTGCGGATGCTGCAAGAAAGCCATGACCCGCTGATCATCACCTTCCACGAACGCAGCCAGCGCTTCCAGAGCTACCTGGTCGACGTCAACCGCGACGGCGGCTCCCTGGCCCTGGATGAAATGATCCCCCGCGATGGCGAACGCCACCTCGAAAATGGCGAACCCTTCCGCATTGAAGGCTTCCACGACGGTGTGCGCATTGCGTGGGAAAGCAACGGCAGCCTGAGCATCAGCGAAAAGGACGGCCACCGCATCTACACCGGCAGCCTGCCCGCCGAAGTGGTTTACCATCAGCGCCGCAATGCGTTCCGCGCCGCCTTGAAGCTGGCGCAACTGGTCAACATCGAACTGGGTGGAGAGAAGCTCAAGGCCCCGGTCAACGGTAAGCTGCTGGATATTTCCGCGACGGGCTGCAAATTGCGCTTTGAAGGAGATATCTCCGAGCGCCTGCAGCTGGGCCAGGTGTATGACCGTTTCATCGCCGCCCTGCCCTTTGGCAGCATGACAACCTCAGTCGAACTGCGCTACCTGCACTTCGAAGAGAAGATCAACACCACCTTCGCCGGCGTGCGCTTCCACAATATGAGTGGCTTGGTGCAGCGCCAGGTCGAGCGCTTTGTTTACCAACTGCAACGCGAAGCACGGCGTTTCGACAAAGACGACGACTTTTAAACCTGAAAAGATCGCTGTAAAAAAAACGGGCAGATCCTGATGGACCTGCCCGTTTTTACGTTCAGGGGCGCGCCCTGCTCAAGTCGTGAGGGTGTTCGTCAGGCCCTGCAGGCTCAGGCGGCCCTTCAAAGAGCGGCTCATCCGCCTGCGGATCGGGATCCGTCTCCGTCTCCGGCTCAGGTTCCGGGGCAGCGGTTTGCATTTGCTCCTGCACCACCTGCTCATCGACACGCGGATCCAGAGCAGCCACCAGCGGTGAACTGGACATACTGTCGGGCATCGCCACGTGATGCAGGGGCGCGTCTTCCACCTGATGCAAATTGGTGACGGCTTTCGGCCGGATACGCCACACCAGGATCAACGCACACAGGCTGAAAAACGCATACAGCATGTGGCTGCCGAACATCTTCATCACCACACCGGCCAGCAACGGCCCAATGCTGGCGCCTACGCCGTACGTGACCAGCAGCATCGCCGTGAGGGATACCCGACGATCACCTTCCACATGGTCGTTGGAGAACGCCACTGCCAGCGGGTACAGGCAGAACTGCACCAGCGAACACAAGAAACCCGCCACAAACAGAACTTCCAGCGGCACCTTGGTCATTATTGCCAACGGCAACGCCGCCACCGCCAGGCACAGGGCAAAACAACGAATCAGCAGCGCGCGATCATAGCGGTCCGACAACCACCCCAGCGGCCACTGCACCAGCAGGCCGGCAAAAATGCAGCTACCCATGAACAGGCCCACCTGCTCGGTGGTCAAGCCTTGTTGAGAGGCATAGAGCGGCGCCAGACCGTAGAACGAGCCCACGATCAACCCCGCCCCCAGCACGGTGCTCAACGACTGCGGCACGCGCTTGATAAAGAAGCGCGGCTCCATCGGCGCCGGGTGCAGGGCCGCCGGGTGAATCCGCCGAGTCATGGCCACCGGCACCAGGCACAGGGCAAAACACAGGGCAACCAGCATCAACAGCTCAAGGCCGAGCTGAGGGTGCATGACCAGGATCAACTGGCCGAGTACCAGGCCCAGGTAAGACGCAATCATATAGCCGCTGAACACCACGCCGCGTTGCTTGGCGTCCGCCTGCTCGTTGAGCCAGCTTTCGATGACCATGTACTGGCACATCATGCCCAGGCCCACGATCATCCGCAGCACTATCCAGGCCGGCAGCCAATCGATCAGGCCGTGGCCCAGCACGGCCGCACCGACAATACCGGCACAGGTGGCATAGGCCCGGATATGCCCGACCCGGGCAATCAGGCGGTGCCCGATCTTGCCGCCCAGCACCAGGCCAAAATAGTTGGCCGCCATCAGCGCACCCACCCACAGGCTGTCGACATGGTCGGCCGCCAGGCGCAGGGCCAGGTAAGTACTGAGCAGGCCGGAGCCGATCAGCATCATCAAGGAGGCGAAATAAAGGGCTCGAAAAGATTTCCAGATTTGGCGCATCGGCGTTCCGAGCGGCTCCTTGCAGTGAGAGACAGGGCTATCGGCATGATAGTCCGGGGTGGCCGGGTCCGGACAGGCGGCAGGCGCTGTTTCCGGGGATTAATTTGCTTACAGACTCAGACGCTGTCCGGCCGCTTGCGGGATACACGGATTGCGATAAATACACCGTGCACGTGCTGTGAACCCTGGACTGCAGCAAGGTTCGACTGAATCGTTGGAAAACGCGCACAAAAAAGCCCTGCCAGAATATTCTGTGCAGGGCTTTGAACCTGGTGTCCCAGGGCCGGTTCGAACGGCCAACCTTCCCCTTAGGAGGGGGATGCTCTATCCAATTGAGCTACTGGGACAAATGACCGACGTCGAGCCAAAGACGCGGCGACGGACGGCGTGCATGTTAACGGCCGAGGTGGGTTTTGTCATGTCGTCCGTAGGCTTTTCGAGTGTAGGCCAACCCACACCCGAGTGATTGCGGCCAGCCCCCGCAAACACGGGCACTTGCTACCATCGTGCAAAATGCACCCCCCCAAAATGCCATCATTGCAAATTGCAACCTTTCCGGCATTTGAAGTAGACTCAAGCCATTGATTTTATTGGATTAATAGTTTGGCACGGCACCTGCAATACTTCTCCTACAAACCCAACAAGCCACGGCGTTAAGCGGAGAACATAACCATGAACAGTGCCCTTCTGTTAGCCCTCAATACCGTCGCCTTGGCCGCGTTGGTCACGTTCCATTTCCAATCGACTGGCAGCAATGACCCGGCGCAGATCAGCCAGGCCGTGCCGCATCATCTTCAACAGCGCCCACAGTTGGCGGTGATGACACCGAACGCACAGTCGCCCGTCCGCCTGACCCAAGGCACCCAGGCGGCACCTGCATCTGAACACTGGGTTTTCTGAGGAGGCCACCGATGACCAAATTTGCCTGGCTGTTTCTGTGCCTGACCGCGTTCACCGGCATGCTTGGACTGGGCGCTGAGTCACAAGACGGCCAAACCACGGCGTTCATTGCCAGTGCCGTGTTTGCCAGCCTGCTGCTGCTCACCCTGATTGTGGGTCGTCGGATCAAATTCGACCCGGTCCTGCGCTGATCCCCCTCCCGCCTTACCTTATGTCGCCTCATCCTCGCTAATCGGCAAATTGCCACTAGTCTTAAACCTAAGGGCAAAAGGCCACTTTGCGATAGCATGTGCGACCTCAAACCCTGTGGTGGCCTGGACTTACGGGAAGTTCCCCTGCGCGATTGCGTATGCAAAAGTTTTCCAACCAGTCCGCAAAAATGCAAATGAGTGCTGGCATAAAGCCTCTAGGCAGTTCAATATTTGTCACAGAATTGACGCCAAGGAACTGGCAAATCTGAGGCATGATGCGGCCTCTTTGCAATTCAGGTTGAACTTTGGTCGTGAGCCTTGTCTTAACACTCATCTTGCGGCCAATTCCAAAAACCGCTCCCCTGAACTAACCGGTTAAATATATGCGCCCATTGAAACAGGCAATTTATTCCAGCCGTACGGCTGACAAGTTCGTCGTACGTCTGCCAGACGGAATGCGGGAACGCATTGCCGAGGTGGCTCGCAATCATCACCGCAGCATGAACTCCGAGATCATCGCTCGCCTGGAACAAAGCCTCATTCAGGAAGGTGCGCTGGGCGACGAGTTGAGCATGCGCATGGACAGCCCCGAGCTGTCGCTGCACGAACGCGAACTGCTGCAGCGTTTTCGTCAGCTCTCCCACCGTCAGCAAAATGCTCTCGTCTCGCTTATCGCGCACGACGTTGAGGCGGCCGCAGAAGCCAATTGATTTGCAACTGAAAGCCGAAGCCAGCCATGTGCTGGCTTTTTTTTGCCTGGGATTTGGTGGGAATCTATAGAAGCCGAGCTTCTTTAGCGAGCAAGCTTGCTTGCACTGGAGCGCGAAGCACCTGCCAGGGATACGACTGCTGCGCAGCCGAGCGGGAGCAAGCTCCCTCGCCACAAAAAGCCAGCGCCCAGAGAGGAGCCGGCATGCGATGAACGATCAGAGCAGGAAGATCGTTGCCAGGCCCAGGAAGATGAAGAAGCCACCACTGTCGGTCATGGCCGTGATCATCACGCTGGCCCCCATGGCAGGGTCACGCCCAAGGCGGGCCAGGGTCATGGGGATCAGCACCCCCATCAGCGCAGCGAGCAGCAGGTTGAGCGTCATGGCAGCGGTCATCACCACGCCAAGGGACCAACTGCCATATAGCAAGTAGGCGACCACACCGATCACTCCCCCCCACACCAGGCCGTTTATCAGGCCCACCGCCAACTCTTTGCGCAGCAGGCGCGACGAGTTGGCGGTACTCACCTGATCGAGCGCCATCGCACGCACAATCATGGTAATAGTCTGGTTGCCGGAGTTACCGCCGATCCCGGCAACGATCGGCATCAATGCCGCCAGCGCCACCAGCTTCTCGATTGAACCCTCGAACAGCCCGATCACGCGCGACGCGATAAAGGCGGTAATCAGGTTGACCGCCAGCCAGGCCCAGCGGTTATGCAACGAACGCCAGACCGAGGCAAAAATATCTTCCTCTTCACGCAAACCGGCCATGTTGAGGACTTCGGTTTCACTTTCCTCACGAATCAGGTCGACGATTTCATCGATGGTCAAACGACCGATCAACTTGCCGTTCTTGTCGACCACCGGCGCCGAGATCAAGTCATAACGTTCGAACGCCTGGGCGGCATCGTAGGCATCTTCATCCGGGTGGAAACTGACCGTGTCACTGGCCATCAGATCCGCCACTCTTTTGTCCGGATCATTGACCAGCAGGCGCTTGATCGGCAGCACACCCTTGAGAATGCCTTCGTAATCAACCACGAACAATTTGTCGGTGTGGCCAGGCAATTCCTTGAGGCGGCGCAGGTAACGCAGGACCACTTCCAGGCTGACGTCTTCGCGGATGGTGACCATCTCGAAGTCCATCAGGGCACCGACCTGATCCTCATCGTAAGACAGCGCCGAACGCACACGCTCGCGCTGCTGAGTGTCCAGCGCTTCCATGAGTTCATGGACAACATCACGAGGCAGTTCAGGGGCCAGGTCAGCCAACTCGTCGGCGTCCATCTCCTTGGCTGCCGCCAGAAGCTCGTGATCGTCCATGTCGGCGATCAGGGTTTCACGAACCGAGTCGGATACTTCGAGCAGGATATCGCCGTCGCGGTCAGCCTTGACCAACTGCCAGAGGGTCAGTCGATCATCCAGCGGCAAGGCTTCGAGAATATAGGCGACGTCGGCGGAGTGCAGGTCGTCGAGCTTGCGCTGCAACTCGACGAGGTTTTGCCGGTGAACCAGGTTTTCGACCAGGTTGTTATTCGGGCCATCCTGGCGGTGCGTCAGGTCTTCGACCACGCGCTGGCGCTGCAGCAGCTCGATGACTTGAGCGAGACGATCCTGCAGGCTTTCTTGTGTTTTCTTTACTTCTACTTCGGTCATAGGCGAGCTCCACTCCCAGCAGCGGGGCACGCCGGAAGGATCAATCAGTCAATTCATGATTGGTAAAACGGGGTACTGAGTCACTACTGGGTAAGTCCATGGAGGTATTCCACAAGCCCCGGCGGGGCTGACGGGCGCAATGATACACCGCCCGGCCACTTTAAACGTTAAAAAACTGGAAAGAACAAGCGCTTGCGAGCCAAAGTTGAGTATTGGCTGCATCTATGAACTGCGACGTCGCAGCAAGAAAGGAAAACACAGGGGAGCAGGAGAAAAAGATGAAATCCTACACAAACCCCAGACGGCAAAAAGCCCGCACTTGGCGGGCTTTTTGTTTGTATGGTGCACTCGACAGGATTCGAACCTGTGACCGCTCGGTTCGTAGCCGAGTACTCTATCCAGCTGAGCTACGAGTGCAGATTGTGTTTTTAGACCAGATCACAACTGGTTGTAACCGAATCACCTGCATGACTGCAACTGACTCTTAAATGGTGCACTCGACAGGATTCGAACCTGTGACCGCTCGGTTCGTAGCCGAGTACTCTATCCAGCTGAGCTACGAGTGCATTTGTTGCCGCGCATTATAGGCCGTTCAATCTCTATGTAAAGCTATTTTTTCGAGTAATTTCAAGCACTTACCGAAAAAACCAGATTGCAACGTACTAAGCAAATAATGGCGGAGAACGGGGGATTCGAACCCCCGACACCCTTTTGAGGTGTACTCCCTTAGCAGGGGAGCGCCTTCGGCCACTCGGCCAGCTCTCCGCAACACGGGGCGTATATTAACCACGTTCATCCCCGTTTGCAAACATAAAAAACGATAAAAATTAAAGGCTTGGTTCTTCGTCCTTCTCTTTCTTGATCCGCAGGTAGATTTCCTCGCGGTGCACCGCTACCTCTTTCGGAGCGTTAACCCCGATACGTACTTGATTGCCTTTGACGCCGAGCACGGTCACGGTGATTTCGCCATCACCGATAATCAGGCTTTCTGCGCAACGACGAGTCAGAATCAGCATACCTTTCTCCTCACGCATTTCAGTTCAGGAACAACAGTCTGCAAAAAAAAGGCCTTCGACCTACAACCAAAAGGCCATAGCCCTACCGCCTAAGTATTGTCGAGCGCGCGCAAAAGAACATGCGCCCTACAAAAAAAGAAAGGCGCGGTAAACCGCGCCTTCCTGGCACTGCATCACTCGCCCTGTCGGGCCGGAGCGTCCAGCTCAAAAGCGGTGTGCAAAGCACGCACAGCCAGCTCCAGGTATTTCTCTTCGATCACCACCGAGACTTTGATTTCCGAGGTGGAAATCATCTGGATGTTGATGCTTTCCTTGGCCAGCGCCTCGAACATGCGACTGGCAACGCCGGCATGGGAACGCATGCCTACGCCCACGATCGACACTTTGGCAATCTTGGTATCGCCGACCACTTCACGGGCGCCGATTTCCTTCGCTGTGTTCTGCAGGATCCGCTCGGCCGCATCGTACTCGTTGCGGTGCACCGTGAAGGTGAAATCGGTGGTGTTATCGTGCGAAACGTTCTGCACGATCATGTCGACTTCGATGTTCGCGCCGCTGATAGGGCCCAGGATCTTGAAGGCCACGCCCGGGGTGTCTGGCACGCCACGGATAGTCAGCTTGGCTTCATCACGGTTGAAAGCGATACCGGAAATGATCGGCTGTTCCATGGATTCCTCTTCATCAATAGTAATGAGGGTGCCCGGACCCTCTTTGAAGCTGTGCAATACGCGCAGCGGAACGTTGTACTTGCCGGCGAACTCCACCGCGCGGATCTGCAACACCTTGGAACCGAGGCTGGCCATTTCCAGCATCTCTTCAAAGGTGATCTTGTCCAGGCGCTGGGCCACGGACACCACACGCGGATCGGTGGTGTAGACGCCATCCACATCGGTGTAGATCTGGCATTCATCGGCCTTGAGCGCCGCGGCCAGTGCCACGCCGGTGGTGTCCGAACCGCCACGCCCGAGGGTGGTGATGTTGCCCTGCTCATCCACACCCTGGAAGCCTGCTACAACTACCACGCGCCCGGCTTTCAGGTCAGTACGGATTTTCTGATCATCGATCTGCAGGATACGCGCCTTGGTATGCGCGCTGTCGGTCAGGATACGCACCTGGCTGCCAGTGTAGGACACCGCCGGCACACCACGCTTATTCAGCGCCATGGCCAGCAAGGCGATGGTCACCTGCTCGCCGGTGGACACGATCACATCCAGCTCACGCGGGAGCGGCTGTTGGTCGCCACTGATTGCCTTGGCCAGATCGATCAGGCGATTGGTCTCGCCGCTCATGGCCGACAGCACCACCACCAGATCGTCGCCGGCATCGCGGAATTTCTTAACCTTGTCGGCCACCTGCTCGATTCTTTCGACGGAACCGACCGAGGTGCCTCCAAATTTCTGTACGATCAAAGCCATTTCTAAGCCGCCTCAGCCCGTAAAGGGGCGCCTAATATCCAATCAACCAGCACCGAGCAGCCCGTGACTAGACCACGGGCCGGTTAACAGTGCCTTAAATACCTGCTTCGACAAACGGCACGGTCAGGGCCAGGGCCGCGTCCAGGGCGCCAGCGTCTACACCACCGCCTTGCGCCATGTCCGGACGACCACCGCCCTTCCCGCCCACTGCCGCGGCGGCTTGCTTCATCAAATCACCGGCCTTGAGTTGGCCAGTCAGGTCCTTGGTTACACCGGCAACCAGAACGACCTTATCCTCATGGACACTGCCGAGCAGGATCACTGCGCGGCCGAGCTTGTTCTTCAACTGATCGACCAGGGCCAACAACGCCTTGCCGTCCTGACCATCCAGGCGCGCAGCCAGGACTTTGACGTCCTTGACGTCCACGGCCGAAGCCGACAGATCGTCACCTGCAGCGCTGGCCGCCTTGGCTTGCAACTGCTCCAGCTGTTTCTCCAGGGCGCGGTTGCGCTCCAGCACAGCGGACAGCTTGTCGATCAGGTTGTCGCGGCTGCCCTTGACCAGGCTGGCCGCTTCCTTGAGTTGCTCTTCAGCTGCATTGAGGTAGGCCAGGGCCGCAGCACCGGTCACCGCCTCAATACGACGCACACCGGACGCGACGCCGCCTTCGCTGATGATTTTCAGCAGGGCGATGTCGCCGGTACGGTTGGCGTGAATACCACCACACAGCTCCACCGAGAAGTCGCCACCCATGCTCAGTACGCGAACATTGTCGCCGTACTTCTCGCCGAACAACGCCATGGCACCCTTGGCCTTGGCGGTCTCGATGTCGGTCTCTTCGGTTTCTACCGCAGTGTTCCTGCGAATCTCAGCGTTGACGATGTCTTCCAGGGCCTTGATCTGCTCAGGCTTGATCGCTTCAAAATGGCTGAAGTCAAAGCGCAGGCGCTGGCTGTCCACCAACGAACCTTTCTGCTGGACGTGCTCGCCCAGGACCTGGCGCAGTGCCGCGTGCAACAAGTGCGTGGCCGAGTGGTTCAGCGCCGTTGCATGGCGTACGTCGGCATCGACCTGGGTGTCCACCGGCGCACCGACCGTCAAGTTGCCCAACACCAACACACCGTGATGCAGGAACGCACCGCCGGTCTTGGTGGTGTCGCGCACCTCAAAACGACCGGACGTCGAGCTCAGGAAACCGCAGTCGCCAATCTGGCCACCGGATTCGGCGTAGAACGGCGTCTGGTCCAGGACCACAACCGCCTCGTCGCCTTCACTCAACACGTCGACCGATTTGCCGTCTTTATAGAGGGCAACGATCTTGGCCGCGCCAACGGTAGCCTTGTAACCGGTGAACTCGGTGGGCACGTCAACCTTGACCAGGGTGTTGTAGTCCAGGCCAAAGGAACTGGCGGAACGCGCACGCACACGCTGGGCTTCCATCTCACGTTCAAAACCGGCCTCATCGATGGTCAACTCGCGTTCACGGGCGATGTCGGCGGTGAGGTCCATCGGGAACCCGTAGGTGTCATACAGCTTGAACACGACATCGCCCGGCACAACGGTGCCTTTGAGCTCAGCCAAGTCCTGTTCCAGAATCTTCAAGCCGTGCTCCAAGGTCTTGGAGAACTGCTCCTCCTCAGCCTTGAGCACGCGCTCGATGTTGCCTTGCTGCTGCTTGAGTTCCGGGAAGGCTTCGCCCATCTCGGCAACCAGCGCGGCCACGATTTTGTAGAAGAAGCTGCCGGTGGCGCCCAGCTTGTTACCGTGGCGGCAGGCGCGACGGATGATACGACGCAGCACGTAGCCACGGCCTTCGTTGGACGGCAGTACACCGTCGGCAATCAGGAAGCCGCAGGAACGGATGTGGTCCGACACCACCTTGAGCGAAGACTGGCTTTCATTGGCACAGCCAATGGCCGCGGCCGAAGCGCTCAGCAGGTTGGTGAACAGGTCAATTTCGTAGTTGGAATGAACGTGCTGCATCACCGCACTGATCCGCTCCAGGCCCATGCCGGTATCCACCGACGGCGCCGGCAGCGGATGCAACACGCCATCGGCGGTGCGGTTGAACTGCATGAACACGTTGTTCCAGATCTCGATGTAACGGTCGCCGTCTTCTTCCGGCGAGCCCGGTGGGCCACCCCAGATGTCGGCGCCGTGATCATAGAAAATCTCGGTGCAGGGGCCGCATGGGCCGGTATCACCCATGGTCCAGAAGTTATCGGAGGCGTAAGGCGCGCCCTTGTTGTCGCCGATGCGAATCATGCGCTCGACCGGCACACCGATTTGCTGGGTCCAGATGTCGTAGGCTTCGTCATCGGTGGCATAGACGGTGACCCAGAGTTTTTCCTTGGGCAGCTTCAACACGCCGGTGAGGAAGGTCCAGGCGAACGTAATCGCATCTTTCTTGAAATAGTCACCGAAGCTGAAGTTACCCAGCATTTCGAAGAAGGTGTGGTGGCGGGCGGTGTAGCCGACGTTTTCCAGGTCACTGTTCTTGCCGCCGGCACGCACGCACTTCTGGCTGCTGGTGGCACGGGTGTAGGCGCGCTTTTCCTGGCCCAGGAAGCAGTCCTTGAACTGGTTCATCCCCGCGTTAGTGAACAGCAGGGTAGGGTCATTGCCTGGGATCAAGGAGCTGGAGGCGACACGGGTGTGACCTTGCTCTTCGAAGAAGCGAAGGAAGGCTTCACGGATTTCTGCGCTTTTCATTAGGTTCTTCCACGGAGTCTGCGGCCAAAGGCCAGTGCGCAACATCATCAGACGAAGCGACGGCAAAGGGCCGCATTATATCGGCCCTTTGCCGGTGGTACAGCGTGTTTATGCGATAGAGAGGTTCAATTAGACGGTCTGCACGCTCATTTTGGCGAAAACTCGACAAATGCCTGCAGCACGCGCTCCATCTGCGCGCGGCTGACATCCATATGCGTGACCATGCGCAGCCGCGGCGCAACGCTCAGCTTGATCCCGCGCTCGGCGGCAAAGGCCTTCAGGGCATCGGCCCGGTCACCGATCTGCACGTAGACCATATTGGTCTGCACCGGCTCCACGCTGTACCCGGCCTCGCGCAGCGCATCCCCCAGCCACAGGGCATTGGCATGGTCATCGGCCAGGCGCTGTACCTGGTGATCCAGGGCATACAACCCCGCCGCCGCCAGGGAACCGGCCTGGCGCATACCGCCACCGACCATCTTGCGCAGGCGCCGGGCCTTGGCGATCAGCGCCGTGGAGCCGCACAGCACCGAGCCGATCGGCGCGCCGAGGCCTTTGGACAGGCACACCGACACCGAGTCAAAGTGCTGGGCAATCGCGCGCGCATCCACCCCCAGCTTGACCGCTGCGTTGTAGAGCCGCGCGCCGTCCAAGTGCAGCGCCAGGCCATGTTCACGGGTGAACGCGCGGGCGTTCGCCAGGTACTCCAGCGGCAACACCTTGCCTTGCATGGTGTTTTCCAACGCCAGCAGGCGGGTGCGGGCGAAGTGGAAATCGTCCGGCTTGATCGCAGCCAGCACCTGGTCCAGGTCCAGTGAGCCGTCCGCCTGCACGTCCAAGGGCTGGGGCTGGATCGAACCGAGCACCGCCGCCCCGCCCCCTTCGTATTTGTAGGTGTGAGCTTGTTGGCCGACGATGTATTCCTCGCCGCGCTCACAATGCGCCATCAACGCCAGCAGGTTGCTCATGGTGCCGGTGGGCACGAACAACGCCGCGGCAAACCCCAGGCGCTTGGCCAGCTCGGCTTCCAGGCGGTTGACGCTGGGGTCTTCGCCGTAGACGTCATCACCGCTGGCGGCAGTGGCCATCGCATCGAGCATGCCAGGGGTGGGTTGGGTCACGGTGTCGCTGCGCAGGTCAATCACGGACATGAATCAAGCCTCTGACGATTTGAATAAGTGCCTTATAAGCATGATTACTGCGGGCAAAGCCTCGGAATATCAAGCCCCCGCTGCATTGAATCGAATACCAACCAAACAAACCGATATAGCTTATCGATACGGCGGTCGTGCAGTTTTCGAAAAACCGTGTTAAAAACTCTCCGCCGCCAGGGTTCTGGCGGCAACGTTCTCAGGGCGGGGTGCAATTCCCCACCGGCGGTAATTGCACGCAATGTGCATAGCCCGCGAGCGCTTGGCGCCTCGAACTGCTCACGCGGTACGGCGACAAGGTCAGCAGACCCGGTGTGATCCCGGGGCCGACGGTCATAGTCCGGATGAAGAGAGAACGGGATTGGCACCTAAGGGCCGCGCACCCCGTGTGCTTGCGTACCCTTAAATCCCATTCGATTCATAACGCCCTGTTTTTTTCTTAAACAGGAGTCAGAACATGCAACCCACCGCTATCGACAGCAAAAGCAAAAACCATCACGGCGAGCGCGTCGCGTTTATCCAGGCCTGCTGGCACAAGGATATTGTCGACCAATCGCGTAAAGGCTTCCTCGCCGAAATGATCGCCCAGGGCTACCAGGAATCGGACATCGATTTCTTCGAAGTCGGCGGCGCCTTTGAAATGCCCCTGCACGCCAAGCTGCTGGCCAAGACCGGCCGTTACGCCGGCATCGTTGCCGCCGCGCTGGTGGTTGACGGCGGTATCTACCGCCACGAATTCGTCGCCCAATCGGTGGTCAGCGGCCTGATGCAGGTGCAGCTGGAAACCGAAGTGCCAGTGTTCTCGGTGTCGCTGACCCCGCACCACTTCCACGCCGGCAGCGAGCACACCACGTTCTTCTACGAGCACTTCGTGCACAAGGGCCAGGAAGCTGCGCGTACCTGCGCCGACACCCTGCACAAAGTGCGGGCGATCCGTCGCAGCGAGCCGCGCGCGCTAGCCGTCTAAGCAACACAGCAAAACAAAATGTGGGAGGGGGCTTGCTCCCTCCCACATTTGGATCCGGTTAAGACTTGAGATCTAGGCCAGGCCGGCATCCGTCGTCGGCACAATCAATATCCCCGCCCGCAAACCATTCTTCACCTTCGGGTTAGGGAAGATGATGCGTGCACCCTCCTCCTCGATCACCCAGCGCGTCTTGGCCACATCTTCGGCCAGCAGATAACCCTTTTCCAACTCCGAAAAGTTTTCCACGTCAGCCGGCAAATGCAGCAGGAACGCATCACTGTGCTTGATGACTTCGCGCGACACGGCGAACAGTTTCAACCCGTCCAGGCTGTCAGTCTCAGGTTCGGTGCCTTCGATGATCTGCTTGAGGCGCAGCTCCAGGCGGGAAACATTCACGCCCTGGTTCTGCCCAAACGGCCGCGCCTTGCCCAATTCCAGGGTGAAAGCCTCGGCCTCCAACTGTTCATAGGTAAACGCGGTGAAGGTGATCGAGGTCTTGTTCTGCAGCAGCACCGCTTGCATGCCTGCAGCGTTCAGGCGCGCCAGTTGGTGACGTGAATGCTGGCGACCTTCTTTCCACGGGTACAAGGCGAACTGCTCGATCTTCGAGCCACGAATGGCCGTGTGCAGGTCGTAATGCAGGCGCGAACGGCCCGGCAGGCTGAAGAAACTGCGAGCCAGTTGCTCCAGCTCGGCGGCGCGCATGGCTTCGGGGCCGATGTTTTTTTCATGCCGACCGTTGAACAGCCGGTTGACGTCCAGCTCGAGGTAACGCTCGCCGCGGCGCATGGCCTCGGTGTTGCCGAACAGGAAGAGGACACGAGAGCGGGGTTTGATCTCCCCACGGGCGATGCCATGCAACAGGCGGTCGAGCAGTTCGATCGGCGCGGTTTCATTGCCATGGATGCCGGACGACAGCAGCAGGTCGCTGCCGTTGTCGCGGGCCTCAGGTGGGCGCACTTCAAGCGCGCCCTCACTGAGCCAGCGCATCTGCACGCCGTCGACAGTCAGTTGAATTTTTTGCGCCGGTTCGCGACCGGCGAGGGTCAGTTCAAGCAGTTTGCCGAGGGCGAGCATAAGCAGCTTCCTTAGTGGTTGCAGCCAGGACCGTGGACGTGGTCGTCGTCATCGCCTTCAACGTCGGCCGGTTCCATTTCCAGTTGCAGGCTCATCAGGTTGGTAGCCAGCGGGCGCATCAACAGGTTGGCGTACTCGGCGTCGCCTTCTTCCACGTCCACACCGATCAGCAGTTGGCCACGGCCGTCGTGCTGGATCCAGATCTCCTTGCCCTGCCACACCACGGCGACGCGGGTGCAGGAGGTTTCCAGCTGGGTGCCGTCGGTGTCCTCAAGGATCAGTTTCAGGGTGTCGGTGGTCATAGAGTAGCTCTCAGCATAGGGCGTAAAAGAAGGTGGCGTTAATTGATCTGGAACGGATAAACCGAGCCCAGTTTAAGGATTTGCGTCAGTTCATCCAGTGCCGTCCGGCACTCAAGCAGCAATTGCGGGTCAGCCAGGTCGGTTTCACGCAGGCTGTCGCGGTAGTGCTTGTCGACCCATTGGGTCAGCGTGTCGTACAGCGGCGCCGTCATGATAACGCCTGGATTCACCGCCGCCAGTTCCGTTTCGTTCAAGGCGACACGCAAGCGCAGGCATGCAGGGCCTCCGCCGTTCTGCATGCTTTGCTTGAGGTCGAACACCTTCACTTCGCGGATCAACCCACCGGACGCGGTCAGGCCTTGCAGGTACTGCCAGACGCGTTCGTTGGCGCGGCACTCTTCCGGCACGATCAGCAGCATCGAGCCATCGGCGCGGCTCAGCAGCTGGCTGTTGAACAGGTAGGAACGCACCGCGTCCTCGACACTGACCTGGGCGCGGGGCACGCACACCGACTGGAAGTGGCCGCCCAGCTTGCCTAGCTTGCCGTGCAGTTCGCCGAGCATCTGCTCGGTATTGAGGAACGCATCCTCGTGATAGAACAGCACTTCACCGTTGCCCACCGCGATCACATCATTGTGGAACACGCCGGCATCGATCACCGCCGGGTTCTGCTGGGCGTAGACCACGCCGTCGTCCTGCAAGCCGTGCAAGCGCGCGACCGCCTGGGACGCTTCGAGCGTCTGGCGCGCCGGGTACTTCTGGGGTGCCGGGTAACGGGTATCAAAGGCGCTGCGCCCGTACACAAAAAACTCCACGCCCGCCTCGCCATAATCGCGGCAGAAGCGTGTGTGGTTGGCCGCGCCCTCGTCACCGAACTGCGCCACCGCCGGCAACGCGGCGTGGTGGGCGAAGTGCTTCTGGTCGGCAAACATCGCCCCCAGCACGCGGCTGGTGGTCGGGTGTTCAATGCTGCGGTGGTACTTGCAGTTGAGGTTGGCGGCGGTGAAATGCACGCGGCCGTCAGCAGTGTCGGCACTCGGGCTGACGGTGGCGGCATTGGCCACCCACATGCTCGACGCCGAGCAGCTCGCGACCAGCAGCGGCATGGCGTGCTTGGCCGCCTGCTGGATGACTTGGGCGTCGGTACCGCTGAAACCGAGGTTGCGCAAGGCGGCCACATCCGGACGCTCCTGGGGGGCCAACACACCTTGCACAAAGCCCATGTCCATCAGGGCTTTCATTTTCTGCAGGCCCTGCAACGCCGCTTCCTTCGGATTGGAAGACTGCTGGCTGTTGCTCTGGGACGCGACGTTGCCGTAGGACAAACCGCCGTAGTTATGGGTCGGCCCCACTAGACCGTCAAAATTGACTTCATAGGATTTCATCGGCGAGGCTCCACGAACATCTGTATTTTTATAGGCATCAATAACAAAGCTTCTGTGGCGAGGGAGCTTGCTCCCTCGCCACAGGGTTTCATTGCCCCCCTAAGACAAGCGCACGCCGGGGGTCAGCGTTGCCGGGACCACCAGGCTCGGGGTCTCCAACGAGGCCACCGGGTATGCGCAATAGTCCGCCGCGTAATAGGCACTGGCGCGATGGTTGCCCGACGCCCCTACCCCGCCGAACGGCGCGGTACTGGCGGCGCCGGTCAGTTGTTTGTTCCAGTTGACGATACCGGCGCGGCTTTCCAGCCAGAACTGCTGGTAGCGCGCTTCGGAATCCGACAACAAGCCCGCGGCCAGGCCGTACTGGGTGTTGTTGGCCTCGGCAATCGCCGCTGCAAAATCCGCGTAGCGGATCACCTGCAACAGCGGGCCGAACAATTCTTCGTCTTCGCGCGCAGTCACGCCGGTCACATCGATGATGCCTGGCGTCAGCAGCGCAGCCTGATCCTGTGGCTGGGTCATTTCCAGCAGCGCCACGGCGCCGTTGGCCAACATCAGTTCCTGGGCATCCATCAACGCCTTGGCAGCCGCCAGGGAAATCACCGACCCCATGAACGGCGCCGGTTGCTGGTCGAACGCACCGACTGCAATCGTCGCGCTGACTGCCACCAGGCGCGCCAGCAACGCATCGCCCCAGGCGCCTTCCGGCACCAGCAGGCGACGGGCACAGGTGCAACGTTGGCCGGCGGAGATAAACGCCGACTGAATAATGGTGTAGACCGCCGCATCCACGTCGGCCACTTCGTCGACCACCAGCGGGTTGTTGCCGCCCATTTCCAGGGCCAGGATCTTGTCCGGGCGCCCTGAGAATTGCTGGTGCAGGTGGTTACCGGTACGGCTCGAACCGGTAAAGAACAGCCCGTCGATGCCGGGGTTGGCCGCCAGGGCGATGCCGGTTTCCCGCGCGCCTTGCAGCAGGTTCAGCACACCCGCCGGCAGGCCGGCTTCAATCCAGCATTGCACGGTCAGCTCGGCGACTTTAGGGGTCAGCTCGCTCGGCTTGAACAGCACGGTATTACCCGCCAGCAAGGCCGGGACGATATGCCCGTTCGGCAAGTGACCCGGGAAGTTGTAAGGCCCGAACACCGCCACCACACCGTGTGGCTTGTGGCGCAGTACAGCGGTGGCATCGCCCAGGGGGCCGCTCTTCTCGCCGGTACGCTCGCGGTAGCTCTGCACCGAGATCGCGATCTTGTTGGCCATGCTGGTGACTTCGGTGGCCGACTCCCAGAGCGGCTTGCCGGTTTCTTCGCCGATGCAACGGGCGATCTCATCGGCGCGGTTTTTCAGCGTGGCTGCGAAGGTCTCGAGCACACTGATACGCTCTTCCAGCGGGCGCCGGGCCCAGGCCGGGAATGCTTGGCGCGCGGCCTGCACGGCGGATTCAACCTGCTCGGCAGTCGCACCGTTGCCGGACCACAGCACGTGCTGGGTCACCGGGTTGCGCGACTCAAACAGTTCACCCTGGCCAGCCAGCCAGCTACCTGCGATATACAGCGAATTCATTGTTTCGACTCCCGAGCAGCGGACAACGGTACGGCGCGCACTTGATCACCCACCACCAGTTGCAGGCGCTTGGCGGTCAGCGGATCGACCACCAGCGTGCCTGCCGCCAGGCGGGCCGGTGCGGCGGTAATGCGGCAATCCTCGCGCTTGCGGTTATGGATCAGGAACGGCGTGGCGTCGTCCCCCGGCGTGCCGATGGCCAGTACCAGCGACTGGCTGTCGCGCACGGCGCGGATCTTGGTGGTTTCACACTCCACCGCGGGGCCGGCGTCGAAGATGTCGACGTAGCCCTGGTAGCTGAACCCTTCGCTCTTGAGCATGCTCAGCGCCGGTTCGGTGTCCGGGTGGACCTTGCCGATCACGTTGCGCGCATCCTCGGACAGGAAGCAGCTGTACAACGGAAACTTCGGCATCAGCTCGGCGATAAACGCTTTGTTGCCCACGCCGGTGAGGTAGTCGGCCTGGCTGAATTCCATCTTGAAAAAGTGCCGACCCAGGCTTTCCCAGAACGGCGAGCGCCCGGCGTCGTTGGACACGCCACGCATCTCGGCAATGATCTTGCTGCCGAACAACTGCGGGAACTCAGCGATAAATAGCAGGCGCGCCTTGGCCAGCATGCGGCCGTTGAGTCCGGTGCGGTAATCGGCGTGCAGGAACAACGAGCACAGCTCGGAATTGCCGGTGAGGTCGTTGGCCAGGAACAGCGTCGGAATCTCGCGATAGATGTTCAGCTCCTGGGAGGCGCTGACGGTCAGGCCGACCCGGAAGTTGTACCAGGGCTCACGCAAGCCAACGGCGCCGGCGATGGCAGAAATGCCCACCACGCGGCCTTCGTCATTTTCCAGCACGAACAGGTAGTCGGCATCGCCGCGCCCGGCGTCGCCGCGAAAGGTCTTTTCCGCCCAGCCCACACGATGGGTCAGGCGCTCTTCGTTGGCCGGCAAGGTGGTGAGGCCGGTGCCGGTGCTGCGCGCCAGATCAATCAGGGCCGGTAAATCGCTGCTGCGTACGGGACGAACGATCATGCTATCTCCTCGAACGGGCCGCTGTGGTCAGCCACCCGCGAAACTCTCTTTTTAAACCGCTACCAGGCGCACGCTCGCGCCTTCGCCAACACCCAGGGCTTCGGCCGCTGCGAGGTCCAACGTCACCGGTTTACCCGGCGCGTAATCCAGCTCCAGCATCACCGCGCGGTAATCCTGCAACTGCGCGTTGCTCACCAGGTACTGGCGGCCGACACCCTTGACCATCTCACCGATCTTCACCGGCACCACGCGGCTCTGGGCGATGGAGCGAATGCCCGACACCCGCGCATGCAGCGTTGGGCCACCGTCGAAGATGTCGATGTAATGGTCGGTCTCGAAGCCTTCGCGCATCAGGATGTCGAAGGTGATCTGCGCACGCGGGTGCACCTGGCCCATGGCTTCCTGGGCTTCGTCCGGCAGCAGCGGCACGTAGATCGGGTAGTGCGGCATCAGCTCGGCGAGGAACGTGCGGCTTTTCAGTCCGCACAGGCGCTCGGCGGCGGCGTAGTTGAGGTCGAAGAAGTTGCGACCGATGGCGTCCCAGAACGGCGAATCACCGTTCTCGTCGCTGTAGCCGACGATCTCGGTCACCACCGAGTCGGCAAAGCGCTCGGGGTGGCTGGCGACGAACAGCAGGCGGCCACGGGAGTTGAGTTCCGACCACGGCGAACCGACCAGCGCAGGCTTCACGTAGAAACTGGTGAGCAGGCTGTTGCCGGTCAGGTCGTGGCACTGGGAAAGCACGTGGATCTTGTTGTGGATCTTCAGCTCGCGGGAGGCGTGCACGAAGGTTTCGTTACGGAAGCTGTAGAACGGCTCCGAGTAACCGGCCGAGGCGACGATGGCCGAGCAGCCGGCGAGCTTGCCGGTCTCGGTGTCTTCGAGCACAAAGAAGTAGCTCTCTTCACCGTTGAAACTCACCTCGGCCGCGAAGGAGGCTTCGCTGGCGGCGATTTTATCGCTCAGGCGCTCCACATCGTCCGGCAAGGAGGTGACACCAATCGGGCTGTCCGCAGCCAGACGCTGTACCTCGCCCAGATCAGCCATTTGCGCGGGGCGCATCACCAGCATGGTGTCACTCCTTAACTCGAAAAACTCACAGGGAAAAATGCCGGACAGGTCCTGATTCAACACAGGTCCAAATGTGGGAGCCGGCTTTTGTGGCGAGGGAGCTTGCTCCCGCTGGGCTGCGTAACGGCCCCAAAGATATTGGGAGCGCTTCGCACTCCAGCGGGAGCAAGCTCCCTCGCCACAAAAAGCAGCTCCCACATTTGACTCGGTCCGGCCTACAGAATTTTGCTCGACGCCTGATCGCCAGGCGCCGAACGGTCCATCAGGCTTGTGTCAACGACTTCACGGCACGCTCAAAACGGTCCAGGCCTTCGTTGATGTCCGCCTCTTCCACCACCAGGCTTGGGGCAAAACGCACCACGTCCGGGCCGGCTTGCAGGATCATCAGGTTTTCTTTCTCGGCCGCGTTGAACACGTCCTTGGCCTTGCCTTTGAAGGCATCGCTCAGCACGCAACCGATCAGCAGGCCCATGCCACGGACTTCGGTGAAAATGCCGTATTGCTTGCCGATCTGCTCCAGGCGCGCCTTGAACAGGTCGTGCTTGGCGTTGACGCCGGCCAGCACCTCGGGGGTGTTGATCACGTCGATCACCGCCTCGGCGACCGCGCACGCCAGCGGGTTGCCGCCGTAGGTGGTGCCGTGGGTGCCGACCACCAGGTGCTTGGCCAGCGCCTCCGTGGTGAGCATCGCCGCAATCGGGAAACCGCCGCCCAGGCTCTTGGCGCTGCTGAGGATGTCCGGCACCACGCCGTAATGCTGGTAGGCGAACAGGTGGCCGCTGCGGCCCATGCCCGTTTGCACTTCGTCGAACACCAGCAGTGCGTTGTTCGCGTCGCACAGCTCACGCGCGCCTTGCAGGTAGGCCAATTCGGCCGGCAGTACGCCGCCTTCGCCCTGGATCGGCTCCAGCACCACGGCGCAGGTCTTGTCCGACACGGCGGCTTTCAGCGCGTCGAGGTCGTTATAAGGGACGTGGGTGATACCCGTGATTTTAGGCCCGAAACCGTCGGAGTACTTCGACTGGCCACCGACGTTGACGGTGAACAGGGTACGGCCGTGGAAGCTGTTCAGCGCGGCAATGATCTCGTACTTCTCAGTGCCGAAACGGTCGAACGCCACGCGACGGGCCAGCTTGAAGGCGGCCTCGTTGGCTTCGGCGCCGGAGTTGCAGAAGAACACGCGCTCGGCAAAGGTGGCGTCGATCAGCTTATGCGCCAGGCGCAGGGCCGGCTCATTGGTGAACACGTTCGACACGTGCCACAGCTTGTTGGCCTGTTCGGTCAGCGCACCGACCAGCGCCGGGTGGGCGTGACCCAATACGTTGACCGCGATGCCGCCGGCAAAGTCGATCAGCTCTCGACCCGCCTGGTCCCATACGCGCGAACCTGCGCCACGCACGGGGATGAAGGCGGCAGGTGCGTAGTTGGGAACCATCACCTGGTCGAAATCGGCACGTTGCACCGGGGCTTGCTCAACGGACATCGGAGTCTCCTGAAGAGGAACGCCTGCCTGGAACTGGCGGGCGATGCAGGGATTGTAAGGACAGTTTTCAGAGCGGCCTTGCCGCCAAGCGACAACTTCTTATAGCGCCAACCCCCGTTTTACGCGGGTTTACGCCAATGCGACAAATAGCGTCGCAATGGCGCAGTTTAAACGTTCCACGCCGTCTTAGGCAGCGGGAATGCCGGCAGGTTATTTATCTACCGCCGAGTGCCGGCGCCGGATTGCTTTGCTGACAGCCTTCTTGATCATGCAAAGGACCGCGCTCGTGACCCCATCCTCCATCCCCCTCCACACCCCGCCCTTGAACGCCTACGCCGACGTGCATGAGGAAACCCTCAAACAGTCGATACCCGCCTGGGTCATCAACGCCTCGCCAGCCAAGCGTGCGGCCCTCAGTCGCGGGCAAGCCGCCATTGCCGACTGGTACAAAACCGCAACCCCCAGGGAACATGACACCCTCAAAGCCCTCGTCGGGGCGGCCTGGGTCGCGCAAAACCAGGTGGATCAGGCGATGAACAACCTGCTGTCACCCGCCGATTTTGGCGCTCCACTGCTGCAACAGTTACTCAAGCAGCGCTTCGGCATGGACCTCGATGTACGGGCTACCTACCTGCGGTTTTACGTGCCCCAGACTGTCCCGTGGTTTCCCATCCGCACCGGCGCAGCCCGGACCTGGACCGTCTCCCTGCTGGACGCCGCCTTGCATAACTTCGAAGCGGGTGAAGCCTTTGAAGCCCAGTCGGGCTTCATCACGCAGCCGCGCCACGATGGCCAGTTCGAGCCTTTGCCCACGCTTGACGCACGCATCAGCGTGGCCCAGTTCACCGCCCTGTGCCGCGAACTCGATATAGGCGGTCGGTACCAACACTACCTGGATCAATTCTTCGATGCCCGGAACGCGGTGGCCGTGACCCGACTGCGACTCAAGCTCGACACCACCCACAAAGCGGACCTGGCCGTTGCCCTGCAAATAGCCTGGATGAAAAAAGACCTGCTCGACGACCAGTCCTTTGTGCTGTTGCAACGCCTGCTCAGCCCACAAAGTGGCGGTAAACCCGGCGCGCCCCTGCAGTGTTACGACCTGAGCATCATGTCGAGCACACTGACCGGCATCGTGCTGTTTTCGCAGAGCCTGGGCAGCCGTCACGACGTTCCGATGATCGCCTACATCCCGGACGACCCCTACGCGCCGCTCAAACAATACCCCTCCCCCGCCGCCTTCATGAAGGCCTTGGGAAACAACTTGCGCACCGTCGAGTATCAACAGTTTTTCAGCCGTTTCATCCACCACGACGAGCGCGGGGAGTTTTTCGCCGACCTCAATCACCGACTGTCCCGCGTCACCTGGCACCCACACACACGGGGCGACCCGCTGCCGACGTGGCGCGACACGCCTATCGACAACCCTCATCTGACATTCGGTGGCCATGTCATCCAAGGCGACCTATTCCAACACCTGTACCTGCAAAAGCTCAACAAGGTGTACCGGGACGCGAAAGCCCTCGCCGTGTCCACCGCCAGCGTCGATCAGAAGGTGCGCTGGGAGCGCTGGAGCGTCTTTCAGAAAATTGCTTCGACGCTGCTGCAAATCGCCGCCTTTATTGCTGCGCCCTTTATTCCGCCGATTGGCCTGGTGATGCTCGGCTATACCGCCTACCAGATGCTCGATGAAGCCTTCGAGTGGATTATCGACTGGGCCGAAGGCGAGGTCAGCGAAGCCTTCAGGCATTTGCTGTCGTTCGTCGAACAGGGCATACAACTGGGGCTGTTCATTGCGGGTGCGCCTTTGGCCACTGGCGCCTTGCGCAAGCTGCTACCGCCCGAGGCCTGGGCGTTTTTCGAGCGTCTCAAGCCCGTGATATTGCCAGATGGCCAGGCGCGCCTGTGGAAACCCGACCTCTCACCCTATGCCCACGACCTCACGCTGGCCAAGCACTCCTACCCCAACGTGCAGGGCCTGCACCCCTATAACGGCATAAAGGTACTGCCCCATGCCAAGGGCATGCTGGTGGTACAAAGCGACCCGATCACCGAGCAGCCTTACCTGCAACATCCGTCCCGGCCCAACGCGTACCGCCCGCCCTTGACCACCAACGGCAAGGGTGCCTGGCTGACCGAGTTGGACCGCCCCCTGAGTTGGGACAGCCAGACCCTTATGCAACGCCTGGGCCCGCACACCCAGGGTTTGACCCACGAACAACTGGCCAATGTGCGCCGCATCAGCGCTACCGAAGAAGGCGCGTTACGCAAGATGTACGCCACCGGCCATCCCCCGCCCGCGCTCCTGCTCGACACCCTGGAACGTTTCAAGATCGACCAGGGCTTGCAGGACTTCATACGGCAAATGAGCAGCGATGACCCGCAGGTCTATGGGCATGCCGACATCCAGACACAACTGCAACTGCTCACTAACCTGGGCCAGTGGCCCAAGACCGCGACCCTGCGTTTTGTCGATGCCCAAGGTCAACGCCTGTGGGAGTTTGCCGGGGATAAACAGGCCCGCGTCATTCTGATCCAAGAAGCCCAACTGCAAAACGGGGACCTGTTGCACACCCTGCTCGACGCCCTTGATGAGCCGCAGCAAAAGGCACTGCTGGGCGAATACTTCGGTGACCCGACCCTGTCCACGCGAGCGCGCGCCGCCAACCTGCGTAAAAAGCTGGCCGGCCTGGCCCGATCACACCGCACGGAACTCTTCGAGTCACGCTACCTGCTCCTTGACCGCCCTGCGGACGCGCGGCAAAAAGTGCTGGTCGACGCCACTCCCGGACTGCCTGCCAGCGCCGCCGAGGCCATACTGCACAGCGCAAACAGCGAGGAACTGCAACAACTCGACCAAGACACGCTGGCGCCACGCCTGGCGGAACTGGCCAAAACACTGCAGGAACAAGCCCATCTCAATCACACCTACGAAGGCCTGTTCCTGGACGCCGTCGACGACCTCGACACCCACCGGCTGGCCCTGCATTCCCTCGAAAGACTGCCAGGGTGGACAGGCACCGTGCGCATGGAGATCCGCCGACCGGCACCGGCCTCTACGCTCATCGACGCGATTGGCACACCGGCAGCGCCCACCCTTAGAACCCTGATTCGCGAACCTGATGGGCGTTACACCCCACACGACAGCGAAGGCCCGCTGTTTGGGCAGACGGATCTGTACACCGCCATGCTCCAGGCCCTTCCCGACAGTGAACGCGATGCCCTGAGCCTGCGAATCGGTCAAGCCCCCCAACTCAAGCAGGCACTGGCTGCCCACGCACTGGAGCGTGCACCGCTGAAAAAACTGATCATCGCCCACCCCGCGCCACCACCCCGCGACACCCGCACGCATCTGCGCCTGCTGGGCATGGACGGCTATCGTGCGGCGCCCGGGGAGTCGAGCGCCGGCCCGAGCCACCGGCCTTCCCTGGAAGAACAGGCACAACAGCTCTTCCCTGCGCGCACCGCCGAACAAATCAGCCAACTGATTCACAACTTGCAAACCCACCCCGGTGGGGCTCAACCGCGACTCACTGCACTGAAGCAGGAATATCAACAGCTGGGCCGAGACCTGGACACCTGGGTGGTCAACACCCCCCGGCTATACCCCGGTACCGAGGTGCGCATCAGCCGTTCGGAGTACGGAAACAACAAACAAAATCGACACCTTTGGGCACAAGAGCTCAGACGCTGCTGGCGCCAGGAAACCGAAGTCGACCCGTATTTCGACGTGCCCGAGCGAAACGGCCAGGTACTGACGCTGCTCCACCCCGTCTCCGGCGAACTACCGTCGCTACGGGTGCGCTTCGATCACATTTCCAAACTGGAGATCACCGGCCGTGGCGAGGCATTGGAGGTTGATACGTTTCTACAGCTGTTCCCCAGGCTTCGTCATCTGAGCCTGAGGAAGATCCGACTCCACAGCCTCCCTGGGACGATCGGTACATTGGGGCATCTAAATGCGCTGATCCTCAGCGAATGCAACATCACCCTGACACCCATCAGCCACATCACGTTGACCACCCTCAGCCGGCTCCGGGCCCTGGACCTGTACAACAACCCCTTGGGCCTTATTCCCAACATCGAAAACCTGCCTGAGCTACGCGACCTGGACCTGTCCTCCACAGGCATCACGGCGCTACCCACGGGACTTTTGAGCCGCCCTCAACTGGAACTGGCCGTGCTATCCGACAACCAGATCAGTGAACTGCCGGCGGCTTTTTTCGAGCTGCCCGGCGATACCCGAAAGGAGTTCGACCTTTCCAACAATCCACTTTCCCTGCAGACCCTGGAGCACGTCAAAGCCTACTTCCTGAGGACCGGCCGCCACTGGGACATCGATGCGCCCAGCGAGGAGGTCGAGCAGGTCAATACGCTGTTCCCGAGCTTCAGCACAGACGAGGTCAACCGCCTGATTTTCGGCTTACCCGGAAACCTGGAAACCGGCCGAGTCGAACTGGCCCGCCTGCATCAGCAATACCAAGGCTTGAATAGCGACCTGAACCGCTGGGTCAGCAGTGCGGCATCCCCCGAGGAACAAGCCCGGCGCCTGGCCTTCCAGCACTCGCTCCAGGCGTGCTGGCGGCGGGAAACCCCGCTGGACAACAACAGCCCTCAAGCCATTCCTACCTACACGCTTGAGCATCTACAGCCGATTGAAGGTGAGTTCCCGCCGCTGGACAGCGTATTCAGCCACGTATCCGCGCTGCGGCTGCAAGGCGAAGACGGTCCGTTCCCTTTGCACTCAGCCCCGTTTTTAAGGGGTTTCCCGACACTCAATCACTTGTCGATTGGGCATTACACAATGGGCGATATTCCTGGCCCGCTGCTCGAACTGCCGCAGCTCACGTCTTTAAGCCTGCGCTACTGCGCACTCACCTTGTCTGCCGACAGCGCGGCCTCACTTGTCACCCTGGACGCCCTGGATTTACTCGACCTCAGCCACAATGCGCTGGAATGGGTGCCGGAATTCGGCCGCTTACCACGGCTGTCTCGCCTCAACCTTGAACATACCGGCCTCACTCAAATTCCCGACAGCTTGCTGACACCGGTAGCGCGCACGCAGATCAACTTGAGCGGTAACCGGATCACCCAGATTCCCGACGCGGTATTCAAGCTACGCCCCGAGGTGACCGGCGCCTTCGACCTGTCCCGTAACCCCCTGACAAACCAGGCACTGGCGCAGGTCAAACGCTATTGCCAACGAACCGGCGAACACCTGAAAGCCGACCCTCCTACCGCACTGAGCGAGCGGATCAAGGCCCTGTATCCCACGTTTACCGACAACGAAGCCAATCGCTTTTTCTTTGAATTACCCGGCGACCTGGAAGCAGCGGCGCCGGCGATTGAAGGCCTTGAACGCGAATTCCACCAACTGATGACCGACCTGCAGCAATGGGCCCTGGATATCCCCACACGACACCCCATCCTGGACGTTCCGCTGGACGCTGTGATGCGGGCTCAGGAGCAATTCAACCGCCTGGCCTTCAAGGCACTGCTGGAAGAGGCGTGGCGCAGGGAGACCGAACTGGACGAAACCAACGGCGCCATCACCCACAGAATAGTGTTCGAGAGTCCATTGATGGGGGCGTTGCCGGAACTGTCCGCACGCTTCGACCATGTTTCGCTGCTGGAACTGGGAGGCGAAGGCGCCACCACAAACGTCGACGGGCTCCTACAGCGCTTCCTGCAACTCGACACCCTGATCCTGTCCAAACTCGGCTTGGGCGCTGTTCCCCAGCGGGTATTCGATATGCACAGGCTGACCAGCCTGACCCTGGCGGAGTCCAACATTCGACTGACGGCTGCCAGCGCCGATGCACTGTCAGGCATGAGCACCCTCAGGTACCTTGATTTGAGCGAAAACCCGCTGGGTATCACGCCGGACGTCAGTCAGCTCAACCAACTGGATTCGCTGTACCTGCAGGACACCCAGATCAGCGAAATCCCCCGCGGCCTGTTTGAATTGCGCGAACTGGGCGTGCTGGACTTGAGCGACAACCTGATCACCGAGATACCGGCAGACATCATCGACCTGGCGCCACGGCTCAACGGCGCGTCCGACCTGAGCGGTAACCCGCTGTCGGTGCAAAGCCTGGAGCATCTGCGCCAGTGCTATTTACTCACCGGTAACGACTTCGGCATCAGAGAGGCCACCCAGGATGCCGCCGGCAACCCGTTGGTGCGACCGGACGCCACTGAACCCATGGAGGAATAATCAGCCGCGCTCGGAGGGTACCGACGACAACTCGAATGGGCTGCTGCTGCGTCGCTGGTTGCGGTCTTCGCGAGGGGTGGCGCCGAAGAAGTTGCGGTAGGCGCTGGAGAAGTGCGGCCCCGAGGAGAAACCGCACGACAGGCCGATCTGGATGATCGACTTGCTGGTTTGCATGAGCATCTGGCGCGCTTTGTTCAGGCGCAATTCCAGGTAGTACTGGCTGGGGACACGATTGAGGTACTGCTTGAAGATGCGCTCGAGTTGTCGTCGCGACACACACACGTGCTGGGCGATTTCGTCGGTGGTCAGCGGCTCCTCGATATTCGCTTCCATCAGCAACACCGCCTGGGTCAGCTTCGGATGGCTGGAGCCCAAGCGGTTTTGCAGAGGGATACGCTGGCGCTCGCCGCCTTCGCGGATGCGCTCCACCACCAACTCTTCGGACACCGCACCGGCCAGTTCGGCGCCGTGGTCACGGGCGAGTACCGCCAACAGCAGGTCGAGTACCGACATGCCACCGCAGGCGGTCAGGCGGTCGCGGTCCCAGTCGAACAGATGGCTGGTGGCGATGACTTTGGGGAAGCGTTCGGCGAAATCGTCCTGCCAGCGCCAGTGCACGGCGGCGCGGTAGCCATCGAGCAAACCGAGTTGGGCCAGCGGGTAGACACCGGCCGATAGGCCGCCGATCACGCACCCGGCGCGCACCAATTGCTTGAGCGCAGTGCTCAGTTGTGACGCGATCACGGTCGGCGGTTCGTCCGCCAGCAGGAACAGTTTCTGGAAGCCCTCAAGCTTGCCGGCCCACGGCACGCCCGGCAGTTGCCAGTCGCCTTCGGCGGGCGGTTCGGCCTGCAGGAACGAGAGTTCATACACCACATCCGGATGCACCCGCTGAGCAACGCGCAAGGCCTCCTCAGCCAGCGCAAGCGTCAGTGCTTTTGTGCTGGGCCAAATCAGGAAACCAATTTTGTGGGCGGTCATGGAGTGCTATCCGAAGCCTGTAACAGTAATGAAGACAAGGGCCAATGCTAGCCCGTAAACCAACACAAATCTCAAAAACAATGAAGATCAATGTGGGAGGGGGCTTGCCCCCTCCCACACAGAGCCAACCCCACAAGCAGGAATTATTTCAAGCTGCCGGACAGGAACTGCTGCAACCGCTCGGACTGCGGGTTCACCAGTACTTCACGCGGGTTGCCACGCTCTTCGACGATGCCTTTGTGCAAAAACACCAACTGGTTCGACACTTCACGGGCAAAGCCCATTTCGTGGGTCACCACCACCATGGTGCGGCCTTCCTGGGCCAGGTCCTGCATCACCTTGAGCACTTCGCCGACCAGCTCCGGGTCGAGGGCCGAGGTGGGTTCGTCGAACAGCATCACCTCCGGCTCCATCGCCAGGGCACGGGCAATCGCCACGCGCTGCTGCTCGCCGCCGGACATGTGGCCGGGGAACGCATCCTTACGATGGCCCACGCCGACTTTGGCCAGGTAGTGCTCGGCCTTTTCACGCGCGTCTTTCTTCGACATGCCCAGCACGTGCACCGGTGCTTCCATCACGTTTTCAAGCGCGGTCATGTGCGACCACAGGTTGAAATGCTGGAACACCATGGACAGGCGCGAACGCATGCGCTGCAGTTGCTTAGGGTCGGCGGCCTTCATGGCGCCGTCCTTGTTGGCCACCAGCTTCAGCTCTTCATTGTTGAGCAGGATCTTGCCGGCGTGGGGTTGCTCCAGCAGGTTGATGCAGCGCAAAAAGGTACTTTTGCCTGAACCACTGGAACCGATGATGCTGATCACATCACCGGCCGCGGCGGCCAGGGACACACCTTTGAGCACTTCATGACTGCCATAGCGTTTATGCAGGTCTTGGACTTCAAGTTTGTACATGCGGTCGGTTCTCACAAAAACAGGTGGTCAGTCGTTGAGCAAGCGCCCGTGACGCAGCGCTTCGCGCCCCGCCACCTTGGCCAGCCAGAAACCCGCTTGGGCATAACGTAGCCGTTCAACGGCAAACAACACCCCCGAGGTGCCCGCGCAAATCGTGCTGACGCGGTCTTCCAAGGGGTCAATCACTTCAAAAATCGGCTCGCCTTTTTCGACCACATCACCGGCTTTACGCAGGTAACTGATCACCCCGGCGTGGGGCGCGAACAGCAGTTCGGTGCCTTCAAACGGCAGGCCTTCACAGGGTTCGAACTGCGGCGCGGGCCATTCCCCCTTGATCAAGCCCTGCTCGGCGAGGAACGCGAGGATGCCTTCGGCGTGGAAGATCGCTTCATCGCGTCCGGTGTCGGCTTGGCCGCCCAGTTCCAGCGTCGTCGCCAGACAGGCCAGCGGGATCTGCGCCCCAGGGAACGCCTGGGATAAACGCAGCCATGGCAGCGAACAGGCCTCATCGAACGAACTGCCGCCGGAGTCTTCCGCCAACAGGCCGACTCTCACATTCAAGTGCGCCGACAGCGAGCGCCACTGCGGCCAGTGCTGCGGCAGCGCGTACATGTGCAGCGCGGCTTCGGCATCGCAATGCAGGTCGAGCACCACATCGGCGGTGCACGCGTGGCGGAGCAGGATGCGCTGCATGCCCTGCAACTGGCTGCTCGGCTCTGGCAATGCGCTGAGCACATCGTTCATGGCCTGGCGGATCATGCGCACGTTGGCATGAGGATCATCGCCCAACTTGCCCTTGAGCAGCTCAGTGACCGGCTCGCTCAACTCAACAAAATCGCGGTTGAAGTTCTTGCCGCTGCCCACTTCGAAACGACCCTGGTGGCTGCCTTGCAGCAACTGGCCAAGGCCCATCGGGTTGGCCACCGGCACCAGCTCGATCACGCCGTTGAGGGCGCCTTGCTGTTCCAGTTCGGTGAGACGCTTTTTCAGCTCCCAGGCGGCGCGCATGCCGGGCAATTCATCGGCGTGCAAGCTGGCCTGGATATAGGCCTTGCGCTCGCCCTTGCCGAAACGGAATACGCTCAGCTGGCGCTCGCAGCCCAGGTGGCCCCAGGGCAACAGGTGATCGATACGTTCCATATCAGTGCTTCCGTGGAGCCAGGTAGCTCAGCCAGCGGCGCTCGGCCAACTTGAACAGGCGCACCAGGATGAAGGTCAGGCACAGGTAGAACACACCGGCGGTGATATAGGCTTCGAACGGCAGGTAGAACTGCGCGTTCACCGTGCGTGCGGCACCGGTGATGTCGATCAGGGTGACGATGGACGCCAGGCTGGTGGTCTGCAGCATCATGATCACTTCGTTGCTGTACTGCGGCAGCGCACGGCGCAGGGCCGACGGCAGCAAAATGCGGCGGTACAGCTTGTAGCGCGACATGCCCATGGCCTTGGCCGCTTCGATCTCGCCGTTCGGCGTGGCCTTGAGGCTGCCGGCAATGATCTCGGCGGTGTAGGCGCTGGTGTTGATCGCAAAGGCCAGGCACGCGCAGAAAGTCGCGCTGGACAGCAGCGGCCACAGGACGCTTTCGCGCACCGCCTCGAATTGGGCCAGGCCGTAGTAGATCAAAAACAGCTGCACCAGCATCGGCGTGCCGCGAATCACATAGGTGTAGAGCCAGGCCGCACCGTTGACGATCGGCTGCTTGGACACGCGCATCAAGCCCAGGGGCAAGGCAGCGAGCAGGCCGAAGAACAGCGAGATGGCGAGCAGTTTCAGGGTGGTCAGCAGGCCGCCAAGGTACAGCGGCATGGCCTCCCAGATGACGTTGTAGTCGAAGATCATAGATCAGCCGCCCTTACGCCTACCGAGTAGCGCTTCTCAAGAGAACGCAGGGCCAACAACGACACGCTGGTGATCACCAGGTACATCGCCGCCACTGCGAGGAAGAAGGTAAAAGGCTCGCGGGTGGCATCTGCCGCCTGCTTGGCCTTGAACATCATGTCTTGCAGGCCCACCACCGAAATCAGCGCAGTAGCCTTGGTGAGAACCAGCCAGTTGTTGGTAAAACCAGGGATCGCCAGCCGGATCATTTGCGGCACCATCACCCGGAAAAACACCTGGAAACTGCTCATGCCATACGCAAGGCCGGCTTCGGCCTGACCCTTGGGAATGGCCATGAAGGCGCCGCGGAAGGTTTCCGACAGGTAGGCGCCGAAGATGAAACCCAGGGTGCCGATACCGGCGGCCAAGGGGTTCAAGTCGATATAGTCGTCGTAGCCGAGCATCGGCGCGACGCGGTTGAGCAGGTCCTGACCGCCGTAGAAAATCAGCAGGATCAGCACCAGGTCCGGGATCCCGCGGATCACCGTGGAGTACAAGTCACCCAGCCAGGCCAACCAGCGCACCGGCGACAGGCGTAACGCGACCCCGATCAGACCCAGAACAATGGCCAAGGCCATGGACGACAAGGCGAGCTGAAGCGTCAACCATGCGCCATCGAGGATGACGGCCCCGTAGCCTTTCAACATGATTCAGGTCCTCGAAAAGGGGGATGAAAAAATGGCGCAAACCGCAGGAATTCTGTTGCTTGCGCCATTTTGGACAGACCGTTGCGACGATTTACTTAGGGTCAGCGCCGTAAATATCGAAGTCGAAGTACTTGTCCTGGATTTTCTTGTACTCACCATTGGCACGGATCGCGGCAATGGCTGCGTTGATGCGGTCCAGGTTTTCCTTGTCGCCTTTACGTACAGCGATGCCGATGCCGTCGCCGAAGTACTTGGGGTCGGTGAACTGTGGGCCCACGAACGCGTAACCTTTACCGGCTGGGGTTTTCAGGAAGCCGTCTTGCAGCAGGGTAGCGTCAGCCACGGTGCCGTCGAGGCGACCGGCTTCCACGTCCAGGTAGATTTCGTTCTGCGAGCTGTAAGGCACAACCGTGGCGCCTTTAGGGGCCAGGACTTCCTTGGCGAAACGATCGTGGATCGAACCGCGTTGCACGCCGATTTTCTTGCCCTTCAATTCATCCAGGCTGTCGCTGACGGTGGTGCCTTCCTTCATCACCAGTTGCGCTGGGCTCAGGTAATAGCGGTTGGTGAAGTCCACGGACTTCTTACGGTCTTCCGTGATGGACATGGACGACAGGATCGCGTCGATCTTGCGCACTTTCAGCGCTGGGATCAGGCCGTCGAACTCTTGTTCGACCCAGGTGCACTTCACGTCCATCTGCTTGCACAGGGCGTTGCCGATGTCGTAGTCAAAACCGACGATGCTGCCATCGGGCGCTTTGGAAGCAAACGGAGGGTAAGCCGCTTCGATACCTATTTTCAGAGGCTTGCCTTCAGCGAAAGCCTGCATGGACAGCACGGACAGCGCCAGGGCGCCCAACAGCACGAGTTTCTTCATCTTGGGACTCCATCGGTATAGGGCAAAACAGCAGTATGAGCCATGGCCCACGATGCGACGTAAGGGAAACCGAATTGCGCTGCTGCGTCCTACACCAGTTACACACCGGAGACGACGAGCGAGTGATCGGCATTCTAACGACAGGCCGGAAGCCGATATTTCCTCAATGCGACAACAATTTACAGAAGCACCGAGAAAGCGGTTCCAACTCATTGACAGCCTCTGGATTTTATGCAGAGACAAAAGACATTAAACCTGTAGACGCTGCAAATTGCGGGCCTATTATTCGCAAACCCTTCTAGCACGGCAAGTGTGGCGTTTAATCTTATTTCTGGGGGTGTCTGGAACGCGGTTTTTCGGGGCATGGGCGTAGCACATTGCCTCATGTCTGGGCGCGAGGTTACACATTCAGGGCTGGCGGTAACATTCAGAAACGCCCTACACGAAAAACCGATATTTATTTGACTGGCGCAGATCCCATGTGGGAGGGGGCTTGCCCCCGATAGCGGTGGACCAGCGCCAAATATGGCCACTGACACACTGCCATCGGGGGCAAGCCCCCTCCCACATTTGATCTCCATTGGTTTCAAGATCCCACAAAAAAGCCCCACCCGACTCACGCCGGATGGGGCTTGGTCCCACTAACCCGCGTTACGCGACGTTCATGGTCTTGTGCGTCTCAATCAAATGCGCCACCACGCCCGGATCCGCCAGGGTGGAGATATCCCCCAACCCGTCATACTCGGCCGTGGCAATCTTGCGCAGAATCCGCCGCATGATTTTCCCCGAGCGCGTCTTCGGCAAGCCCGGCGCCCATTGGATCACGTCCGGCGAAGCAATCGGCCCGATCTCCTTGCGCACCCAGTTTTTCAACTCCAGGCGCAGCGCTTCGTTCGGCTCTTCGCCATTTTTGAGCGTGACATACACATAGATGCCCTGCCCTTTGATGTCGTGCGGCACACCGACGACGGCCGCTTCGGCAACTTTCGGGTGCGCAACCATCGCGCTTTCAATCTCGGCGGTGCCCATGCGGTGGCCGGACACGTTCAACACGTCGTCCACACGCCCGGTGATCCAGTAGTAACCGTCCTCGTCACGCCGCGCACCGTCACCGGTGAAGTACATGCCACGGAACGTCTTGAAGTAGGTGTCGACGAAGCGGTCATGGTCGCCAAACAGCGTACGCGCCTGGCCTGGCCACGAATCGAGGATCACCAGGTTACCTTCGGCGGCGCCTTCGATCAGGTTGCCGAGGTTGTCCACCAGCGCCGGCACCACGCCGAAGAACGGGCGTGCCGCCGAACCCGGTTTGAGCGCATGCGCGCCCGGCAATGGGCTCATCATGTTGCCGCCGGTTTCGGTCTGCCACCAGGTGTCGACGATCGGGCAACGGGATTGGCCGACGTTCTTGTAGTACCAGTCCCACGCCTCTGGGTTAATCGGCTCCCCCACCGAACCGAGCAAACGCAGGCTGCTGCCATCGGCGCCTTCAACAGCGGCGGTGCCGGAAGCCATCATCGCGCGGATCGCGGTCGGGGCGGTGTAGAGAATATTGACCTTGTGCTTGTCGACGATCTTCGCCACCCGCGTGATATCCGGGTAGTTCGGCACGCCTTCGAACAGCAAGGTGGTCGCGCCATTGGCCAGCGGGCCGTAGACAATATAAGTATGGCCAGTGACCCAGCCGACGTCGGCGGTGCACCAGTAGATTTCGCCTGGGCGGTAGTCGAACACACGCTCATGGGTCAGGGCCGCATACAACAGGTAGCCGCCGGTGGTGTGCTGCACGCCCTTGGGCTTGCCGGTGGAGCCAGAGGTGTAGAGGATGAACAGCGCTTCTTCGGCGCCCATCTCTTTGGGCGCACACACGGTGCCCGCCACTTTCATCAGGTCTTCGTACCAGATGTCGCGATGCTGGTTCCACTTGATCTGGCCATTGGTGCGCTTGCACACGATGACCTTCTGGATGCTGCTGGTTTCCGGGTTGGTCAGGGCGTCGTCGACGTTGGCCTTCAGTGGAATTTTCTTACCGGCGCGGATGCCTTCGTCTGCAGTGATCACCACCTTCGACTTACAGTCGATGATGCGACCGGCCAGGGCCTCCGGCGAGAAACCGCCAAACACCACCGAGTGAATCGCACCGATGCGGGTACAGGCCAGCATGGCGACCACGGCTTCGGGGATCATCGGCATATAGATCGTCACCACGTCGCCGCGGTGCACATCCTGGCCACGCAGGGCGTTGGCGAACTTGCAGACTTCTTCATGCAGCTCGCGGTAGGTGATGGTGCGGCTCTCGGCAGGGTCATCGCCCTCCCAGATGATCGCTGCCTGGTCGCCACGCTCGGCGAGGTGACGGTCCAGGCAGTTGTAGGAAACGTTCAAGGTGCCATCGGCAAACCACTTGATGTCGACATGGTGATCGTCGAAAGAAGTCTGCTTCACCGTGGTGAAAGGCTTGATCCAGTCGAGGCGCTTGGCTTGCTCGCGCCAGAAGCCATCGGGGTTGACCACCGACTGCTGGTACATGGCCTTGTAGGTTGCCTCGTCGGTCAGCGTGTTGGCTGCTACTTCGGGGCGAACGGGGTACAGGGAAGCCGCACTCATCTTTCTTACCTCGGTGACATAGTTGTTGTTGTATGGCCCTGTTGTAGCCGGGGCTGGCCTATAGAACCATTCGACGATGGTAGTAACAAGCCCCTACAAATTGCCCTGATATCCCCTCCTGCACCTCTAGCCCGCGGCCTGCGGCGCTTCGCAGCATTGTGAAAAAAGCTTTACCACAGGATTGTTACAAAAACCGCCAACAGTGTTTATCAAAAGTACGGGTATATGAATATAACCTGAGGGCCTAAAATCACTTCCGCCAACACGGCACTTTAGTTAAATACAGCAGTGATTAACAACGCAACAGCCCCCACGAAGGCAACGTTAATCCGAACTTCCCAACTCTTAAGTTACACACGTGGCCTCACAAGGGTCCCGTGACCCCTTTCGCCCTGAAGAAGGTAAATAGAGAAATGAAAGCTTTAGTAGTTATGGCCCTCAGCAGCCTGTGCGCCACCGCCGCCCTGGCCGACGAAGCCCCGACTGACGTAGCTGGTCGCAACACCCCGGTCGTTGAGGACTACACTTACAGCACCCATCTGGACGTAGCAAAAGTACTGTCCATGAGCAACATTCCAGAAGTATGCGAAGTTGTACCGGTAAAGATGGAATACGAAGACTCACAAGGTCAGCGTCATATTCTTAATTACCATGTGATGGGCAATGGTTGCTCTAACGGGTAATAACTTGGTTATTTAGATTCAACTCGGATCTTGGTCGCCGCAAGAAATCGATCTTGCGGCCAAGAACCGACCCCAAGCCCGACACCGCCCAAATGTGGGAGGGGGGCTTGCCCCCGATAGCAACAGCCGCCACACCCACCCTATAAAGCCTGACTCACCACTCCTCTCCCCGCCCTACAAAAAACATCCCGCCGCCCGTCAAAAAAATCCAACAGCAGCAAAGCCTTATAAACCCGCACTCTGGCCGAAAAACACGCCATTCGGGCCCGTCTCCGTGACCATCCGCCTCAACACAAACCGGTTTTTTTCCCCTACAATGCGCGGGTAAATCGGGCCTGCAATATCCCTTTACACAGGGATGAAGAGCCAGACCTGAGGCCTCCGCTGGAGCAAGCACCTACCGCTCCGCCCCTCAAGCCTCACGCAGAGCACCCGTTACCCTATTGCGTTTAATGCCTGCGCTAGCTGCTGCAACAAACGATTCCTTAAGATCCACCGCGGCCCTGGGGCCGTGTGAACACCCAACCATCCGGTTTCACACGGGCACCTTGAGCCCTCACGCAGGAGACGACACGTCATGCTGAGCTGGGACGAATTCGACAAAGAAGAAGACGGCGAAGTAGCCACCAAAGGCGCCAACGCCGGCCACGCCACCGAAGCCAACATGGACCGCCTCGACGGTGCCGGCGCCGCCGCCGCGCTGGAAGCCCGTAACGTGACCGCCAACGACTCCGCTGCGATCATCCGCGCCAAGGCCGCCCTCGACAAACTCGACGTCGCCGAAGGCCTCGCCGAACTCGAAGGCTCCGCCGCCCGCGTCGCCGTCGACGAAAAGCGCATGATCAACTGCCGTGCCGACCTCAACCAACTCGTGCCCTTCAAGTACGACTGGGCCTGGCAAAAGTACCTCGACGGCTGCGCCAACCACTGGATGCCGCAAGAGGTCAACATGACCGCCGACATCGCCCTGTGGAAAAACCCCGAAGGCCTGACCGACGACGAACGCCGCATCGTCATGCGCAACTTGGGCTTCTTCTCCACCGCCGACTCCCTGGTGGCCAACAACCTCGTGCTGGCCGTGTACCGCCTGATCACCAACCCGGAGTGCCGCCAGTACATCCTGCGCCAGGCCTTCGAAGAAGCGATCCACACCCACGCCTACCAGTACTGCATCGAATCGTTGGCCATGGATGAAGGCGAGATCTTCAACATGTACCACGAGATTCCCTCGGTCGCCAAAAAGGCTGCCTGGGGTCTGAAGTACACCCGTTCGATCTCCGATCCGAAGTTCGAAACCGGCACCGTCGAGACGGATAAAGAGCTGCTGCGCAACCTGGTCGCCTACTACTGCGTCCTGGAAGGCATCTTCTTCTACTGCGGCTTCACCCAGATCCTGTCCATGGGCCGTCGCAACAAAATGACCGGCGTGGCGGAACAGTTCCAGTACATCCTGCGCGACGAGTCGATGCACCTGAACTTCGGTATCGATGTGATCAACCAGATCAAAATCGAAAACCCGCATTTGTGGGATGCCGAGATGAAGGAAGAAGCGACCCAGATGATTCTGCAAGGGACGCAGCTGGAGATTGAATACGCTCGCGATACCATGCCACGCGGCGTGTTGGGGATGAATGCGGCGATGATGGAGGATTACCTCAAGTTCATCGCTAACCGTCGCCTGTCGCAGATTGGGTTGAAGGAAGAGTATCCAGGGACGACGAATCCGTTCCCGTGGATGAGCGAGATTATGGACTTGAAGAAAGAGAAGAATTTCTTTGAGACCCGGGTGATCGAATATCAGACTGGTGGGGCGTTGAGCTGGGACTAAGCAAATACATAGCTAATAAAGACCCTGAGCTAGCTCAGGGTTTTTATTAACCAAAAACATGATTATTCAATAGCTACGCCTTAGCCTCAGCGACAGCCAATCTTAGGGCATCCAATTCCGTCATCAGTAGTTTATTCATGCGCTCTAGTTCAATATTCCTCTCCTTCAGTACCGCCTTAGACGGCTTATCTGAATTATGATAGCTAGGTATATCAAAAGCTAACTCCAGCTCATCTTTATAAGGCATCAATGGCTGATACAGCTGATAAAACGCCCTCCCAACAGCACCTTTAAAAAGCTCAAGCTCAGGCTTATTTTGTCCCGATGACAAAATATGCTGCGTTGCGATACCTGGATACGGATCTATATAAACTATCTTCTTCAAGCCTAATTGATACGCTTTTTTTGCACAGAGTTCACAAGGGCTTGCCGTGGTGAACAGCACACCACCAGCCAACTTCTGTCCTCCATGCTTCGCTATCTGCATAAACGCATTTTCTTCAGCATGCAGCGCTCGGGTATGAACCTGATTTTTCTCGCCCTCAATTTCATTTTGAACGCTTTTGAAGCAGAAAGAAAAATTCCTATTAGACTCTTTATTTGTTGCAATTAGCTGAGAGTATTTTGCAGAGACCGCCTCTCTAAAAACGGGAGACTTCAACTCATACTCACTATAGTCAGTCTTATTTCTCCCCTCCAGAAGATCCTCAGCGCTTCTCAACATGCAAGGAGTTTGTCCCTGCGGAGTATTATTCCAACCAATTGCCTTGACACTATAACTCTCATCAGTAACAACTGCTCCAACCTGCCGAGAGATGCATCCTGAACTCTGCTTTGCCGTGTATGCGATCTGCATGCAGCTTTCGATTGAGGTTGGCATGACTAAACCTGGATGCATCATCAAGGTGACATACCAAGCTAACTGACTGACTAAATCATTATGAGTAAATTCACTATTTTTCGAGTTATAAATATGTATATCAGAAATCTCAATACACTCTTGTACGTTCTGTGCAACAAATTTTTTCATGCCTGAAATTTTCTCGGGATATTCCTTATCATCCAGAATTTTTATTTCGTGATCAGATAGTTTTCTATATCCTCTAAGGCTATTCAATCTTTCTAAATTTGACGTATTGATTGAAACCAAATAAAAATTTGCATATCGCCGCTTAAGGAAAAATGCCTCATAGGGATTTCTGATTGCATCTATTACGATCCGGCAAGGCACTTTATCTAAGCGTGCTTTCTTATGAGCCAACTTAATCAAAACATTCAAATGTTTTGGAAAATTAAAAATCTCGGCCGCTACAAAATCAGAGCTATTTGCCGCTCCTGAAGATCGAACGTTATCACCAGCTTGTTGATAAACCTGTGTAAATCTTGCCCTTCCTAAAAACCCCATAAAAAGATTGGTAACCTTGGGCATTTCTACGAAGTACAGTTCAAAATTAGCATTTATACGTTTATCTTCCGTAGAGTCACGCGTCTCTTCAACACTCAAAACTCTAGTTCGAACCTCACTCAGAGTTGAAGAAAAACTAGCGACTTCAACATCAGATACTGGAGCAGTGAAAGAAAATCGATTTATATACTCGCAAAACTCACAATCAGACAATAAAAGTAAATGATATGTAATAAGGCTACTGGCTTCAATTCTATAAAATGGTGCCCAACTCCCACCGTCAATATACCTCTTTATTATCTTATGTTTTTTGAACTCGTTACGGGTCAACCCTTCATACCCCTCACTAGGTATGTCGAGCCGTTCTTCACAGAGTATCTTTGCCGCTGTAGTACACCCAGACCCGGTACGACCAGTCATACCTATAATCAGAAAATCCTTTGCATCCTCATAGATATTATCAACTACCAAAGAAGTGCTCGACATCCCTGAAATCTCCATTTTCCATTTAAAATAGCGATTTAACGATGCATTACATTCACACCGCTACCCGTCCATATGAAACCGTTGCTGGCAAAAAGCCTTTATATATTCGCACACTTTTCCAATTGTAGAAATCTCCGACAGTGAAACAGGAATATGTCGTTATTGTTTTCATAAGCCAGCGGCTCTACTCTGGGCTTCGGTGCCTAAGAAACGCCCAACGTGGAAGCGACGTCTCACTCACACAGCAGAACACTGCCTGACCTAAAAGGCGGAATAATGCTGCGCTGAGGCTTAGCCAGTTGGAGTTTCTTAAATCCGCTCTCTACGTTGGGCCCTGGCCCTTCCGAAAATCACGTAGAGGTCATAGGAAATGCCTAGTCCATATCAGCTCGACTTACCAGCCACCAAGAAGGTAGTTCTACCTGCGCCTTCAATTGCCATTATTTTCACCCGACAAAATCTTCTTCTACATGCCCTCCTTTTAGAAAACCAACCGTGGTTCTGCGCGCGCGACCTCGGTCGCTTGATGGGCTGCTACCTAGATGAGCGAACGACTCGAAAGCTCGATGACGATCAACGGCAATACCTGAAGTTGCTGTTTCACGGTCAACCGGAAGAAATGCTGATGATCAGCGAATCCGGTGCATATGCACTGCTGGTCTATCACTACGCACCAGAGAACCGACGACTACGCAGTTGGCTCACCCACGAAGTCGTCCCGACGTTGCGGGACGAGCGTCAGCCACGAACGGTGGAGCGACCACTATTGAGCCTGTTGGATTGGCCAGAGATGTCGCTAAACCTTCTGCATTGGCAGGATGAAGGCTGGATACGTCTTAGGGATATGCCGTATTTGTTGGTGAATCGAACCTATCGCAGAGAGCCGGTAAGAACTCCGTGGTGGCGAAAGCTCATTCAACCGTTCCGAACGAAGCAGCGAATTTACTGACGTAAATGACCGCCAAAGCCCAACAACGCGTAGGAAATTTCGTAGACGCCATAATGGCTACTCAGTATCGTCCGAGGGTTTTCTACCCTCGGCGGCTGTATGGATATTACGAAAGACAAAACGGACTGGAACGACGCGGAACTGGCAGCAGCGGTCGAAGCGTACTTAAAGATGTTGGCCTGGGAAAAGAGCGGCCAACCTTTCAACAAAGCGCTCGAAAACCGCCTTCTCCGTGAAGGCCCGGTGGCAGGCCGTGCAAAGGGCTCCATCGAGTTCCGCATGCAAAACATTTCCACCGTGCTTGTGCGTATGGGCTGGGACCGCATAGAAGGCTATAAGCCTGCAAAGAACGTGGGCACAGGCGTAGAGCAACGTATCCGCCAAGCCCTCGCCGCACAGGGTGTATTCGAATCCGACGACGCCGCCCAAACAGCGGATGAGCAAACGCTTATCCGCCGCGCGTCCAAACTGCAGCAGCAACCTTTCCCTAAGCTACCGGACGGCATTGCCCAGCCCCAGAAGGTATCGACCGTCAGCACGGCCTTCGTCCGCGATCCAAAGGTCCGCGCCTGGGTGTTGAAAGAAGCCAAAGGCATCTGCGAAGGCTGCGGCTCAAACGCGCCTTTTGAAGTCGACGGTTTGCCATTTCTTGAAGTACATCACGTCAAGCACCTCGCCCAGAAGGGTTCGGATCGCATCTCCAATGCTGTAGCCTTGTGCCCCAATTGCCATCAGCGTTGTCACCGGTCGAGCGATCGGGATGCCTTCACCGAGGGGCTTTACGCCAAAGTCGGAAGATTGGCACGGGAGTAAACTCCTGCTGTCACACCTGATGCACACTCAAAAAATACTAGATAGGACCGAGGCCAACCCGTGAACCCAGACATGCTCGAAGCCGGCCCCGCTGACGCCAAAGTACTCTCCGTCTTTGACTTCGACGGCACCCTCACCCACCACGACAGTTTCGTGCCGTTCCTCAAGTTCGCCTTTGGCACCGGTGAGTTTTATGGCCGGATGGTCAAGCTGGCGGTGCCAGGTCTGCGCTTTTTGTTGCAGCAGATCAGCCGGGATGAGTTGAAGGCGCAATTGATCCGCACCTTTATGACCGGGGTGGAGAAGGCGTGGGTGCAGCAGAAGGCCGAGGAGTATTGCCAGCGCAATTGGGCGCGGTTGATGCGGCCGGCCGGCGTGCTGTCGGTGGAGCAGGAGTTGGGTTCGGGGGCGGTGGTGACGCTGTGTTCGGCGTCGCCGGCGTTGGTGTTGCAGCCGTTTGCCGATCGTCTTGGGATCAAGTTGATTGGGACTGAGCTTGAGGTGGTGGATGGGGTGCTGACCGGTAAGCTCACCGGGAATAACTGCCGGTGTGAGAACAAGGTGCTGCGGCTTGAGGCGGTGTACGGCGATTTGGGCGAGTATCGGCTGCGGGCCTGGGGCGATACGCGTGGGGATCGGGAGTTGCTGGCGGCGGCGCAGGATGCGCATTTTCGGCATTTTCATGCGAAGAAGAAGCGGGCGAAAGTGCTGCGCTGATCATTGTGGTGAGCGGGCTTGCCCCGCGCTGGGGCGCGTAGCGGCCCTAAAACCAAACGCCGCATTCTGTCTGACAGCATGCGGCGTTTTTATTGGGACTGCTGCGCAGCCCAACGCGGGGCAAGCCCGCTCACCACAGGTTGATCAAACAGAGGCCTTGAGTTCTACGCCCAACGCCGTCGCAAAGGCTTTTACCATCGGGCTGCGCGGGGCGTTATGGCGCAGGATCAGGTTGAAGGAGGTGCTCAGGTGCACGTGCTCCGGGCACAGTGCGCGCAGGCGCCCTACCCTTACCAGTGGCGCGGCGTAGTGTTCGGGCAGGAAGCCGAGGAAGCGGCCGGTGAGGATCAGGATCGCGACGGCTTCGACTTGCGAGGCCGAGGCGGACTGGCTGTCATAGTTGACGAAGTTGGCCTTGTCGCGATGGATCGCATACCGGTGGTTGACCACTTCATATTGGCGCAGCACCTCGGGCGTAATGTCGTTCGCGGTGAAGAGCGGGTGTCCTACGGCGCAGTAGGCGTGGGCCTTTTCTTCGTACAGCGGGAAGTAGTCGAATTCTTCGCGGCGCTGGTAGACGGGGACGATGCCGACAATCAAGCGCCCTTCCACCACGCCACGTTCAACTTCGTCCAATTGCGAGGCATGTAGGCGCAGTCTAATCTTTGGCGATTCGCTATGTAATTTCCCCAACGCGGTAATTAGCGGGGAATTAACGTCGGACACGGTGTTATCAATAACCCCCACACTAAGGTCGCCGATCAGTTCGTTTTGCGCCGAACTAAGCTTGTCGCGAAAACTGTCCACCGAGGTAAATAACTCGATGGACGCCTGATACACCAACTTGCCTTCTTCGGTCAGCCCAAACCCTTCCCTGCCCCGTGTGCACAGGCGCATGCCGATGCGAATCTCGAGGTCAGAGATCTGTTTGCTGATGGCTGCCAGGCCCACGTTCAGCTCGTTTTGCGCGGCGCTGAAGCCGCCGGCTTCGACCACGGCCATAAATACCCGCAGCAATTTGAAGTCCAGCCCGCTCAGTTGCAGGGGCGGTCGTGTGCCGGGTTTTGGCGGTAGGTTTCCAGAAGTGGAAAGTGGAGTTTCCATAATACGCGTTGACCTCAAGTGCCATATTCAACAGGCTTCAACCCAGTCCTTGAACATAGCCAGGCGGCGATAATGAACATAAACAACCGCCCTTGGCAACCTTGAATACGGCGCGTCAGACGCTGATTCAGTCTAGTTGAAAACTTATTTTTACTGCCTCCGACTCTTCTAAAAACAAGCGTGAGGAATACCCATGTCCCAGCCCACCGACCGCCTTTGGGGCGCTCGTTTCAAGACCGGTCCGTCTGCTGCATTGGCCGCGTTGTCGCGTTGCCCTGAGCGCTATTTTCGCCTGACGCCCTACGACCTCGCCGGCTCCCGTGCCCATGCCCGTGAGTTGCAGCGCGCCGGTTTGCTGGATGAGTCGGAGACCTTGCGTACCCTCGAAACCCTGGAGGGGATCGGCGCTGACTTCGCTGCCGGCCGCCTGCATCCGACCCTGGATGACGAGGACGTGCACACCTTCATCGAACGCGTATTGACCGAGCGCCTCGGCGCCTTGGGCGGCAAGTTGCGCGCCGGGCGTTCGCGTAACGACCAGACGGCCAATGACCTGCGGCTTTTCCTACGCGACCATGCGCGCACCATCACTACCGAGGTGCTGGGTCTGCAACAGGCGTTGGTGGAGCAGGCTGAGCAGCATATCGAGAGCATCTGCCCCGGCTTTACCCATTTGCAGCAGGCGCAGCCGATTGTGTTTGCCCACCATTTGCTCGCTCATGCGCAGTCGATGCTGCGGGATGTGCAGCGTTTGGTGGATTGGGATGCGCGTACAGCGCTGTCACCGTTGGGTGCGGCAGCCATGGCCGGTTCGGCGATTGCGCGCCAGCCGGAGCATTCGGCCAAGGAAATGGGCTACACCGGGCCGTGCGAAAACTCGATTGACGCCGTCGCCAGCCGTGACCATGTGGCGGAGTTTCTGTTTGTGGCGGGCATGCTCGGGGTGAATATTTCGCGGCTGTCGGAGGAGTTTTGCCTGTGGTCGTCGCGCCAGTTTCGCTGGGTGGTGTTGGACGATGCCTACGCCACCGGCAGCTCGATCATGCCGCAGAAGAAGAACCCGGACATTGCCGAATTGGCGCGGGGCAAGGCTGGGCGTTTGATTGGCAACCTGACCGGGTTGATGTCGACGCTCAAGTCGTTGCCGCTGTCGTACAACCGCGATTTGAGTGAAGACAAGCACAGTGTGTTGGACAGCGTGGACACCTTGCTGCTGGTACTGCCGGCGATGGCCGGGATGGTTGCGACCATGAAGGTGCAGGTGGAAGAGCTGCGGCGCCAGGCGCCGATGGGCTTCACCTTGGCGACGGAGGTGGCGGATTGGTTGGCCACCCGTGGTGTGCCGTTTAAAGAAGCCCATGAGATTACCGGCGCGCTGGTGCAGGCCTGTGAGAAGCATGAGATTGAGTTGTGGGAAGCCTCGCCGGCGATGTTGGCGGAGGTGGATGCTCGGTTGCTGCCTGAGGTGCGGGACTGCTTGACCCTGGAGGCGGCGATTGCGGCGCGCAGTGGGTGGGGTGGGACGGCGCCGGAGCGGGTCAGGGAGCAGATTGGGCGGTTGAAGGTGGCGTTGGCTGAGCAACAGCGATGGGCTGAGAGTTATCAGGGGTTTCGGATGTAAGCCTGGGAGATTTGTAGTGTTTGGGCTGGCGCTTTCGCAGGCAAGCCAGCTCCCACATTGGATCGGGTTTTAACTGTTGGATCGAGTAGAGCGGTAATCGCTTTTTTGGAGAATCACCATGAACCAAACCCCGGCCAAGCGCTTGGAAATAGAGCGCAAGTTGTCCGAGAACCAGTTCGATATCACGCAGTACGAACACGTGCCGCGTCGCTATTACGGGCGGATGTTTTTTGCCACGTTGATCGTGATCGTATTGGCCGCGCTGTTGCGCGCATTCGCCAACGGCCAGATCGAATGGTCCTACATCGGTCAGTTCCTTACGTCTGAGGCCATCCTCTGGGGCCTGGTGAACACCATCGTCATGTCGATCCTGGCGATGGCGCTGGGCGTGGTGATCGGGGTGATCACGGCGATCATGCGCATGTCGGCCAACCCGATCCTGCGGTATGTGGCCATTACCTACACCTGGCTGTTCCGTGGCACGCCGTTGATTCTGCAGTTGCTGCTGTGGTTCAACTTGGCGCTGATTTTCCCGGTGATCGCGGTTCCCGGCCTGTTCAGCATCGACACCGTCGACCTGATGACACCGTTCGTGGCCGCCCTGCTCGGCTTGAGCATCAACCAGGGCGCCTACACCGCCGAGGTGGTGCGCGCCGGCTTGCTGTCGGTCGACACCGGCCAGTACGAAGCCGCCAAGTCCATCGGCATGCCGAGCCTGCAAGCGCTACGTAGGATCATTCTTCCGCAGGCGATGCGAGTGATCATCCCGCCTGTAGGCAACGAGTTCATCAGCATGGTGAAAATGACTAGCCTGGCCAGCGTGATCCAGTACTCGGAGCTGCTGCACAACGCGCAAAACATCTACTACGCCAACGCCCGGGTCATGGAGCTGCTGATTGTGGCCGGCATCTGGTACCTGGCGGTGGTGACTGTTCTTTCATTTGGTCAAAGCCGCCTCGAGCGTCGTTTTGCCCGCGGCGCCGGCAAGCGTTCGTAAGTTTGGGTTGAGGAGATTTGCCCCATGAGAAGCATCGTCAAGGCCGTCAACCTGAACAAGTATTACGACCAGTATCACGCGCTGCGCGACATCAATATCGAGGTCGAGCAAGGCGAAGTGATGTGCATCATCGGCCCGTCCGGCTCGGGTAAAAGCACCCTGCTGCGTTGCGTCAACCAACTGGAAAAAATCGACAAGGGCGGCCTGTGGGTCGACGGCGAACTGGTGGGTTACCGCGTCATCGGCAACAAGCTGCATGAGATGAATGAAGCGCAGATCGCCCGCCAGCGCCTGGCCACCGGCATGGTGTTCCAGCGCTTTAATTTGTTCCCGCACATGACCGTGCTGCAGAACATCATCGAAGGCCCGTGCCAAGTGCTCAAGCGCTCGCCCAAGGAAGCCATCGAGGATGCGTTGGAGTTGCTCGCTCGCGTCGGCCTGGCGGACAAACGCAATGCTTACCCGGTGGAATTGTCTGGCGGGCAGCAACAGCGCGTGGCAATTGCCCGTGCGTTGGCGACGCGCCCCAAGTTGATGTTGTTCGACGAGCCCACATCAGCCCTCGACCCGGAGCTGGTCGGCGAAGTGCTGTCGGTGATGCGCGATTTGGCCACCACCGGCATGACCATGATCGTGGTCACCCATGAATTGGGCTTCGCTCGCGAAGTGTCCAACCGCATGGTGTTTATGGATGCCGGCCAGATTGTGGAAGCCGGCAGCCCTGAAGAAATTCTAATAAGCCCACAAAACCCGCGTACCCAAAGCTTTATTTCTGCCGTTCGCACTTAACTAGAAAACTAACGAGAACGCCCCCATGAAAAAATTGTTTATCCCCACGTTGCTCGCAGGCCTGATGGCCTCCACTGTTGTTTTCGCGGCTTTGCCGGCGGCAATCAAGGACAAGGGTGAGATCAGCGCGGCCATCGTGCCGAACTATCCACCGATGGATTTCAAGGACCCCGCCACCAATAAGCTCACGGGTTTCGACTTCGACTTGGGCAACGCCCTGGCCGAGCGCCTGGGTGTGAAGATCAAGTGGCAGGAAACCGGCTTCGAGCAAATGCTCAGCGGCCTGACCACCAAGCGTGTGGACATTGTGCTGTCGGGCATGAGCGACACCGCCGAGCGCCAAAAGGCGGTGACTTTCATCGACTACTTCACCAGCGGCCCGCAGCTGTACACCCTGGCCAAGCGTGAAGACCTCAAGGAATTGACTGACCTGTGCGGTAAAAAAGTCGGCACCAGCCGCCGTACCACCTGGCCGTCGGAAATTGCCGCGTGGAGCAAGCAAAACTGCGAAGCGGCGGGTAAGCCGGCCATCGTGGTGATTGGCACTGAAGGCTCGGCGGATGCTCGCGCGCAGTTGCAGCAGAACCGCCTGGATGCGGCGATGCAGGGCAGCGAGACGATTCCTTATTTGATGGCGCTGGACAAGGGCAAGTACAAGCCGGTGGGCCTGGCAATTTCCAAGCAGTTCACCGGGCTGGGGATTGAGAAGAGCAACACCGAGTTGGTCACGGCGATCAGTGAAGCGTTGCAGGGCATGATTGATGATGGGACCTACGGCAAGATCCTGAAGAAGTGGGAGCTGGAGCAAGGCGCGGTCGAGAAGATCACCATCAACTCCGGCCAGTAAGTCGATCCAAGTGTGGGAGCTGGCTTGCCTGCGATGGCGGCGTCATCTTGCATAATCATTGCCTGAACCACCGCTATCGCAGGCAAGCCAGCTCCCACATTTGATGTGTGTTGTCTTTAGAAAATAACAAGGACACTTGCCCCCAACCGTGGCCACCTACTCCCTGGTAATCCGCCGCCTGCTGGTCTGCTCGGTGACCATCGTGGTCAGCCGTGCCATGACCAGCCCGCTGTTGGCCTTGCTGCTCAGCACGCGCCTGGGCCTCAACCAGCAGGACATCGGCCTGCTGATGGGCATCGCCGTCTTCATCGCGACACTGCTGGGCCTGTACGGCGGCTACATCATCGACCGCCTGGAAAAACGCAAGCTGCTGATCCTGGCCATGCTCTCGAGCGCCATCGGTTTTCTGTTGCTGACCTTTGCCAGCAACCTCTACCTCACCACCTTGACCCTGGTCATCACCGAAGCGGCGTCGGCGCTGTTCCTGATCGGCTCCAAAGCCATCATCAGCGAGAACCTGCCGGTGGGTGACCGTGCCAAGGTGTTTTCCCTGCGCTACACCCTGACCAATGTGGGCTACGCGACCGGCCCGATGGTCGGCGTGGTGATCGCCGGGCACCTGCCGCTGGCGCCCTTCCTGATCGCCAGCGCCATCGCCTTTGGCAGCGTGTTCCTGATGATCGGCATCCCACCCACCCAACGGGATGACAGCCACAAACCCTTGAGTTTCCTCAGCACCCTGCGCACGTTGCGCAGCGACCGCACGCTGATCCTGTTCACCAGCGGCAGCCTGCTGAGCACCATTGTCCATGGGCGCTACACCCTGTATCTGTCGCAGTTTTTGCTGGTGGCCTACAAGCCCGCCGAGGCGTTGAAGATTCTGTCTGCGGTGCTGGCCTGCAACGCCATCACCGTGATCTTGATGCAGTACCAGATCGGGCGGTTTCTCAAGCGTGAGCAACTGCGTTACTGGATCGTGCTCGGCACCTTGCTGTTCATTGTCGGGCTGATCGGGTTCAGCCTGGCCGACAGCCTGGTCACCTGGTGCCTGGCGATGTTCGTATTCACCTTGGGCGAGATGATCATCTACCCCTCGGAGTTTCTGTTTATCGACACCATTGCTCCCGATGCCCTGCGCGGCAGTTATTACGGTGCGCAAAACCTGGCCGCGTTTGGCGGGGCAATGAGCCCGGTGATGTGTGGGTATTTGCTGATCAATGCGGCGCCAGCCAGCATGTTCTATGCATTGGGGGCGCTGACGGCGGTCGGTGGAACGCTGTGCTTCTTGAGCGGCCGAAGGGTTGCAGTTTCTTGCTGATATTTGCGCGGGATCCCGCTATTAATAGCGAAACTTCTCACGGACCCGAGCCCCATGAAATTCGACACGGCCTACAGCCTGAGTCTCGACGACAAGCTGTCGATCTACGACGTACGAGACCTGAATTTCGACGAAACCGCCGATTTCGATTCCGACAAGGACAGCTTCCTCTGCCCCAACGAGGCCTGCCGTGCGGCGTTCGATACGGGCAATACGCTGAGCACCTTCAACGCGAAGAACGTTAACTATCAGCGCACGCCCCATTTCAAGAACAAGACCAGCACCCAGCATATCGACGGCTGCCGTTACGCCAGCACCCACAAGACCGCGACCGGTGAAGGTGACGACGAGCGTGAAGACAACTTCCCCTCGGAGTTTGTACTCACGCGCCGTCAATACGAACGTAAGGCCCCGCTTGCCGGGGCTGAGGGAAGTGCCCCACGCGAGCCAGCGAAAGCGCCTTCAAACCGTAGCTCTGCGCCCCACAGCACCCACGACACCACCCCGGACAAAACCAGCGTCTTCGCCCACCCGGTGGAATGCTATGTGTCGAATATCGACGACAAGGACAAGCTCAAGGCGATGCCGCTGAAGATTGGCGACCACACCGCGACCTACTGGACGTTTTTCAAGAAAATCGAATACCTGCAAGACAACAAGGGCCTGATCTACTGGGGCAAGATAAAGGCGATCAAGGACTACACCAGCAGCTTTCGCATCGACTTCGAGAAGAAGGTGTGGCTCGACAAAAAGCCCTATTCGGTCAACGTCTACCTGAGCAAAAAACTCATCGACACTTACCGCAAGCGCAAGGCTTTCTTGGAGCAGATCAAGGCGGCGGTGGACAGTGAGCGAGCGCTGTATTGCTTCTTCTACGGGGTGACGCCGGCGTTGAAACACGTACCGAGCACAAAAAAACCCGAACAGACGTTCGGGGTGTTCAGCGCGAACATCGAGAACCTGGATCACCTGATTATCCGGGAGGCGCCGGGGGTGGAGTAACGGCTGATTAAACATCCAGTTGATGAGCGGTCAAAACAACTGTACAAAAACACAGTATAGTTTGCCCTCCCCCGTCGAATCCTGGAGAAAACCATGTCCTCTCTGGCAATGAGCTCTTTTGTAGAACAGCAGATCGTCCTGCATCAATTCACCGCCAAGCACAGCGTGCAGGCCCGCGCGATGCTGGGCTGGAGCACCGAAGACCTGGCCCGGTTGGCGGGCGTGACGGCGCAAGCGGTTCAGCACTTCGAAAGCCAGGGCGACGTGGGCGATGAAACCCGCCTGGCATTGGCGTTCAGGCTGGAGGCTGAGGGGCTGGTGTTTTTTCCGGGCTTTGCGCCGGGGTGGGGAATGAGTGTGCGTCGGTTCGACCTTCCTTCAACCGAGCCCACTGCCCACAACAGCGCCCGACGCTCCCTTTGCGATGTACTGGGATGGCCGGTCAAAACCCAGGTTTGATTGCCACCTGGGCGGCCTGCTCATACCCATGGGCCACTGCCAACAAGGTAGGTTCAGCCCAGCGAGTGCCGAAAAAATAGGCACTGGTGGGTAAACCGTCCTCATCCGTCCCGGAAGGTACGGCGATCCCTGGGTAGCCGGCTGCCGCGACACCGAAGTAACTGTTTGTCTCGAAATCCGACACCATGACGTCCAGGTTTTCCGATTTGATCGGGTCATCTATGGCGCTGCGGAAATCCTGGATGAGCGCGTCCCACAGTGGCTGACGCTGCTCCGGCGTCAGGGTTGAGGCACTGATTTCCTTGAGTAGTGGTTGATGATCCTCGTTGGCGCCATCACGTTCATCGTTGAACCTGATGAGTTCGGTCAGTGATTTGACCGGTAGTCCCGAGCGATTGGCCAAGTAAGCATTGAGTTCTTCTTTCGCGTCCGAGAACAACAACTCGTCATAGCGTGAAGCATCGGCCAGGCGCATGTTGACGGGCACCAGTACCGCGCCTTGCTCGCGAAGCACCTCGAGTGTCCGACTGAATTGCGCACTGTTCACCACAGGCAGGGTTTCACCCTCTTTGGAAAACGTCGCAGGGTAACCGATACGCTTGCCCTTCAACGCACCTGGAACCAATAGCTTTGTGTAATCAATGCCTTGGGGCGCGCCCACACTCGCCGTGTCCTGGGGATCGCTGCCTGACATGGCATTGAGCATCAACGCAGCATCCATTACCGAGCGAGCCATCGGGCCTGGCGTGTCCTGGTGCTGGCTCGCGGGAATAATCCCATTGCGGTCCAGCAGGCCGACGCTGGGTTTGAGCCCCACCACACCATTGCGGGCGGCCGGCACAATGATCGAACCATTGGTTTCAGCCCCCACCGCCAAGGGCGCCAACCCTGCCGCGACTGCGGCGGCAGAGCCGGAACTGGAGCCCCCGACGTCGGCATCCGACTGATGCGGGTTACGGGTTTGCCCGCCCCGGCTGCTCCAGCCATCGGGGCCTCCACGAAACCCGGCCATTTCACTCATGTTGGTTTTACCCAGGATGACCGCGCCCTGCTTGATCAGGTAATCCACCAACGGGGCATTCTTGCCGGCACTTGCCCCCACAAGCCCAAACGCACCTGCACTGGTTTGCATGCCTGTGGTTTCGAGGGTGTCCTTGAGCAAAATGGGAATGCCATGCAGTGGCCCGCGCACCTTGCCGCTGGCTCGCTCGCGATCCAACTCGCGCGCTGCCTCAAGCGCTTCAGGGTTGAGCTCGATGACGGACCTCAGTTGAGGGTCCAGCCTGCGAATCCGCTCTTGCAGGAAACTGACCAGATCGACCGAGGTGAGCCCACCCGGCCGGGCCATTTGCCTGCCGAGTTCATTGACACTGAGGTATTCGGTACCGGGGGCGACTGGCTTGGAGGCCGCAGGTAAGTAGTCGCCTGCAATGGACTGCAGGGCCAGCTGGGCAATCGAGCCCAGACCATACGCAATAGAGAACATAAGACCTCTTCAGGGAGTCAGAAACGACGAAGGACCCACATCGATCCATGCCCCAGTCTAAAAACCTCTCGCCCTCCCAGCATTGCGACGCACGTCGCTTACACCGTGGGATTAGTCAACACGTCGAGTAGCCCGGCCTGTACCGGTGTCAGGCGCCGAGCATTGCGGTACACCCGCACCAGAATCGGCAGTAAATCCTTGGAAGATCGCGCGCCATAGAACCACAGCGTTGAACCGTCCCCGAGCGGCTCGCCAAGCCTTGGGTAACCCGTCCAGCACGCCGCATGGAACGCAGCGCTTTGACTGTCGGACACCAGCGCATCCAAGCGGTATTGACTCATTAGCGTGTCGATTTCATTGCGGGTGTGCAGATCGAACCTCAGGGAGTCATCCGCTCGCTGTGCAGGCACCGGCACCAGTGTCAGCCCAGCCAGACGAAGGGTTTCCAGCGCCAGCGTAAAGAGCGCACGGTGCTCAATACGTTCGTGGTCATTGCCGTGCTCGTACCGTTCTGCAACCCCCACGCACAGCCCAGTCGTTCTCCGGTCTGCCGTGAAGGTGGTGTTGTTCTGCACCAAAGGCACCTCCACCATCACCGGCCCCGAAGGATCGATGCCGCTTAAGGCAATCAGCGACAGCGATGGGTCACGCACAGGTTTCACGGGCAGGGCAGGCGCGTCATACCCTGGAATCGGGATGCCGCCCGCGGGGCGTTTGTCGCCACCGGGGGCCGTCCCGAAAGCGATACCGCTCGGGGCGGGTGTATCGACGGAGGGAGTGGGTGGCACTGTCGCCAGACCTGCTATCTCCGCCGGCGAAGATGACGGTGGCGGCGCAGGTGAGCCCGGTCGACAAGGCACGCCCAGCAGCCAAATTTTCCTACACTTGATGTCCATGTGGACAGCCCTCCGGAAGATGACTTTCCGAAGGATCATCGCACCCTCATCCGAGGCCTGGAACTGCTTGGAAACACCCGGAAAACTCCTTTTTCCGACGCGTCTTCCGACTGCCAGCCCAGTCGTCAGCCAGCCAAGTGCTCTTGCGCACCTTGTGTTTCCACCTCCAGCCACCACGCATACCCACGCTCAGGCTGGTTCAAGCTGAATGCCTGCCCCATCGGCGGTGTGGTAATCGACACGTTGCGCTCCCAGGCCAGCGCCATGATCCGGTCAAACGGTTCGTGCCAGGCATGGAACGCCAGGTCGAAGGTACCGTTGTGAATCGGCAGCAGCCAGCGCCCCTTGAGGTCGATATGGGCTTGCAGGGTTTGCTCAGGTTGCATATGCACATGGGGCCAATCGACGTTGTAAGCACCTGTTTCCATCAGCGTCAGGTCAAAGGGGCCGTACTGTTCACCGATACGTTTAAAGCCGTCGAAGTAACCGGTATCGCCGCTGAAAAAGATCCGCCGCGCCCCGTCGATCATCACCCAGGAACACCACAGGGTCTGGTTGGCATCAAACAGCCCGCGTCCGGAAAAATGCTGCGCAGGTGTCGCGACAAACCGAATACCGTCCACCTCAGTGCCCTGCCACCAATCCAACTGGCGCACTTTGCTGGCCTCCACCCCCCACTTCACCAGCAGGTCACCGACACCCAACGGCGCAAGAAAACAGCGGGTTTTCTCGGCCAATTGAACGACAGCCTTGCGGTCAAGGTGGTCGTAATGGTTGTGGGAAAGAATCACCGCTTCCAGCGGTGGCAGCGCTTCAAGACTGATGGGCGGCTGATGGAAGCGCTTGGGGCCCGCCCAACTGAACGGTGAGGCACGCTCGGCGAACACCGGGTCGGTGACCCAGAATTTACCGCGCATTTTCAGCAAAACCGTCGAATGCCCGAGGCGGAACACGCTGTGATCCGGGGCGGCCAGTAATTGCTCGCGGGTCAGCGATTGCACCGGGATCTGCCCCACCGGCCGTGTACTGCGTGGTTTGTTGAACAGCATGTTCCAGAAAATACGCAAGGTCTTGCCAAAGCCTCCGTGCTGCACGGGAGGCTCGTTGCTGAAATGCGCCTGATCGTGCCTGGGCGCTGCTGGCGAAGAATCGACACGGGACGAGATCGTGGCCATTACCGGGTGACTCCTACGGATCGCTTATAAGTTACACTGCACAGTGTAGTTTCAAGATTGCAACAAAATCCGGAGCAAGTAAACTGCCGAGTGTAATTTCCTTGAAGAGCCGAACGCCACCCATGACTGCCCCTCAACGCCTCACCGACCGCAAGCGCGAAGCCATCGTGGCAGCGGCCATTGCCGAGTTTCGCGCAAACGGTTTCGAGGTCACCAGCATGGACAAGATCGCCGCCACCGCCGGCGTTTCCAAGCGTACGGTGTACAACCACTTCCCCAGCAAGGAAGAACTGTTCGCCGAAATCCTCCACAAACTCTGGGCAAGCAGTGTTGCACAGCTCGACGTCAGCTACGCCAGCGACCGCCCGTTGCGCGAACAATTGCGGGGGTTGCTGGAAGCAAAGATGAAGATGATGTCGGACGTGAATTTCCTCGACCTCGCCAGGGTCGCTATCGCTGCCACCATCCATTCGCCGGAACGTGCGCAGGACATGGTCACCCGCCTGAGCCAACGCGAAGAAGGGTTTACCCAATGGGTGCGTGCCGCCCAGGAAGATGGCCGGCTCAACTGCAGTGACCCGGCCTTTGCCGCCCACCAGATCCAAAGCCTGCTCAAGGCGTTTGCCTTCTGGCCACAGATTACCCTTGGGCAACCGACCCTGGATGCGGCCAGCCAAGCCAGCGTAATCGAGTCGGCCATCGACCTGTTCCTGGCCGGCTACGAAGTCAAAGCACCGGGCCAGCCGTAAAAAGCCGTTGCACGAGCGACGTCCCAGGTCGTTTTTGACGCATTCGCCCTCTGTTTTGCGCAAATGGCCTGGAAGGACACTGATTATTCCCCCGCGAATAATTGACAATATTCGTGGGCATTCTCCGATCAGCGGTGAAGCCCACGAACATGTGTCGTCGTATCTGCAAAAAAGAGCTGACCCAGGAATTTATGGAAAACAGACAAGGCAAAGGGCTTTCCTTTGCCAGGCGTATCTACAGGCCAAGGATTATCGGCACAGCCATGTGCTGTATCAGCGTGATAGCGGCCCTGTACCCGCTCGCGATGCCGGGTTGGCTCTGGGCGCTGTTATTGATCAATGCTTTCGTCTGGCCACACGTGGCGTATCAATGGGCAACCCGCTCCAAATACCCCTATGACGCCGAGCAACGCAACCTGCTGTATGACGCACTGTTCAGTGGGTTCTGGGCGGCGACGCTGCAATTTACCCCGCTGACCACCGTGACCTTGCTGTCGATGGTCGCCATGAACAACGTCGCTGCCGGTGGTAAGCGCCTGCTGATACGTGGCGCACTGGCCCAAGTGCTCGGCGCCGCTATCGGCGCTGTGGTGTTCGGCCTGCACTTCAACCCGTCGGTCAGCCTGGTTGAGGTTTACGCCTGCCTGCCCATGCTCACGCTCTACCCCATGGCCATCGGCATGGTCTGCTATCAACTGGCGATCAAACTGTCGGAACACAAGCGAGCCCTCAGCGCCCTGAGCCGTATCGACAGCCTCACCGGCCTGCTCAATCACGGTTCGTGGAAAGACCTGCTGCACCTCAAGTTCCACAAGTGCCAGCAACAGCAAAGCCATGCCACCATCGCCTTGATCGATATCGATCACTTCAAGCGAATCAATGACACCCACGGGCATATCGTCGGCGACGCGGTCCTGCGGCAACTGAGCCTGGAGTTGCGGCGCAACCTGCGGGAAAACGACCTGGCCGGGCGTTACGGAGGCGATGAATTCTGTGTGATTCTTCCACAAATGCCGCTGGAACAAGCCGCCCAGGTCATGGAGCGCATGCGTGAAACCTTCAGCAATTACCGCAACCCGCAGATCCCGGAACTGCGCGTGAGCCTGAGCATCGGCCTGGCGGGGTTCCAGCCGTCCTTTACCAATGCCGCCATGTGGCTCAATGCGGCGGACCGGGCGCTGTATGCCGCCAAAGACACCGGGCGCAACCGGGTCAGCGTAAGTGACGACAAGGTCGCCTATTCCGCTTGACGTTGTCCGATAACTGCTCGTCTGAATAGTGCGTCCTGCACCCCAGGCAGCAGCATAATGCCACCATTGGTCGCCTGCCCAAAAAAGGTCCTGCCCCTGGGGCGAACTTCCCGTCAGGCTGATCACTCTGAACCCGTTGTTCCACCCCGTTCTGTCGGCACAAGGAAGCTGACAATGAGCAAGTCAACCGTATGGCGTATGCCTTACGGGGGCAGGCGCATACCCAAGGAAACTCCAGCAGTCGCTTGCCCGAGCACCCGACCATGTTATTCAACACCCATAAACAAACCATCAACACCCTGCAACACACCGTCGCCCAACAGGCCAGCCTGCTGGATGCCATCGAGCGCGCCATGGCGGTGATCGAATTCGACCTGCACGGCAACGTGCTGCGCGCCAATGCCAACTTCCTGCAGACCATGAACTACCGCGCCGAGCAGGTGGAGGGCCAGTCCCACCGCATGTTCTGCACCCCGGCGTTCGCTCGCAGTGCCGAGTACAACCAGTTGTGGTCGAACCTGCGCAATGGCCAGTTCCAGTCCGGCACCTTTGAACGAGTGGCCGGCAATGGCCAATCGGTGTGGCTGGAAGCCAGCTACAACCCGGTGCGAAATGACGCCGGCCAGGTGATAAAAGTGGTGAAGTACGCGATGGACGTCACCCCACGCCTGCAGGCGGAAAGTGAAGCCAATGCCAAACTGGAGGCCATCGGGCGTGCCATGGCGGTGATCGAATTCAACCTCGACGGCACCATCATCACGGCCAACGCAAACTTTCTGCAGCGCATGGGTTACACCTTGGCGCAGATCCAGGGCCAGCATCACCGCCTGTTCTGCACTGCGGAACTGGCCGGCAGTTCGGCCTACAGCGACTTCTGGCGACGCCTGAACCAGGGCGAATTGTTCAGCGGCCAGTTCGAGCGGGTCGATAAAAACGGCCGGACCGTATGGCTTGAAGCCAACTACAACCCGGTGTACGACGCCAGTGGGCGCCTGTGCAAAGTGGTGAAATTCGCCTCGGATATCACCGCCACGGTGCAACAACATGCGGCCGACGCCGCCAGCGCCGCCCAGGCGTACCACATCTCCCTGAACACGCGGGACATCGCCGAAAAAGGTGCCGAGGTGATCCAGCAAACAGCCAGCGGCATGCGCGACATTGCTGCGGACATCGATGGCTCCTCGCAACTGATCGCCAAGCTGGGCGAGCGTTCGCAGCAAATCACCGCCATCGTCAACACCATTCGAGGCATCGCCGACCAGACTAACCTGCTGGCACTCAACGCCGCCATTGAAGCGGCGCGGGCAGGCGAACAAGGTCGCGGGTTTGCCGTGGTGGCTGATGAAGTCCGGCAACTGGCAGCACGTACCAGCGGCTCCACGACGGAAATTTCCAGCATGATCGCAATGATCCAGGACGAAACCCGCCAGGCCATCCACAGCATGGACGGCACCCGCGACCGCGCCGCGCAAGGTCTCGACCTGGCCGATCGCGCCGGTACGGTGATCCTGCAGATCCGCGCAGGCACGAGCGAGGCTGTGCAGGCGGTGAGTGCGTTTGCCAATGAACGTGGGGCCAACTGACCCGATCTTCATGCGGGCAGCCGGGGGCTCGGTCTATAGTGCACAACTGTCTATTTGTTGAGCACCCGAGCCCGCCATGACCTCAGAAAAGCCCGAAGCCGCCCCCGTCGACCACCTGCGCTTCCACCGCCGCCACGCCCATTTGGCGCCGACCTTCGGTAACGACACCTTTGCCCTCAAGGCCGAAGCCTTCGCACGCTTCTTCGGTACGCCCACGTTCCTCGGTGCGCAAACCGCCATTGTGGTGCTGTGGGTGGTACTGAACATCACCGGCATCACGCATTTCGACGTGTACCCGTTCATCCTGCTCAACCTGGCCTTCAGCCTGCAATCGGCCTATGCCGCGCCCTTGATCCTGCTGGCCCAGACGCGCCAGGCCGCTCGCGACAAAGCCCAGTCCGACGCCGACGCGCAGCACCGCGAAGCGCTGGCCGTTGCCAACACCGAACGCCAGGCCCAGGCCGCGCAGACCACCAAACAGTTGCTGGAACTGCTGGAACAGAACACCCGGCTCACGGAAATGACCAAACAGCTGACAGAACATATCGAAAGCCTGACGTGCGAAATGCATGAGCACTTTGTGCGAAAAACCTAAGGCAAGCGCACATGCCCACTCAGCTCATCAAACAGTGTCACCACCGAGCGCAACGCCCGGCAGTCAGGGCGCGTAAGCAACCACAGCGCCGTATCGTGCCCCGCCAACGCGGGGCCCAGCGGTTGCAGGCCGTCGTCGACTAGAAAGTCGGGCAACGCCGCCACGCCCAACCCCGCCCGTACCAACTCGGTGACCGACTGCATACTGTTGCAGCGATAACTCAAGCGCACGCCGGGCAGGTGCTCGCGGCGCCAGGCCACTGTGGGATGATCGGGCAGGAAATCATCCGGGGCGATCCAAGGCAGGTCCGCCCACTCCCGGCCCGCGTATTGGCTTGCCAACCCTGGGCTGGCGCACACCCGATAGGCCACGCCGCCCAAACGGCGGCCAACCAGATGCTCCGGCGGCGCGCGGGTGAGGCGCAAGGCAATATCCGCATCGCGGCGGCTGAGGTTGGTGAAATCATTCGACGTGCTCAGCTCCAAGGTCAGCGCCGGGTACTGCGGCATGAACTGCGCCAGGGCCGGCAACAGCAAACCTTGCAGCACCGAGTCGGTACAGGTCAGGCGCACCGTGCCGCTGATCACCTCACCGCCCTGCTCCACACCGACGCGCGCCGCTTGCAGCGCTTGTTCGGCACATTCCGCCTGCTGCGCCAGGTGGCTCGCCAGGCTCGTGGGCAGGTAACCGGCGCGGCTTTTTTCAAACAGCGTCTGGCCCAACGCCGCCTCCAGGCGCCGCACCGCACGAAACACCGTGGACACATCCACACGCAATAACGTCGCCGCCCGCGCCAGGGTACCGCCGCGCACCAGGGCGAGGATCAGCGACAGGTCAGGGTAGTCAATGGAATAGTGCGTGGCTGCATTGAACATGTGGGCAAACGCCAATTTTGATTGCGTGAACGCCAATCTATAGTGCGCCCCAGGACACCACAAGCCACGGGATGTACACCATGAACGCCACGCCCTTGCACCTCGCCCTGATCGGCGATTACAACCCTGATGTTGTCGCTCACCAGGCGATTCCCCTGGCGCTGCAACAGGCGGCCGACACGCTGGGCCTGACCCTCCATACCCAATGGCTCGACACGGAGGCGATGCCAGAAACCCTCCACGACTTCGACGGTTTCTGGTGCGTCCCCGGCAGCCCCTACCGCGACACCGATGGCGCACTGCGGGCGATCCGTTTTGCCCGCGAACAGCGGCGACCGTTCCTCGGCACCTGCGGCGGTTTTCAACATGCCGTACTGGAATACGCGCGCAATGTGCTCGGTTGGAAGGACGCCGAGCACGGCGAACTCGCCCCACAGGCCAAGCGCGCGGTGATCGCGCCGTTGAGCTGTACCCTGGTGGAAGCCACCGACAACGTGCGTCTGGTGCCCTACACTCGCATCGCCGACGCCTACGGCACTCTTGATCTGCTGGAAGGTTATCGCTGCCGCTACGGCGTGAACCCTGAGTTCGTCGATGCCCTGCTCGAAGGCGACCTGATCCCCAGCGGCCATGATTCGGCTGGCGACCTGCGCGCGGTGGAACTGCTCGATCATCCGTTCTTCGTGGCCACGTTGTTCCAGCCCGAACGCAGCGCGCTGAAAGGCGTCACCCCGCCCTTGGCGATTGCCCTGCTCAACGCCTGCCAGGCGGTGTCGGCATGATCGCCCGTACGCCCAACCCGCCCTACTACGCGGTGATCTTCAGCTCACTGCGCACCGAGGGCGACCAAGGTTACGGCCAGGCGGCCGGCCGCATGCTCGAACTGGCGCGCGAACAACCGGGGTTTCTCGGCGTGGAATCGGCGCGGGAAGACGGCCTGGGGATCACCGTATCGTACTGGGAGAGTGAGGCGGCGATCCTGGCCTGGAAGCAGCAGGCCGAGCACCAGGCGGTGCGCGAACAGGGGCGCGCCACGTGGTATTCGGCCTTTCAGACCCGGGTATGCAAAGTCGAGCGGGCCTACGCCTTCCAGAATTGAAAGACAGGCCCCTCCTGCGCCTAACTGACCAGGCTGCGCAACGCAGTGATCTGCGGGATTTCGACCCGACGCATATACACCCGCAGTGGCTCGGTGATGTTGATGCGGTCATCGACGTTCTGGTCCAGCAGCAACTGGATGCGTTCGCGGGACAGGGTCATGGTCTGCTCCGGGGCCGGCAGCCAGACGAATTCGGCGGTAGGGATGATGCCGTCATCGGCCACGTCCATGCCGAAGGCGTCTTCGCTGAAACGTACGATGTACTGGCCCGTCTTGCGGTTGAGGCCAACAAACCCGTGGAGTTGGTCGGCGGCCTGGCAGATAAGCTCGGAGGTGATGCGCATGGTAAACCTCACTGAAAAGTCCCACAGGGACTGGAAAGATGGTTTACACGCGTGGCGAAAGTACTGCCCTCTGACGGGGCAGCTTCGCGCAAGAGTACTGCAATGCATCCCCTAAAAACCCGAAAAACTTTGGCCGTGCGCACGTTAATGTCGGTTTGGTGATAGCGCCTTTCGCAATCACTTGTTAAAAAGGAGGCCTTCTCAAAGCTACCTCCACGAAAGGACTTCGCATATGCCTGTCACGTTTACCAAGAGCGCCCTGCTGCTCGCCCTGATGCTCGGCCTCGGCCAGGCACATGCGCAAGACCCGATCAGCCCGGCTGAATTGGCGACTAACGAAGGCATCCCCTACCCTGCCGTGATCGCCCACCGTGGCGCCTCCTATGACGCCCCCGAGTCCACCGCCGCCGCCTACAAGGTCGCCCGCGACCTGGGTGCCGATTACCTGGAAATGGACCTGCAGCGCAGCAAGGACGGCATGCTGTTCGCCCTGCACGACAACAACCTGCAGCGCACCACCGACGTGGCCACCAAGTTCCCCGACCGCAAGGACGCCCCGGCCAACGAATTCACGTGGAAAGAATTGCAAACCCTCGACGCCGGCAGCTGGTTCAACGCCGCCTACCCGGACCGTGCGCGCCCAGGTTTCGTCGGCCTGAAAATCCAGAGCCTGGACGACATCATCAAGATCGCCGAAGGCAACCCGCAGCACAAACCGGGCCTGTACATCGAGACCAAAGAACCCAAGCAATTCCCAGGCATCGAAGCCGACCTGAAGAACAAGCTGCTGGACAAAGGCTGGCTGAGTTCGGCCGGTTCCAAGCTGGGCAAGAGCAACACCGGCGTCGGCCAGGGCAAGGGCCGCGTGGTGCTGCAAACTTTTGAAGTGGCAAGCCTCAAAGCGCTGCAGAACGAAATGCCCAACACCCCGAAAATCCTGCTGTTGTGGGTGGGTGAAGGCAGCATCGAGCCGAAAAACAAGCAGACCTTCGCGGAGTCCGGCGAAACCACCAAGGCCGCGTATTACGCCAAGCAAGAGCCGAAGGATGCTGCCGAGTTCGAAAAATGGGTCGACGAAGCCAAGAGCCTCGGCGCCATCGGCACCGGCCCTTCGGCTGAGCTGACCGCCCATGGCGACCAGAGCTACACCGACCTGGTGAAACCCGAAATGAACAAGCTGACCCACGACAAAGGCCTGCTGGTGCACGTGTATACCGTCGATGAGCCGGTGGACTTCGACAAGGTGATGAAAGCCGGCGTCGACGGCATCTTCACCAACCGCGCCGCCGAACTGCTGAAGTTCTACAAGCGCTGGCCGTCGTCCAGCGTGCAGGATCTGTTGAACGACTATAAGTACTGAGTCAACGGCCTGATCCTCGGGGCGCTGGGACGCATAGAGGCCAGTCGCTAACTGTTTCATCCGAGTCTCGCTTTTACAGGAGGCTCAAGCCTGAAAGCCTGAGTGTTAATCGGATTGAACAAACGGCGTAACGGCTTGAACTAATTAAGGATGAATTAAGTTGCACTGGCTAACCTGATCCCACTTAAACAGCTCACAGAAGAAGGACACACCATGAAAACCCTGACTACGTTGTTCGCCGCTACCGCCCTGACCCTGACCGCCGGCCTGGCCCAGGCTGATGTTCGCCCGGACCACATCGAAGGCCTGCTCAAGTCCGGCGCAGTGATGCCTTTCGAGAAACTCAACGCGGCCGCTGTGGCCAAACACGCCGGTGCCACCATCAACGACACCGAGCTGGACCACAACAAAAGCGGCGTACTGGTCTACGAAGTTGACCTGACCGACACCACCGGCAAGAAGTTTGAAGTGAAACTCGACGCCAAGACCGGCGCCGTGCTGGAAGACAAACTCGATACTTGAGTGACCGCCTCACATAAAAACCGCGCTACCTTTGGGTAGCGCGGTTTTTTTATGCCTGCGGGTAGGAAAACCCTCCCTCTAACGAATGAAATAACACCTACAGCGCACAAGGTCGCTAAAATCCCACTCATTGGCCGGGGCATAACGCTCACCACCTTACGGATCGAGAGTGCTGCATGGGGCAAAAAGCCGCCGACATCGCCACCATTGGCAGAATCAGTGCCGTCCCCGCGATGCTCAAAGTCATCAGCGATATGACCGGCCTGCGCTTTGCCGCCGTCGCGCGGGTGACCGACGACACCTGGACCGCCTGCGCCGTGCTCGACCAACTGGACTTCGGCCTTGGGGTGGGCGGTGAGCTGGACCTGGCCACCACGATCTGCCACGAGATTCGCGGCTCCCACGTGTCCGTGGTGATCGACAAAGCCAGCGAAGATCCGGTCTACCGCGACCACCACACCCCGCGGCTCTACCAGTTTGAAAGCTATATTTCGGTGCCGGTGTTCCGCACCGACGGCAGATTCTTCGGCACCATCTGCGCCCTGGACCCCAACCCCGCCCATCTGCGCAGCAGCAGTATCCAGAGCACCATGGAGTCGTTCGCCCGGGTGCTGTCCTTGCAAATCGAAGCCGAAGAAGCCGCGCATTACACGCAAGCGCAATTGCAGGAAGAACGCGGCACCGCCGAATTGCGCGAGCAATTCATTGCAGTGCTCGGCCACGACCTGCGCAACCCGCTGTTCGCGATCAACTTCGCTGCGGAACGGCTGCTGCGCAAATTCCCCGACCCGGCCACCGACACCCTCGTACGCCATATCCTCACCAGCGGTCGCCGCGCCGCGCAGTTGGTCGAAGACCTGCTGGACTTTGCCCGTGGCCGCCTGGGCAGCGGTATCCCGCTGAACATCGGCGATTGCCAGGGTTTGCAGGAGGCATTGCAGCATGTGGTCTCGGAAGTACAGAGCGTGCACCCGCAACGGGTGATCCAGGCGAATATCGGCGACCTGCAGGGCGTGAGCGGCGACCGCGATCGCCTGGCGCAGTTGCTCTCCAACCTGGTGGCCAATGCCATCCATCATGGTCATCACGATGGACCGGTGGAGGTCACGGCAAAAATCGAACAGGGTCGTTTCAACCTGAGCGTGAAAAACCCCGGACAGATTGACGCCCAAGCCTTGCCCCGGCTGTTCGAGCCCTACTCGCGCCCCGCCAAGGACACCCCCCAGGCCGGTCTGGGACTGGGGTTGTACATCGTCAAGCAGATTGCCGACGCCCATGGCGGTGAATTGAGCGTCTCCACCACCGCTGAGCACGGCACCGTGTTCACGTTCAGCCTGCCAACCGCCTGATCAAGCGCCTAGGCGCGCTGTCACCTCGTTCAACTCGCTCGACAACCCGCGCAGGTTGTGGCTCGCCGCTTCGGTGCGCTTGACGTTGTCGAGGTTGGCCGTCGCCACCGTGGTGATCTGCGTGATATTGCGCGAGATGTCCTCGGCCACCGACGTCTGCTCCTCGGCCGCCGTGGCAATCTGGCGATTCATGTCACGGATGGCCTCGACGGCCTGGGTGATGTGCGCGAGCATGGCGCCGGCCTGGGTGACCTTCTCCACACTGTCATCGCTGCACGACTGACCGCTCACAATCGCTTGGGCCGCATCCACCGCGCCGGTCTGCACCGCCTCGATAATCCCGTTGATCTCGATGATCGACGCCGCCGTGCGTTGCGCCAGGCTGCGCACTTCATCGGCCACCACCGCAAAACCGCGGCCGGCTTCGCCTGCGCGCGCGGCCTCGATGGCGGCGTTCAGTGCCAGCAAATTGGTCTGCTCGGCGATGCCACGAATCACTTCCAGCACCTTGCCGATGCGCACGCTATCGGTTTCCAGACGACGGATGATGGTGCCGGTGTTGAGGATCTCGTTGCGCATCTGACCGATGGTCGCGATGGTGACCTTCATCACTTCGCCGCCTTCACGGGCCGAGTGGTCCGCCTCGTCGGCCGCACGGGAAGCACTGGCGGCGTGGCGCGCGACTTCCTGGGCGGTGGCTGACATTTCGGTCATGGCCGTGGCCACTTGGTCGGTGCGGTTGAATTGATCGCTGGTGCCGGTCGCCATCTGCCCGGCGATGGCATTCAGTTCGCCGCTGGCACCGACCAGGTCGGTGGCGCTGCGCTGCAAGCGGCTGAAGGTTTCGGCGAGGAAGTCGCGCAAGGTATTCGCGGCAGCGGCCAGGTGGCCCAGCTCATCCTGGCGCCGGCTGGCCACGCGCTCAGCGAAGCGACCGTGGCTCAGTTGCGTCACATAGTCGATCAGGCTACGGATCGGCAGGATCAAATTGCGGTTGATCAGCCACAGGCTGAACAGGCCGATTAACACACCGGACAGCAACATGATCGCCAGGCCCACCAGCACGGTGCGCTCGGCGTAGGCACTGATGGCCTTGGATTGCTGGCTGCCTTGTTCGCGCAGGTCACTGACCAGCGCGCTCATCTGCTCACTCGCGGCGCGATCCACACCCTTGACTGCGGTGTCGCCGACGGTTGCATCGCCACCCGCCGCCACGTAGGCATCGCGGCCCTTCTGGTAGGCCACACCCAGTTGCTGGCGTGCCTGGCGCAGGGTTTCGATGCGCTGGTTCAGGGCCGGGTCGCGGGTGGTCTGGGTGACCAGACGCGCGAGGATGCCTTGCACATCGCGTTGGCGGTCCTGGAACTGACCCCAGTATTTCTCCATGTCCTGCGGCTGCTTGCCGCGCAGCAACACGTTTTTCCATTCCTGCACCTGCACCTTGAATTGCAGGTTGGCCTCGTCGATCAATTGTGAGGTCAGCAATGGCCCATCGATCAAACTGCGGTAACTCTGCACCCCGTTGGACAGGAAATTGAAACACGCCAGGGCGATCAATAGCATCGCCAACAGGCTGCCACCGAGCAGCGAAAGGATTTGTGCTCTCAAGGAGGTTCGCAAAACATTCATCGGGGAAAAGCCTCGATACAAGGAAGTGGTGCATGCACGCCGTTAACTTCCCTGTCATCAAAAGCACCGCCGGTCCACAGCGGTTGCTAATGCTTTGGATCCGCCGTGCTAGAGGCTTCTTGAACGGTTCCTGACAAGAGGTCAAATAAATGTCACCGCAACGAAATAAATCGCAAGCCGTCACAAAACTGTCAAATTCCCTTGCAATGATTCGCTACGCGCCCTGTGAAACGTCCTACAGGCCTTTTCTCTGCGAGCCCTCATGAACCACAGCATCGACCACAGCCACCAGGACTCCGACCTGTTTGGCTTGCTTTACGGTTTCCGTTTCCGCCCCGGTGAAAAGGGTGAGCAAATCGATTCGGCCACGGCGCTCCAGGCGCTGCAACAACCGGCCGACCCGGATGAGTTTTTGTGGCTGCACCTGAACCTCGCCCACGCGGCGTGCGAGCGTTGGATGCAGGCACACCTGGATTTGCCGGAAGAATTTTTCGAAGCCCTGCATGAAGGTTCACGCTCCACGCGTATCGAACACGTCGACTCGGCCTTGTTGGCGGTGGTCAACGACGTGGTGTTCAATTTCAGCAGCATGGTGTCGTCGGATATTTCTACGCTGTGGGTTTGCGCCCGCAGCCGCCTGCTGATCAGCGCGCGCCTGCAACCGCTGCATTCGGTGGACAAGTTGCGCTCGTCGGTGAAAGCCGGTGAAAGCTTTCGCTCGCCGCTGGCGTTGCTGGTGCACCTGCTGCGCGACCAGGGTGAAGTGCTGACGCAGATCGTGCGCAAGACCAGCATCAGCGTCGACCATATCGAAGACCAGTTGCTGTCTTCGCGCCTGTCCACCAACCGCGCGGAGCTTGGTGCCGCGCGCCGGGTGCTGGTGCGCCTGCAACGCCTGCTGGCGCTGGAACCGGGCTCGCTGCTGCGCCTGCTCAACCGGCCGCCGCAGTGGCTGCAGAAGGAAGACGTGAAGGAATTGCGTAAATCCACCGAGGAGTTTGCGCTGATCATCAACGACCTGATGGCCTTGGGTGAGCGGATCAAGCTGTTGCAGGAAGAGATCGCCGCCAACCTCAACGAGCAAAGCAACCGCACGCTGTTCACCCTCACCGTGGTGACGGTGTTGGCATTGCCGATCAATATAATCGCCGGTTTTTTCGGCATGAACGTGGGCGGTGTGCCACTTTCGCAGGACCCTGAAGGCTTTTGGATATTGGTGGCGTTGGTGGCGACCTTTACCTTGATTGCCGGGCGATGGGCCTTCAGGAAGCGCAAAGACTACTGAACTGGAACGCAGTTGACATGTGAGAGGGGGCTTGCCCCCGATAGCGGTGGATCAGGCAGTTTGTCTTTAGCTGACCTACTGCAATCGGGGGCAAGCCCCCTCCCACATAGGTTCTGCGGCGTATACAGGATCAGCGGCTATCCCAATTCCATCAAACACTGACCTATGGCAGCATCTCTGTAACATTCTGCAATGACTATGAACGGCATCCTCACAACACTGGATGCTCCGGCATGGCCACCCCTTCCCTGACTGCCTCCACCCACACCTCAGTTGCAGACCCCAAACCCAGGCTGGACAAGAAACCCAGCCTGGTGACGGTGATCATCTTCTTCGCCGTGCTCGCCATGGGGCTGTTGTTCACCGCCTACAGCCTGATGCATGACATGCATGAAATGGGCGCCCAACTCACCACGTGGACGCCGTTTTTGCTGCTCGGCGTGGCGCTGTTGATCGCCTTGGGTTTCGAGTTCGTCAACGGCTTCCACGACACCGCCAACGCCGTGGCGACGGTGATCTACACCAACTCGCTGCCGCCGCATTTCGCGGTGGTGTGGTCGGGCTTTTTCAACTTCCTCGGCGTGCTGCTGTCGAGCGGCGCGGTGGCGTTCGGGATCATTGCGCTGCTGCCGGTCGAGTTGATTTTGCAGGTGGGTTCATCGGCCGGTTTCGCGATGATCTTCGCCCTGTTGATCGCCGCGATCCTGTGGAACCTCGGCACCTGGTGGCTGGGTTTGCCGGCGTCGTCGTCCCACACACTGATCGGCTCGATCATCGGCGTGGGCGTGGCGAATGCCTTGATGCACGGGCGTGACGGCACCAGCGGCGTGGACTGGAGCCAGGCGATCAAGATCGGCTACGCCTTGCTGCTGTCGCCACTGATCGGCTTCGCGTTTGCGGCCATGCTGTTGCTGGCCCTGCGCGCCTTCGTCAAAAACCGTGCGCTGTACAAGGCGCCGAAAGGCGACACCCCGCCACCGTGGTGGATACGCGGCATGCTGATCGCCACCTGCACCGGCGTGTCCTTCGCCCATGGCTCCAACGATGGGCAAAAAGGCATGGGCTTGATCATGCTGATCCTGGTCGGCACCCTGCCGATGGCCTACGCGCTGAACCGCACCATGCCGGCCGAGCAGTCGTTGCAGTTCGCGGCCGTGGCCGAAGTCACCCAGGTTGCCCTGGTGAAAAGCGCACCGCAACCGCTGAGCGGCGATCCGCGCCCGATTCTCTCGACCTACGTGCGCACCAAGGAACCCACTGCAGAACTGGTGCCGGCCCTCGCGGCCCTGGCCGGGCAGATCGGTGAGGAAGTCAAAGGCTACGGGTCCTTGGCGAAAGTGCCTGCCGAAGCCGTCGGCAACGTGCGTAACGACATGTACCTGAGCAGCGAAACCATTCGCCTGATGGACAAGGGCAAGGTCGGCAATTTCGACGCCGATACCCAAGGCAAGCTGCAACTGTTCAAGCAACAGATCGACAATTCCACGCGCTTCATTCCGCTGTGGGTCAAGATCGCCGTGGCAATCGCCCTGGGCCTCGGCACCATGGTGGGCTGGAAGCGCATCGTGGTGACCGTGGGTGAAAAGATCGGCAAGACCCACCTGACTTACGCCCAAGGCGCCTCGGCTGAAATGGTGGCAATGCTGACCATCGGCGCGGCGGATATGTATGGGTTGCCGGTGTCGACGACGCATGTGTTGTCGTCGGGCGTCGCGGGGACGATGGTGGCTAATGGCGGTGGGTTGCAGATGCGCACTATCCGCAACCTGGCGATGGCGTGGGTACTCACGTTGCCGGCGGCGATCCTGCTTTCCGGCAGCCTTTACTGGCTGTTCACCCAACTCTTCTGACACAAAACCAAAGCAAAAGTGAACAGAGAACCAAATGTGGGAGGGGGCAAGCCCCCTCCCACAGTTTTATCCAGCGAACAGTCCAGCCATCATCTTCAGGCGCTTTTTGTAGATCCGCCGCGCTTCCAACGCCTCCTCCAGTGTCACCGCCACAAACCCCGCCCGCTGGTTCGGCTGCATCTGCCCAATCAAGTCCAGGTCGGCGCTGATCACGGTGCCAATCATCGCGTAGCCACCGCCCGACACCGCGTCCCGGTGCAACACAATCGGCTCCAGCCCGGCCGGTACCTGGATCGAGCCGATCGGGTAGCAACTGTCGACGATATTCGACGGATCCGATCCCGCGCCAAACGGCTGCTCCCGTGGCTGGAAGCTCAGCGCACTGCCGCCTTTGAAGCGATAGCCGATGCGGTCGGCTTCGGAACCCACGGTCCAGGGCTCGGCAAAGAAGCTGCTTTTGGCCGCAGCGGTCAGGCGCTCGTAATACAGGCCAGGCACCACACGCAGGGTCACATCGCCACCCACCGACCGGCGCAACGCCATCGGCAGGCTGTTGCCCGCACGGCCCGTGACGCTGGGTTCGCCGATGGGCAATTCATCGCCTGCCTGTAAGCGTCGACCGTGAAACCCGCCGAGTGCGCCAAGGGTATAGGTGGAGCGACTGCCGAGCACCAGCGGCACGTCAATGCCACCCGCCACCGCGAGGTAGGTGCGCGCGCCGGCCTTGGGAAACTCAAAGCGCAAGACCTGCCCGGCGCGCACCTGGAATGCAGTGTCCTGATGCACGACTTCACCGTCCAGGCGCGGCGACATCAAGGCGCCGCTGAGTGCCACCAGCGCGTCCTGCTGAAACTCAAGCTCGGGGCCGATCAGCGTGCATTCCAAGCCCGCCGCGCCCACCGGGTTGCCCACCAGGTGGTTGGCCGCACTCAGCGCGTACTGGTCCAGTGCGCCCGACGGCGGGATGCCCAAATGGTAATAACCTTCGCGGCCAAGGTCCTGCACGGAGGTGGCGAGGCCGGGTTTGAGGACCTTGATCATGCCAGCGCCTCCTGCAGGGTTTTCGGATAGCCGATGGGGTCGGCGAGAAAGTCGTCGAGGGAAAACTCCACCGGACGGATGCGCAAGTCGAAGCGTCCTGCGTCCACCTCGGCGACGGCAAGATCGTAAGCGTCGCGGTCCATGGGTTTGAACTGCACGATGTCACCGGGGCGGAAGAACACCATGTGTTCCTTGAGGTACGCCAATTGCTGCGCCGGGTCGTAGATGGGCGCCGGGGTCACGCCGAACATCTGGTAACCGCCGGCACCGCGCACCGAGTAGATGCAACCAAAACAGCCGCCATGGCCGAGGGTCAGCTTCGGTGTATCGGTGCGCGGCCGCAGGTACTTGGGCACCTGCAATTGGCGCTCGCGCTCGACCATCTGGAACATGAACGGCAAGCCCGCGACAAACCCGACCATCGACACAAACCACGGCGCGCCGCTGTGGGCGGCGATAAACGCATCGACATCGGCCAGGCCATTGATGCGCGCGGCGTACTCCAGGTCGGTGCCGCTGGGGTCTTGATGGCGGTCGCGAAAACGCATGAGCGTTTCATGGGTCCAGGGGTCGTTGTAGAGCACCGGGATTTCGATGATGCGCGTGTGCAAGGTGCGCTCGGCCACAGCCTGGGCTTCGGCAGTCTGCACCGCATCGAGCAATACATGGGGGGCAATGCGGTCGGGGTCGAAGCGAATCTGGAACGACGCATTGGCCAGGCACACATCCAGCACGCCTTCGAGCGCCAGGCGTTCCACGGCGCGTGTCACCGCCATGCCTTTGAAAAAGGCCTCCAGGGACATGCTGTCACTGACCTCGGCAAACAGGTGTTCATCACCGCCGAAGCTGTAGCGGATGGGGGACATTTCAGCCATGTCTGTTCCTCTTGGAATCATTGTAGAAAGGCAGGCGAAAAAAAATGTTCAGGGCGTTTCTTGTTGTGGTGACTGGGCTTGCTGTGGTGAACAAGCTTGTTGTGGTGAGCGGGCTTGCCCCGCGCTGGGCTGCGAAGCGTCCCCTAAACCCGACGCCGCGTGTAGCCTGACACTACGCGGTGGTCTTACTGGGGCGGCTTCGCCACCCAGCGCGGGGCAAGCCCGCTCACTACAGAAACCCATTCGTTACCACGATTCCTGCTTGATCCAGGGCTTCGCGGGTGGCTTCTACCAACTCAAGCGCGCCGGGCGTGTCGCTGTGCAGGCAGATGGAATCGAATTCGATAAACACGTCTTCGCCTTCTACGGTGCGCACCAGACCGGTCTGGCACGCACGCAAGACTCGCGCCGCGACCGTTGCCGGATCCAGCGCCCGGACCTGGCGGGTAAACACGATGGAGCCGCTGAGATCGTACTCACGGTCAGCATAAAACTCGCGCACCACCGGTTGTCCCAGTTCCGTGGCAACCCGCCAGATCACCGAATTGGGCATGCAGTAGAGCAACAGCGTCGGCTCGAGGATTTGCAGGTTCTGCACCAGCAACCGCGCCGCTTCTTCATCGCGGGCGAGGTGCATATACAGCGCGCCATGGGGTTTGATGTGTTGCAAGGTCATGCCCTGGGCCCGTGCGATTTCACGCAGGGCGCCGAGCTGGTAGAGCATGTCGTCGACCAATTCCTGAGCCGGCGCGTTGATGTGGCGACGGCCAAAGCCGACCAGGTCCCGAAAGCCCGGATGCGCGCCGATGGCCACGCCCAATTGCTTGGCCCGCTCGACCGTACGACGCATGGTGCCGGGGTCGCCGGCGTGAAAGCCGGTGGCGATATTGGCCGAGCTGATGTACGCCATCAGCTCCGCATCCACACCGTCGCCGATGGTCCAGGGGCCGAAGCCTTCGCCCATGTCCGAATTGAAATCCACTGCCTGCATCGAGGTCGCTCCGCCTAAGTGATGCAGGAAAAGTAGGCTGCGGCTTGACCCCTTGGGAAGATCTATTATCAGATGGCCCATCTTCTGAAAATCAGATAGCCCTACGTTTTGGAGAGGCCGATGTCCCTGACCCTGCGCCAAGTCCGCTACTTCGTCGCCACCGCCGAAATCGGCCAGATTTCCCAGGCGGCCATCCACCTGAACATCTCCCAGTCGGCGGTGACTACGGCAATCAAGGAACTGGAAGCCATGCTCGGCGTGCAGTTGTTTGTGCGCTCGGCCCAAGGCATGAACCTGACCGACGCCGGGCGGCACTTTCTCAACCGCGCCTATGTGATTCTGCGCAGCGTCGATGACGCGCTGAACAGCCCGCTGCCCGACTACCGCGCCAGCGGCGTGCTGCGCCTGGCCGCCAGTTACACGGTACTCGGCTACTTCCTGCCGCACCACTTGCAGCGCATGGAACACTGGCACCCGGACGTGACCATCGAGGTCTTCGAGCAGGAGCGCCAGGCCATCGAGCACGGTTTGCTCGACGGCCAGTTCGACATGGCCGTGGTGCTCACCGCCAACCTCACTCACCCGGATATTGTCTCGGAAATCCTGTTCAATTCGGAACGCCGCCTGTGGCTGCCCAGCCATCATCCCTTGTGCGAACGTGGCGCCGTGAGCCTGGCCGATGTGGCCCGCGAGCCCTACATTTTGCTCACCGTCGACGAGGCCGAACACAGCGCCATGCGCTACTGGGAACAGGCCGGGCAAACGCCCCAGGTGCGGCTGCGTACCAGCTCGGTGGAGGCGGTGCGCAGCATGGTCGCCAACGGCAGCGGCGTGGCGATCCTGTCGGACCTGGTGCATCGGCCCTGGTCACTGGAAGGCAAGCGCATCGAAACCCTGACGGTGACTGACCCGGTCACGCCGATGAGCGTGGGCCTGGCCTGGCACCGCGAGCGCACATTCACCCCGGCGATGCAGGCGGTACGCGATTACTTCCACGATGCATTCCTGGCCCCGCAGCAATTATCGGCGCGGCGTTAGAGCTGGGATTGCAACGTTGCCGCCAGCCAATCCATGAACACCCGCACGCGTTGCGGCAGGTGCCGTTGGCCCGCGTAGAGCAGTGATACATCCAGCGCTGGCGCGGGGTAATCCGGCAGCACTGCGACCAGTTCACCGCTGGCCAATAAATCACCGATGCCCAAGGCCGGCACCTGAGTAATCCCGAATCCCCCCAGGCACGCCGCTTTGTACGCATCGGTGCTGTTGACCGTCACGCGCCCGGCCATGGCAATACGCTGCACCTTGTTGCCCTGCACGTATTCAAACCCCGCCGAACGCGCGCCCAGTGGTCGCACGTAATGCACCAACTGATGCTGCGCCAGGTCGGCCAGGGTCTCGGGCACGCCATGACGTTGCAGGTAGGCCGCGCTCGCGCAGTTGATCATCGGCAGGCTGCACAACCGCCGTGCCACCACCGTCTGGTCCGGCTGTGCGCCGACCCGCAACACACAATCAAACCCTTCGGCGAGCAGGTCGACCTGGCGGTCGGTGGTGCTGATTTCCAGCTCAATCAACGGGTGCGCATCCATGAATGGCGGCAGGCGCGGCAGGATCAATTCCCGCGCCATCATATTGGGCATGTCCACTCGAATACGCCCGCTGAGTTGCGCTTCATCCTGGCGAAACAGCCCCTCCAGCTCCTCCATGTGCGACAGCAAATCCTTGCTGCGCTCATACAGCACACGTCCGTCCTGAGTCGCCTGCACCGTGCGCGTAGTGCGCTGCAACAGGCGCGCGCCGAGCAGTTCCTCCAGCGCCTGCACGTGCTCGGACACGGTTGAGCGCGGCAAGCCCAGGCTCTCGCCGGCCTGGGTAAAACTCGACAGTTCGGTGACGCGCACGAAGGTGCGCAGCAGCTCAAGTTTGTTCATGGGATTGTTCGCCTTATCCGGCCAGTGATTCCGGTATAGCGCTGTTTATCACGATATGGCCGGACAAATAAACTTCTCCCAACACTCAATCACAGAGGACATCACCATGACCCGCAAAATCGCATTGATCACCGGCGCCAGCCGCGGCCTGGGCAAAAACAGCGCGTTGCACTTGGCAGCTCAAGGCGTCGATATCATCGGCACTTACCACAGCAAGGCCGATGAAGCGCAGGCGTTGGTCGCCCAGATCGAACAACGGGGCGGCCGCGCGGTGATGCTGAAACTCGACGTGAGCCAAAGCGCGACCTTTGGCGATTTCGTCGGCGAGGTTGCCAGCGCACTCAAGGATGTTTTCGCACAGGATCACTTCGATTTTCTGATCAACAACGCCGGTATCGGCATTCACGCCAGCTTTGCCGACACCACCGAAGCGCAGTTCGACCAACTGGTAGCGATTCAATTCAAAGGCCCGTTTTTCCTCACCCAGAAGCTGTTGCCACTGATCCGCGACGGCGGCCGCATCCTCAATATCTCCAGCGGCCTGGCGCGTTTCAGCCTGCCCGGCTACGCCGCTTACGCCGCCATGAAAGGCGCCATGGAGGTGCTCACCCGCTACCAGGCCAAGGAACTGGGTGGGCGTGGCATCAGCGTCAACATCCTCGCCCCTGGCGCGATTGAAACCGACTTCGGCGGCGGCGCGGTACGCGATAACGCCAACCTCAACGCAATGGTCGCCAGTAACACTGCACTGGGCCGCGCCGGCTTACCGGACGATATCGGCGGAGCGATTGCCAGCCTGCTGGCCGACGGTAGCCACTGGATCACCGGCCAGCGGATCGAGGCCTCGGGCGGTATGTTTCTGTAGGAGTTTGTCGCGCAGCACGTCATACCCCCAGTGATACACATAGGTGTACGGCAGGAAGAACAGCAGTACACCGATGTCGAGCATAAACGCCTGCATCAGGCTGATATTCAGCCACGCCGCGATCAGCGGCACGGCCACGATAATCAGCCCGCCTTCAAACATCAGCGCATGCAGCACCCGCGTCCAGCCACCCGCGGGGAGTTGCAGGCGCACCTTGAGGCGGTCGAACAGGCTGTTGAACACGATGTTCCAGGTCAGTGCCAGCAGGCTCAGCCCCAAGGTCACCGCGCCCATTTCCAGGGCCGGCCTGCCTGTGATCCACACCAGCAGCGGTGTACAAATCAACAACGCCAAGCCTTCAAAGCCCAGGGCTTGGCAAACGCGTTCAGTAATCGACTTGGTAGGGCTCATAACCTGCGCTCCATGAATGACGAGGGTTGCCATGATCACGCCCTGACTCGATACTTCATAACCAATAACCATCGACCAAGGCGATAGACATGGCGTCCAACGAAGTGCTGCAAGCGTTTGTCCAGGCGGCCACCCAAGGGTCGTTTTCCGCCGCGGCGCGCAAGCTGGGCAAGAGCCAGTCCACCGTCAGCGCGGCAGTCGCGAGCTTGGAGATCGACCTGGATGTGGTGCTGTTCGATCGCAGCAGCCGCAAGCCGACGTTGACGCCAGCCGGCCATGTGCTGCTGGAACGGGCCGAGCAGGTGCTGGAAGCCAGCAGCCGCCTGGAACTGGCGGCGAGTCAGTTAGCCCAGGGGTTGGAGCCGAGACTGACGATTGCGATGTCGGACACGTATCAATCGCAGCGTTTTGAAACCGCGATCATTGCGTTCGCCGAGCGTTACCCCGACCTCGAACTGGAATGGCTGATCGCCGAATGCGACGACCTGATCGACCTGGTGCAAAGCGGCCGGGCGCAGATTGCGTTTATCGAACAGCAGGACGTCTACCCGCCTGACCTGACGCGCTCGCCGGTGCAGGAGCGCACCGAGATCGCGTTGTTCGTGTCGCCGCAACATGCCTTGGCCAGCCTCGACAGCGTCGACCACCAGACCTTGAAACACCATCGCGAATTGCGCTTGGCGAGCATCGTCAAACCTTACGACAACCGCGCCGCTGGACGAGTCTGGTCCGCCGCCAGTTACCTGATGTTGATGGAGATGGCCCAGCTGGGTTTCGGCTGGGCGCCCCTGCCCCGCTGGCTGGTGGAGCGTTTTGGCAACGCCAGCCTGCAGGAACTCAAGGTGCGGGGCTGGCCACGCTCGGTCACGGTGGATGCGTTGTGGTCGCGCCAGCATGCACCGGGGCCGGCAGGGAGTTGGTTGTTGGCCACGATGCTGGAGTGAGCCCTCTGGACAATGAAGGCAGTGTGGGAGCGGGCTTCATTGTCTGGGGGATTGGAGTTCGGCCAGGCGTTGTTCGAGGAAGCGTCTTTCCGGGATTTGCTGGGTCAGTGACAGGGCTTTTTCGTAGGCCGTGCGCGCTGCTTCGACACGCCCCAGTTGCCGACAGAACTCGCCCCGCGCCGAATGCGCCAGGTGATAATCCTGCAACTCGCCGCGCGCCAGAATCTGCTCTACCTGCTGCAACCCCGCCAGCGGGCCATCGCGCATGGCCACCGCTACGGCGCGGTTCAGTTCGATCACCGGCGACGGCATTATCCTGAGCAGCACATCGTAGAGCCCGACGATTTGCCGCCAGTCCGTCTGGTCTGCACGTGTGGCTTCGGCATGCACCGCCGCGATGGCGGCCTGCAGGCCATACGGGCCAAAGCGCCGGGCGCTCAGCGCCTGTTCCGCCAACGCACAGCCTTCGGCGATCAAGGACGCATCCCACAGCGAGCGGTCCTGTTCATCCAGCAGCACCAATTCGCCACTCGCCGAAGTGCGCGCCGAGCGTCGGGACTCGTGCAACAGCATCAGCGCCAGCAGCCCCATGACTTCCGGCTCGGGCAGCAACGCCATCAACAGACGCCCCAGGCGGATAGCTTCGCGCGTCAACGCTTCACGGGTCAGGTCAGCGCCCATGGAGGCCGAATAGCCCTCGTTGAACACCAGGTAAATCACGCGCAACACGCTGTCGAGACGCTCGGGCAGCTCCGCCAGGGACGGCACCTGATATGGGATTGCGGCCTCGCGGATCTTGCCCTTCGCCCGCACGATACGTTGGGCGATGGTGGCCGGCGTGGCCAGAAAAGCACGGGCGATTTCCTCGGTGGTGAGGTCGCAGATCTCGCGCAAGGTCAGCGCCGCCTGGGCGTCGGCCGCCAGCGCCGGATGGCAGCAGGTGAAGATCAGGCGCAGGCGGTCGTCTTCCACGTCTTCATCACTCCAGTCAGCCGCCTCCAGCGCATCGGCCTGCGCCTGCAGCAACGGGGTAAAACGCGCCTGGCGGCGCAGACGGTCGATGGCCTTGAAGCGCCCGGTCGAGACCAGCCACGCGCGTGGGTTGTCCGGCACACCGTCCAGCGGCCAACGTTGCACCGCGACGAAAAACGCTTCGTGCAGGGCTTCTTCGGCCAGGTCGAAGTCGCCGAGCACGCGAATCAGCGTCGCCAGCACCCGCCTTGATTCGCTGCGGTAGATCGCCTCGACCGAAAAGGTCAATCGCGCATGCCTTGGGTGACCAGGGTTACCAGGCGGTCGAGACTTTGACCCCAGCCATCGTGAAAGCCCATGGCTTCGTGGGCCTGTTTGTCTTCGGCACGCCAATGCATGGCGCGGGCGGTGTAGAGGGTCTTGTTGCCCTCGACCTCCTGCAGGGTCACTTCGGCGGTCATGAACGGCTTGCCCGACGGAATCCAGCCCGGCGTAAAGGCGTCGGTAAACACCAACCGCCGTGGCGCGACGATCTCCAGGAACACGCCCTGGGTCGGGTATTCCGCACCGTCGGGCGCACGCATCAGGGTGCGAAACAGGCCTCCGACCCACAGGTTCATTTCGCACTCGGGGGTGGTCATGCCGTGGGGGCCCCACCATTGCTGGAGCAAGGTGGGCTCGGTCCAGGCACGGAACACGCGGCTTCGCGGTGCATCGATCACGCGGCTGATGGACAATTCAAACTCGGCAGGTTGCGTAGACATGGGGTAAACCTCTTGAGTCTTATGGTTGTTGTTCAGAGATTCAATTCGCGCACGGGGCGCACTTCCACACTGCCGACCCGGGCGGCCGGAATGCCGCCGGCCACCTGGATCGCTTCGTTCAGGTCCCGCGCCTCGATCAGGTAGAAGCCGGCGAGCTGCTCCTTGGTCTCGGCAAACGGCCCGTCGGTGATCGACACCTTGCCATTGCGCATGCGCACGGTGGTGGCGGTGGTGACCGACTCCAGCGCTTCGGCGGCCAGCATGCGGCCACTGCCGTGAACGGACGCCGCATAAGCATGGCATTCCGGGTCCTTGGGGCTGTCGGGCAGACTTTGCAGCAACGCTTCGTCGCTGTAGACCAGGCACAGGTATTTCATGACGTTCTCCGTTTTCGGACTACTGACTATAGATCGCGATAGTCAAGGTTTCAGGTCGAACAGACCGGTGCCGGTTTCCATGTCGAAAGGTGCAGACCAGTGCTCATGCACCACTTTCCATTGGCCATTGATGCGCTGGTAACCGGCGGTTACGCGCATCCAGCAGGTTTTAAGCACGCCATCCGGCCCGGTGCCACCACAGTGGGCGAGCCAGTGGGCAAAGGCGCTGTCGTCGGCGGCGACGATATGCAGCTCATGAAAGTCAAACACGCCGGGGCCAGGGCAAAACTCCATGCAGGCCTGCCAGTGCGCCTGGTAAGCGGCCTTGCCCTTGAATTGCAGGGCGCTGACGGCGTCGAACGCGACGATATCGTCGGCGTAGAAGCTGACAATTTTCTCGACATCCTTGGCGGTGACGGCGTGTTTCCATTGTTCGATCAGGGTGTTGATGGCGGTGCTCATGGTGATACTCCTTCGGGAGGAAAAGCGCGGAATACACCCTTAATCGAACAAGCCAGCGGCAAATCGACAGCCCACTGAAAAATAATTTCGCCCCCGGCAAACCCGCTAGAATCCACGCCTCTTTGTAGGATTTCGGATGCGCCACTGATGGAAACCCGCCTCGTCCCCTATGAGACGCTGAGCCTTGTGCAGAAACAGCACCTCGACACCCTGCAAGTGCATCCCGAGCAACTGGCGTACTCCGGCGATATCTACTGCGCGCTGAACAGCCTGTTGGTCAACCCCAACCCCAACGCCATCAAAGGCTTCGCCCTGCTCGCCGACGACCTGCCCGTGGCCTTTCTGCTGCTCAAACGCCCACCGTGCCTGCCCCATTGGGCGGATGAGCACAGCGCGACCTTGCATGCGTTGCAGGTGGATCGGCATCAACAAGGGCGCGGGTTCGGCAAGGCCTGCTTGCAGGCGCTGCCGGCGGCGGCATTGCAGGCATGGCCGCAGATCAAGGGCCTGGAGTTGTCGGTGGACGCGGATAATGTGGCGGCGATGGGGTTGTACTTGAGGGCTGGATGGGTGGATAGCGGGGAGGCGTATAAGGGCCGGATTGGGTATGAGCGAAGGTTGAGGTGGGTGGTTGGTCAGGCCAAACTTGACACCTTCAAAATGTAACGTATACATAACTTAAATATAACCAAGTAATGAATATGTGACATGGATATTTCTGTAATCACTCAGCGACTCGGCAACCAACTCCGTACCATGCGCCTTAACCGTGGCTATAAACAGGCGGATCTGGCGAAGTTGGCCGGGGTTACACGACAAAAACTGATCGAAATCGAGAAAGGCAGCCTCTCGGTCTCGATGAATGCCTATGCCCGCGTGACTGCAGCCTTGGGCAGCGAATTCAAATTAGTGCCTGTGACCCTGCCGACCTTGGAGGAACTGGAGGACTTGTTCAATGAATAGCCCCCACTTACGCGTTCATACCCCTCAAGGTGAAAGCGGCCGTGTGTTGATGAGTGCCGACGACTATTTGTTTCGCTATGGCGATAGAACACTCGCACATAGCGCAGTCAGTCTGTCGATGCCTGTTCGCGTAGAAGAATATCGCCGCCGAGAACTTCACCCTATCTTCCAAATGAACTTGCCGGAAGGCTACGTCCTGGAGCAACTGCGCAATCGACTCGCCAAGACGGTTAAAGTCGACCCGATGTTGCTGCTGGCGCTCTCCGGTAGCAGCGCGCCGATCGGCCGTATTTTTGTGTCTTCGGATCAAGTAAACGATCTGCTCCATCGCAACAGCCCTCCCACGACCGGGGAAAGTCTCGACGAAATCCTTGCCTGGGACGGCGCGGAAGATCTATTCGTCCAACTGGTGGATCGCTACATTCTGCGAGCGGGTATTTCGGGTGTGCAGCCTAAAGTGCTGGTGCCGGAAAAACCGCATACACCCGAACACAAATTCACCTCGAAAACCAACGACCTGATTATCAAAAGCGGGCGCAACGAATTTCCGGGGCTGGCCATCAATGAATACCTGTGCATGTCCATTGCCCGCGATGCAGGCCTGCCCGTACCGCCGTTTTACCTGTCACAGAATAATAAGCTGTTCATCATGCGGCGCTTTGATCGGGACGATCACCTCAACCCCCTGGGGTTCGAGGACATGACCACACTGATGGGCCTGTCCGCCGAGCAAAAGTACACCAAGAGTTACGCTGCGGTCGCCAAGGCCGTGCGCGTCTTCTGCGCGCCGGAACATCTACGCAGCTCGCTTGATCAGTTGTTCGATAGCGTGGCACTGAGTTGCATAGTGGGGAATGGCGATGCACATCTGAAAAACTTCGGTGTGCTCTACAGTGACCCGGTGAAATCGGATACGCGGTTGGCCCCTGCTTACGACATCGTGAATACCACCGCCTACATCCCCGAGGACTCGCTGGCGCTGGACCTGAGCGGAAATAGATCATTGTTCGCCTCACGCCTGGGTATCCTCGATTTTGCGAGAGCCTGCGAAGTCGAATATCCCGAAACGCGTATCCAGGCGCTGCTCCAAACCCTCGAAATAACACTCAAGCGGGAAGACGATTACTGTCGGTTGGCACCTCACGTTGCAAAAGCCATTCGGCAATCCGCACAGAGCTACCAACACAGCTTTGGCGGCTGAACGCCCCTGTATTCATCCAAGGACAAGGTGACTCACATGCTGACAACCCTCGAACAACTCGAAACCCTCTACGGCCTCCCCCACGAGCGCGCCGTGCGCAAGGAAATCCCGTTTCTCAACGAGGACTACCAGGCCATGGTGCGGGCGTCGCCGTTGGTGGTGGTGAGTTCGTCCGGGCCGGACGGCATCGACGGTTCGCCACGCGGCGATGTGCCTGGGTTTGTGCGGATTGTGGATGAGCGCACCTTGGCGATTCCGGACCGGCCCGGGAACAATCGCGTGGATACCTTGCGCAACTTGGTGCAGGACCCGCGGATTGCGTTGCTGTTCATCATTCCAGGGGTTGGCGAAACCTTGCGCGTGAACGGCCGGGCGCAGATTTCCATCGAGCCTGAACTGCTGGAGAGTTTTGCGGTGAATGGCAAGCCGGCGCGGTCGGTGATTCTGGTGCAGGTAGAGGCCGCGTATTTCCACTGTTCCAAGGCGTTTGTGCGCTCGGACTGCTGGAACCCGGAGAAACATTTGGACCGCTCGGCGTTGCCGTCAGCGGGGGCGTTTCACAAGCGGCTCAATGATGGGCAGTTTGATGCCGAGGCGTATGACCGGGAGATGCCGGAGCGGGTCAGAAGTACGTTGTATTGATGTCCCGTAGGAGCCGGCTTGCCGGCTCCCACAAGGGTCGCGGTCAGCCTCTTTCGCCTACCGGCAACCAGATTTCCACCGTCCCGGTGCCTTTGCGCCCGTCAAAATCGGCACTGTAGCGCTCGAAATCCGCGCCCATCACCTTGTAGCCCGAATGCGGCAGCCATTCGAACATGATGCGCTCGTACGTTTGTTCCAGTGCCTGCACCGGCCCGTAATGCGGGAACACGGCATAGTTGAGCGGCGGAATCTCGATGGACTCGAAGTTGCTCGGTACGTCGCCCTTGGTCGGGACCTCGACACCGGCCATGTAGTCGAATTCGCCATGCTTGGGGTTGTGGCAAACACCATACGTCACGCCGCCAACCCGTTTCTTGATGTCCTTGATGCAGGTATCGAACAATTCCCACAGCTTGGGGATATCCCCCACGGTGGCCTTTGAGTAACGCCCTTGCACCCCGGCGATCACCAGGGCTTTACCGGCTTCCATGCGTGGCTCTAACGGTTGTTTTGTCTGCTGATCCATACGAACAGTCTCCTTCTTATGAGGGTACAAACCCGTATCGAGTATAGGGGCATATCCGCGCTGGACTCCATGCAGAAAATTTTCCTACGCATCTGGACAACTGGCCATCATCGACCGTATTGTCTGCCCCGCAGGCCACCGCAGTGGCCGACGTCGCTCGGACGGTTCCGGGCGCTTACGTACTCTCGAGGCAACAATGGCAGACCAAGGTTCGCCGCGCCGCTTTGCGCGCATAGATCGACTCCCCCCTTACGTTTTTAATATCACTGCCGAGCTGAAGATGGCTGCGCGTCGGCGCGGCGAAGACATCATCGACTTGAGCATGGGTAACCCGGACGGCGCCACTCCCCCGCATATCGTGGAGAAAATGGTCACCGTCGCCCAGCGTGAAGACACCCACGGCTACTCCACGTCCAAAGGCATTCCGCGCCTGCGCCGGGCGATTTCGCGCTGGTACAAAGACCGTTATGAAGTGGACATCGACCCCGAAACCGAGGCCATCGTCACCATCGGTTCCAAGGAAGGCCTGGCGCACTTGATGCTGGCCACCCTGGACCAGGGCGACACGGTGTTGGTGCCGAACCCGAGCTACCCGATTCACATCTACGGTGCCGTGATTGCCGGCGCCCAGGTGCGATCGGTGCCGCTGGTGCCCGGCGTGGACTTCTTCGACGAGCTGGAGCGGGCGATTCGCGGCTCGATCCCCAAGCCAAAGATGATGATCCTCGGCTTCCCGTCCAACCCCACCGCGCAGTGCGTGGAACTGGACTTCTTCGAGCGCGTGATTGCGCTGGCCAAGCAGTACGACGTGCTGGTGGTGCATGACCTGGCCTACGCCGACATCGTCTACGACGGCTGGAAAGCCCCGTCGATCATGCAGGTGCCGGGCGCCAAGGACATTGCGGTGGAGTTTTTCACCCTGTCCAAGAGCTACAACATGGCCGGCTGGCGCATCGGCTTCATGGTCGGTAACCCGGAACTGGTCAACGCCCTGGCGCGGATCAAGAGTTACCACGACTACGGCACCTTCACCCCGCTGCAGGTGGCGGCGATTGCGGCGCTGGAAGGCGACCAACAGTGCGTGAAAGACATCGCCGAGCAGTACCGCCAGCGCCGCAATGTGCTGGTCAAGGGCCTGCATGAGCTGGGCTGGATGGTGGAGAATCCGAAGGCGTCGATGTACGTCTGGGCGAAGATTCCCGAGCAGTATGCCGCCATGGGGTCGCTGGAGTTTGCCAAGAAATTGCTGCTGGACGCGAAGGTGTGTGTGTCGCCGGGGATTGGCTTTGGCGAGTATGGCGATGACCATGTGCGCTTTGCGCTGATCGAGAACCAGGACCGCATTCGCCAGGCGGTGCGGGGGATCCGGGGGATGTTCAGGGCGGATGGGTTGGCCCAGAAAGCCTGACCCGATCCACCTGAAGAAATGTGCTCAAACTGTGGGAGGGGGCTTGCCCCCGATAGCAGAGTGTCAGTCACTGCATCCGGTGACTGAACCACTGCCATCGGGGGCAAGCCCCCTCCCACATTTGATTGGGTGACCCCATGGGATGCTGCGGTGTGGCTTACACCACCAACGACAGCAACATGATGAAGATCAACGCTACGACCGACAGAATGGTCTCCATCGCCGTCCACGTCTTGAACGTCTCAGCCACGGTCATATTGAAATACTGCTTCACCAGCCAGAACCCCGCATCGTTGACGTGAGACAGAATCAACGACCCCGCCCCCGTTGCCAACACCAGCAGTTCACGGTTAACGCCTGGAATCATCCCCACCACCGGCACCACGATGCCCGCGCCGGTAATGGTTGCCACGGTGGCCGAACCGGTTGCCACACGAATCACCGCCGCCACCAGCCACGCCAGCAGGATCGGGTTGATCTGTGCGTTCACCGCCATGTGGCCGATCACGTCACCCACGCCGCTGGTCACCAGCATCTGCTTGAAGCCACCACCGGCACCGATGATCAGGATGATCGCGGCGGTCGGCGCCAGGCTGGCGTCGAGCAGCTTGAGGATCTGCTTGGAATGGATGCCCTGGCGATGGCCAAAGGTGTACAGCGACAGCAGCAACGCCAGCAGCAGCGCGGTGATCGGGTGACCGATCATGTCCATCCAGTTGCGCACCACGTTGCCTTCGGCAAACGCGATGTCGGCGAAGGTTTTCAGCAGCATCAGGAACACCGGCAGCAGCACGGTGACCAGGGTGATGCCGAAGCTCGGCAACGACTTGTTATCGGTCTCGCGGGCCAGTTGGTCGACCAGTTCCTGGGACGGGTTGCCCGGGATGTACTTGGCGATGAACGTACCGAAGATCGGACCGGCAATGATGGCGGTCGGCAAGGCGACGATCAGGCCGTACAGGATGGTCTTGCCGATGTCCGCGCCAAACACGCCGATGGCCAGCAGCGGGCCGGGGTGCGGTGGCACCAGGCCGTGTACCGCCGACAGGCCGGCCAGCAGCGGGATACCGATCTTGATCAGCGACACACCGGTACGGCGCGCGACGATGAACACCAGCGGGATCAGCAGCACAAAGCCGATCTCGAAGAACAGCGGGATGCCCACCAGGAACGCGGCGAACATCATGGCCCACTGGACCTTGTCCTTGCCAAAGGCGCGGATCAGGGTCTGGGCGATCTGATCGGCGCCGCCGGACTCAGCCATCATCTTGCCAAGCATCGTGCCCAGCGCGAGGATGATGCCGACAAAGCCAAGCACCCCGCCGAAGCCGTCCTGGAAGGCCTTGATGATCTTGTCCACGGGCATGCCCGAGGTCAGGCCGAGGAAGCCTGCGGCGATGATCAGCGCAATAAAGGGGTGAACCTTGAACCGGGTGATCAACACGATCAGCCCGATGATGGTGACGACTGCATCTAACAGCAGGTACGACTCGTGGGACATGCCAAACATGGGGGGTCTCTCCTGTTTGTTGTTGTTATTAAAGCGGGTGTTGAATTTCCTGCCGGGGATAGCGCTATCTTTTCCGGCAAAAAATTATTTGGATGGTTCAAAACCGTGTTTCAGCCACCAGGCATTGGTCTGCTCGGCCAATTCCTCGACGCTGTCTTCGCTGGCGTTGAGGGCCAAGGTCAGCGGCTCGCCTTTGGGCGACTCAAGGGTGGCGAACTGGCTGTCGATCAGGCTTGCCGGCATGAAATGGCCGGGGCGATGGGACACGCGGTCAGCGGCCACGGCGCGGGTCAGTTCCAGGAAGACGAAACCCAGGCCCGGCGCGGCTTCGCGCAGGTGGTCGCGGTATTTCTTTTTAAGCGCTGAACAGGTGAGTACGGGATGCTCGCCCGCTTTCAGCGAACGGCGCAGTTCATCGCACAGGATGTCGAGCCAGCCGGCGCGGTCGTCGTCGTTGAGGGGGTGGCCGGCGCTCATCTTTTCGATGTTGGCGGCGGGGTGAAAGCTGTCGCCTTCAATGGCGGTCGCACCGTTCAGGCGGCACAGGGCCTCGCTGACGCTGGACTTGCCACAGCCGGAAACACCCATGATGACCAGGGCGGTAACAGGTTGACTCATGGAACACCTCAGGACGCAGATAGCGCTACCTTTGCACGCTGTAAGGCTAGTGCAAAAACAGGCTTTTCCCGCGCCGTCTTGTCTTTTTTTATGGAGTGACGCGTGCATCCGCTCCAACGCGTTGAACAGGATCAGGCAACCCTTTGTTCAAGAATTTGCAGCCCTTTGGAGACAGCGCTACCTTAGTGCCTCGATTTTTGTTTGGCAAGCCGCCTGATGACCTCTAAGAACGATAAAAAAATGCGCACTACCGGTCGCCCGACCCTTAACGAAGTCGCCCGCCTGGCCGGCGTCAGCCCGATTACCGCCTCCCGTGCCCTACGCGGCATCAGCACCGTCGCCACCGAACTGGTGGAAAAAGTGCAACACGCCGCAGCCGAACTGAACTACGTGGTCAACCCCGCCGCCCGCGCCCTGGCCTCGGCCCAGAGCCATTCGGTGGTGGTGCTGGTGCCGTCGTTGTCCAACCTACTGTTTATCGAAACCCTCGAAGCCATCCACCAGGTACTGCGGCCCAAGGGCTTTGAAGTGCTGATCGGCAACTCCCACTATTCGCGCGATGAAGAAGAAAACCTGCTGCGCAACTACATGGCCTACCAGCCACGCGGTTTGTTGCTGACCGGGTTTGATCGCACCGAAAGCGCCCGACGGATGGTCGAGGCCAGCAATGTGCCGTGCGTGTACATGATGGACCTGGACCCGAACGCCGGCGTGAACTGCGTGGGGTTCTCGCAGCTGGCGGCGGGCGAGACGGCGGCAGCGCATTTGATCTCCCGTGGGCGCAAGCGCCTGGCGTACATCGGTGCGCAGTTGGACCAACGCACCTTGCTGCGTGGCGAAGGTTTTCGCCGAGCGCTGCAACAAGCCGGCCTGTACGACCCGGCGCTGGAGTTGCTGACGCCGCGCCCCTCCTCCGTGGGCCTGGGCGGCGAGTTGTTTTTACAGTTACTGGCGGCGCATCCGGACGTGGACGCGATCTTCTTCGGCAACGACGACCTGGCCCAGGGCGCGCTGCTGGAAGCCCTGCGCCATGGCATCAAGGTGCCGGAGCGTGTGGCGGTGCTGGGCTTCAACGACTTGCCGGCGTCTTCGTTCATGGTGCCGCGCCTGAGCAGCATCAGCACCCCGCGTGAAGCGATTGGCCGGCGGGCGGCGGAGCATTTATTGACGATCATGGCGGGCAACAAGATCGCCAAACCGGTGGTGGACATGGGGTTTGAGTTGCAGGTGCGGGAGAGTACGTAGGACGCCTGTAGGACGCGACTGACATTGCGGTAAGCGCCTTGCCCGGTTGCCTACGCTTACGTCAGAATCCGCCGGCTTGTGCGCCTGGGTGGGGGTCTCTAAGGTTGTCTGGTCGCTGAATTTCTCGGTGATCGGGTTTATGTAGCCCGCTTCCTCACACAAGATAAATGAGCCTATCGATGCTTGATGGTGGCTGTGCGCAGGGCGCCTTCGGGTGCGCCGGGTTTGTGTGGGATACCGGTCTACTAACCTGCGTACAGCTGCCACCCTCGTTTAGTAGCGATGAGGTATCAGCCCATATCAGGTACTTCACTCATGCACAGCATCCCCACGCACACGCTCTTCACTGTCATCCCTGACACCTCCACAGAAACCCTGCTGATCAACAGCTACGAAGCCGTATGTTCCGTCAGCACCTTGCTGCTCGACCTGTCCGATGACCTCAGCGGCAAGCACCGCGATGTGGCCCTGGCGATTTACCAACTGAGTGAACTGAGCATCTTGCTGCTAGGAAAAGCCGTGGACCAGCACACACCAAGCTGCTGAAAGAAGGCTGCGTGAGTTTAACAATTGATTGCCCCTGCAGAACAAAGTCCAAGTTATTGCGTCAGAAAGCCCACTATAAAATCTCAGTACGTTAGCCCAGTCAAATACAATAAGACACTGTGATTTCTGACAGTAGACGTGGTTCCGATAATACGGACTAATAAGCTTCCTGACTCCCAATATGCTCAGGACCAAACGTTTATTTAAACCGGAGGAAAGCAATCATGACCGCTGGCATCCCACACACACCCGACATCAACATCAAAACTAAAAAGGCTAAAGGGCACTTTGATATTGAAGCGTCTCCGATCGGAGCTTTTTTTACTAGCGATGTAATTATGACCGATCGACAGGGCATATTTCGCTTAACCGGCACTCATATTCACTCAAACGAAAACACTCGAGTCACTGTGTATATCGGCAATGAGCCCGGCTCTGTCGAGGGTGAGATCGTAAGTGATGACGTACCTCCTTGGGGTTTTTACGATATCGACAATACAAGCTACCAGGCTTTACGTGGGAAGGTTAAATCAACCTATATTCCTAACCAACTGCATGTAACGCTGGAATTTAGTTTTTTTATAAACATAAAAGGACAGGAGCACGAAGTTAAAGGTGAGGCCAACATTCAATACTTTGATGAACTATAACAACCTCTCATACATTGAGACTTCTCAGCCAACCGGCTCTATATAACACTCTGAGCCGGTTTCTTTCATAGGCACAGTTTCCGCGCAACTCGCTCTTATACGTGCTCCCTGCTACATTGGCCACTGCACATTTCCACCGCCAGGGAAGCACCATGGGCCACTCACTGAAAATCTTGGGTCGCACGTCCTCCATCAACGTGCGCAAAGTACTCTGGACCTGCCAGGAACTGGGCATCGACTACCAGCGCGAAGACTGGGGCATTGGCTTCAAGCCCACCCAGTCCGACGAATTCCTCGCCCTGAACCCCAACGCCCAGATCCCCGTATTGATCGACGACCACGGCGTGCTGTGGGAGTCCAACACCATCTGCCGCTACCTCGTGAACCTTTACCAACGGCATGATCTGCTGCCCGCCGAACCCGCACCGCGCGCGCGGGTCGAGCAGTGGATAGACTGGCAAGCCGTCGAACTCAACCGCGCCTGGGGCGATGCCTTCACAGCCCTGGTGCGCGGCAACCCGGAGGGTCTGGACGCGACGCAGATTGCCGCCGCCGTGCAGCGGTGGAACGACAAGATGGGCATTCTGGAACGCCAGCTGACCAAGACCGGTGCCTACGTGGCCGGCGACGAATTCACCCTCGCCGATATCCTGATCGGCCTCTCGGTGCACCGCTGGCAAATGACGCCCATGGAGCGCCCACCCTACCCCGCCATCGCGGCGTACTATCAACGCCTCAGTCAGCACGCTGGCTTCAAGGCCTTTGCCCTCGACGGTCACAACTAAACCAAGGACGACACCGTGAAAGGACTCAACGTACTGCTGACCGGCGCCTGCGGCAGAATCGGCAAGACGTTTTTCGAAGGCTCGAAAGACCGCTACCGCTTCACCCTCACCGATCGCATCGCGCCGGATTTCGACGTGGGCCAACACCGCTTCGTGCACGCCGACCTCAGCGATCAATCCAGCCTGGTTGCCCTGCTCGACGGCATCGACGTGATCGTGCACCTGTCGGGCATCCCCCATGCCAGCGCCTCGTTCGACGAGTTGCTGCCCAACAATATCCTCGCCACGACCTACCTGTTTGAAGCCGCTGTGAACGCCGGGGTAAAACGCCTGGTATTCGCCAGCAGCGCGCAAACCATCGAAGGCTACCCGGTGGATCGCCAGATCACACCCGGCATGCCCGTGTTGCCCGCTAACCTGTACGGTGTGAGCAAATGCTACGGCGAGGCGTTGTGCGGCTACTACGCGGCAAAAACCCCGCTGTCGACGATTGCCCTGCGCATCGGCGCCTTCGAGTTCCCCGAAACCCACGACCTGAACAACGCCCGCGACCTCAGCGCGTGGCTCAGCCCCCGTGATGCGGTGCAGTTGCTGCAACGTTCGGTGGAGGCCGAGGGCGTGAAGCACTTGATTGCCCATGGTATTTCCAATAACCGCTTCAAGCGCTTGGATTTGAGCGAGACCACGCGGGTGCTGGGTTACCATCCCCAGGATGACGCGTTTCAAACATTCGAGATTCCGATCACTTATTGAGTTTCCCCATGCCCACACTCTCCAGTACCGACGGCATCGACCCCCTCCGCGCCGCCCACATCAGTGCGCGCATCGACCGTCTGCCCGCCGTCGCTACCGTTTGGCGCTTGGTGGCTCTGCTGTCGATTGGTGGTTTTTTCGAGCTGTATGACCTGTTCCAGACCGCCTACATCAGCCCCGGCCTGATCAGCGACGGGATTTTCCACACCGGCAGCGAAGGCGTGTTCGGCTTCTCGGACCAGGCGGCCTTCGCCTCTGCGACCTTCCTGGGCCTGTTCCTCGGCGCCAGCCTGCTCAGCCCCATCGCCGACCGTTTTGGGCGCCGGGCAATCTTTACCTTTGCGTTGATCTGGTACACCGTCGCCACCGTGTTGATGGGCATCCAGACCTCGGCCTTGGGCATCATCTGCATGCGCTTCCTGGTGGGTATCGGCCTGGGCATCGAGCTGGTCACTATCGACGCCTACCTCTCGGAACTGGTGCCCAAGCGCATGCGCAGTTCGGCGTTTGCCTTTGCGTTTTTTATCCAGTTCCTGTCGGTGCCGGCGGTGGCGCTGATGTCGTGGTGGCTGGTGCCGCAGGCGCCGTTCGGCATCTCGGGTTGGCGCTGGGTAGTGCTGTCGAGCGCCGTGTTCGCGTTGTTTATCTGGCAACTGCGCAAACGCCTGCCGGAATCACCGCGCTGGCTGGCACAGAAAGGCCGCTTCGACGAAGCCGGGAAGATCATGGACAACCTGGAAGCGCGCTGCCGAAAGGATCACGGCAAACCGCTGGACGAGCCCGAACCGCAAGCCGTCAGCGTGCAGGGCAGCGGCCGCTTTGCCGACATCTGGCAACCGCCGTACCGCCGGCGCGCGTTGATGCTGATCGTGTTCCATGTGTTCCAGGCCATCGGGTTCTTCGGCTTCGGCAATTGGCTGCCCGCGCTGCTCTCAGGCCAGGGCGTCAGCGTGACCCACAGTTTGCTCTACGCCTTCATCATCACCCTCGCCTACCCGCTGGGGCCGTTGTTATTCGTGAAGGTGGCCAACCGCTTTGAAAACAAATGGCAGATCGTCGGCTCGGCCCTGGGCGCCGTGATCTTCGGCAGCCTGTTTGCCCTGCAAACCACGGCGGTGGGGCTGGTGATCTGCGGGGTGATGATCACCTTCTGCAATGCCTGGCTGAGCTTCAGTTATCACTCGTACCAGAGCGAACTGTTCCCGACCAACATCCGCGCACGGGCGGTCGGGTTCTGTTACTCGTTCAGCCGCTTGTCGACGGTGTTCAGCAGCCTGTTGATCGGCTTTATCCTCGAACACCTGGGCACGCCGGGCGTACTGGCGTTTATTGCCAGCAGCATGTTGATCGTGATGATCACCATCAGTTGGTTCGGGCCACGCACGCGTAACCTGGCGCTGGAAAATATCGCCCACTGATGACGACGCAACCATTGGTCGTAACTGTTATTTCTGACAGTGGACCTGCGGCACTTATGGGCGCCTGATTTGCGCAGGGCTTGCGACACAGCTCTGTCAATTCACCAGTTAATAAACAAGGACGGCGCCATGACAGACTCCCAAATGGAAAGTAACCATAGGAACCCCACAAATGGGAAATTCACAGCACAACTCGTGAGAGGTAGTTTGGTTCTTGAATACAGAGCCGATGAAATCAGCTTAAGAAGAATGGCCTTCCGCTACACATTGGACACGACTCAGAGAGGTAGCGATGTCGTTTATATGGAATTCCATCTCCCACTTGGAATTACCGGAAACCGCGACAAATACGACATCACCCCCGGCGGCCCAGTGACCGCTACCTGCGATTTAAAATACGCCTCCGACCCTCAGCAGATCCGTTTTCAAGCGACAGCGGGGCAAATTACGTTTTTTGAATTTAATACCAACACTGGAAAAGTTTTCGCAAGGTTCTACTTCAGAGCCAGTGACACAGATGGAAACTCCTTAGAAGTCAATGGTGGGGAGATGGATTTGACTGGAATTGGCGTTCTAGATAACAACCAAGCCATCACACCACCACACACTGAGTGATGCCGTGAGACAGCCGCCAACGGCAAGAATTGGCCGCAAACAGGACAGTTCTTGCCTTAGCGACATAGATACGCGCCCTAATTCCAGGCGTTCACACCCGGCACGCTATTTGCTCCTCCTGAGGCACCGAACATTTCCCTAGGTGACCGATCATGCTGGTTAACAACAACACCCAAGCCGTGTCGACCCTTCAACAGATCAAACGGCCCGACATGGACCCCGCCAACGCCGCCGCCAGCGCGCTGTACAGCGGTGCCTTGCAAGCTGCGCAGCAAAGCGTGACCGTGCCGGCCGCGCAGAAGGAGTTGGACAAGGCGACTGACCGTATCGACGAAGCCTTCGCCAAGACCCGCGTGCAGTTGCAGACCACCACAGAGGCCGTTACCGCCTCCACGGCGACAACAGACGTGCCGAAAACCGGTTCGACCACCAGCACGGCGCGGTCCGAGTTCACCGATTACATGAGCAAATCCCCGGCCGAGCGCATTCGTGAGCAGTTGCTCAAGGAGCAGGGTTTGACCGAGGCGGATGTGCAGAACATGTCGCAGGAAAAGCAGGACGCTATTTCCAAGCAAGTGGCGGAACGCTTGAAGCAGCAGCAAGAACAGCAGGTAGCTGCAAAGACCACTGACCCGCAGGCGCGGGCGGTAAAAGAAACCCTGGCCGCGATCTAAGCCCCTTAGCCTGTAGTGAGCGGGCTTGCCCCGCGCTGGGGGGGGGCGAAGCCGCCCTAAAACCAGTCGCCGCATTCTGCCTGACAGAATGCGGCGTTTTTATTGGGGCGGCTTCGCCCCCCAGCGCGGGGCAAGCCCGCTCACTACGCAAAGCGTGCTCGGGGTTACTGCAACTGCAACGTCGAATTGAACTGCCCGATCGCATCCACCACATGCCGTGAGCCTTCCTGAATCTCCAGGATCACCTGCCCCGCTTCGTTCGCCAACTCTACACCCAGCCCTGTGCGGCTCAAGCTCGATTGCATGCTCGACACGGCGCTCAGCGACAGGTCGTGGTTCTTGCGCACCACATCAACAATTTCCACCGTCGCCTGGCTGGTCCGCCCCGCAAGGCTGCGCACTTCGTCGGCCACCACTGCAAACCCGCGCCCATGCTCACCGGCCCGCGCCGCTTCAATGGCAGCGTTGAGCGCGAGCATATTGGTCTGCTCGGCAATGCTGCGGATGGTCTGCACAATGGCGCCGATGATGTCCGACTGCTTGCTGACCGCGTCGATACTCACGGCCGCCTGGTTCAGGTCGAGGGAGATTTCTTCGATGATCTGCACAGTTTGCTGCACCACTTCCGACCCCTTACGGGCGCAGGCATCGTTTTGCACCGAGGTGGCGTGAGCCGAGTCAGCGGCGCTGCGCAGGGTGGTGACTTGGTCGGTGATGTCGCTGGCGAACTTCACCACTTTGTACAAGCGGCCATTGGTGTCGAAGATCGGGTTGTAGGAGGCTTCCAGGAACAGCGTCTTGCCGTATTTGTTTTTGCGCTCGAAGCGGTGCGAGTGGTACTCGCCGCGGTTGAGGGACGCCCAGAACGCCTTATAGGCGGGCGACTCCACTTCGCTGCGGTGGCAGAACAGGCTGTGGTGCTGGCCGACGATCTCATCCAGGGAGTACTGCACGGTTTTCAGGAAGTTGTCGTTGGCGTTGAGGATCTGGCCCTGGGGCGTGAATTCGATCACCGCCATAGAGCGGCCGATGGCGTCGATCAGGCTCTGGTTTTCATGCTCATGGTGAACCCGTGCGGAAATATCCGACGCGACTTTGATCACGCTCAATACGTGATTGTCTTTGTCCAGCACCGGCATGTAGCTGGCTTCGAGCCAGACTTCCTGGCCATGTTTGTTCAAGCGCATAAAGGTGCCACTGAGCGCCTCGCCCCGCGCCAGGTCACGCCAAAGCTTGGCGTAGGCGTCGGTTTGGGTGTAGGCCTCGTCGCAAAAAAGGCGGTGATGTTTGCCGCAAATCTCCTCGGCGCTGTAGCCCATGGCTTTGCAGAAGTTGTCGTTGGCGTCGAGAATCACGCCACTGGGGTCGAACTCGATCATGGCCATGGAACGGCTGATGGCGGCGAGTTTGGCGTTGGATTCAGTGAGTGCGCAGGAGAAACGTTCGATTTGTTGCAGGTCGGATTTGTGATGGCGGTTGAACATGGTCAGATCACCCTTGATTACCGGCGCCCAGAAGGCGCATTCCATTCATTTGTTGGCTATTGCTGGCACACCTTCATGGGGAAATAACCATCCAAATCGCTTTATATGCCAAGCGTCATCAACGGTTCTGGGTGAGCATAGACACGGCTTGGCGCTATGCAAGGCCACTAGTCAGCCAGCATTTTTAACAATGCGCCGGCAGCAGCGGAGGGCGGACAGTGTTGCGCTGCGACCAGGGAGAACTCGCGGTGCACGGGCACGGCCAGTGGCATCACCCGCAGGCCCTGGCGTTGGGCTGGCAGGGTCATTTCCGGCACCAGGGTCACGCCGACACCTTCGCGAACCAGGCTGAAGGCACTGCTCCACTCGCGCACTTCCACGCGAATATCACTCAGCGTCAGCCCGGCATCAGCGCCCAGGCTGCGCGCATTGGCGGTGCAGCCACCTGTGGCCAGTACAAAGGGCTGTGCCAGCAATTCCTCCAGCGTCACCGTGGCCTGCGCCGGACGTTGGGCCAGCGCGTGCTGCACCGGCAACACCGCCAGCCAATTGTCCCGCCCCAACACCGTGGCATTGCGCCCAGGATGGGGGTTGAGCACTACGCCGAAGTCGATCAGGCCTGCGTCGAGCAACGTGTTCACTTCGTTGTCAGTGACTTCAAGGGTGGTGACCTCTATACCGGGGTGAAGCTGCGCGAAGCGTTGTAACAACGGAGTGAGAAAGGCCACCAGCACCATGGGGAAACTTGCAATGCGAATACTCCCACGCAGCATGGGCCTGGCTTCGTCCACGGTGCTGCGAATCGCCTGCAAGGCTGTGAGCATCACCCGCGCCTGCTCGACCACACTCAAGCCCAAGGCAGTGGGCAAGGTCTTGCGCGGCTCGCGGGTAAACAGCTGCGCACCCAGTGATGCCTCCATGCCGGCCATGGCCTGGCTGGCGGCGGATTGGGTCATGCCCACATGCTCGGCGGCGGCGGTGATGCTGCCGTGATCGGCCACCGCCACCAGCAGGCGCCAATGCATCAGGTTCATCATGGCAGTAGCGATCCTTATGGCAGGGGTCTGAAGGTTTAATTTTACGCAAGGTGCCACGCCCACGAGACTGGCGCAAATTCAACGGAGCTGCCCCAGATGAAACTGTATTTCGCCCCCCACGCCTGTTCCCTCGCCCCGCATATCGTCCTGCGCGAATTGGCGTTGCCGTTCGACCTGGTGCGGGTTGATAACCAGGCCAAAACCACCGCCGATGGCGAGGATTTCCTGCAGATCAACCCCAAGGGCTACGTCGCCGCGCTGAGGCTGGACGATGGCCAGGTGCTGACCGAAGCCAGCGCGATCCTGCAGTACTTGGCCGACCTGAAACCCACCGTCGGACTGGCCCCGGCCAATGGCAGCTGGGAGCGCGTGCGGTTGCAGGAATGGCTGAATTTCATCGCGACCGAAGTGCACGGCGGGTTGGCGGTGTTCTTCAACGATGCCATCCAGGGCGAGGTGCGTGCCCTGTTCCAGGCCACCCTCTTCAAGCGTTTCGCGGTGCTGGTGCAGACGCTGGAACACCAGGATTATCTGTTGGGCACCGCATATTCGGTAGCGGACGCCTACCTGTTCGTGGTGCTGCGCTGGGCAGGGTTTCACGCTATTGATCTGGGCGAGTGGCCGGCGCTGGCGGCGTTTCAGCAGCGGATCGGCGCACGGCCGGCGGTGATTACGGCCCTGGCAGCAGAAAGCAGATGAACTGAAATGCAATCAACCTGTGGGAGCGGGCGTGCTCCCACATTTGATCGGCTTCGCTGCAGAGAACCGGTTTCAAGCGGCCATTTGGGGCTTACGGTAGAGGCTGGGAAATCTTGCAGAGGGTTTGCTTACAAGCGTGTCACTCAGTGACCGAACAGGCCTGTCTCAGTTTTCTTGGCTTTTTTGTCGGCGCGTTTTTCATCTGCGGTCTTTGCCGGTTTCTTCTTCGCGGCTTTCTTTGAATCCATACCTTTGGCCATGATGCGTGCTCCACTGACAGGGGATGTAGCAGTGGGTATACCACCTATTGCAAGACAGAAGGCGCTTATAATCCCCGGTCCTTGATAACGCTTGCCTGAACACCATGCCCCCATTGCACATCGAACCGCTGGCAGAGCCGCTTTGGCCGTTGCTGAATAAATTTTACCGCAGCCACAATTCGCCGATGAAGGCGCTCAAGGGCGGGCGTTTGTGGGTGGCGCGCGATGGCGAGATTGTCGCGGGTCTGTGCCTCACACCCGTGGTCGGCGGGCAGTGGCTGACCGGAGTGTTTGTTGATCCGGCCTATCGCGGCCAGGGGCTGGCGGCGCAGGTGATCGCGGCGGCGGTGGCCGATGTCGAAGGTACAGTGTGGTTGTTGTGCCATCCGGACTTGGAGGGGTTGTATCAGCGCATGGGGTTCAGTCAGGACACGCTGTTGCCGCAGTCTCTCAGCGAACGGCTGGTGCGCTACAAACGCAACAAACCGATGATCGCGATGGGCTTAGATCGTTTGGTGAGGTCGACCTCGGATAATGTGTGATCCGAGCGTACAGGGCCCATGCTAGCCTCGGCGGCACAGTGGCCCTTTACAGGATGATCATGAAAACCACACTCGCAGCTCTGTCCCTCACCGCCCTGCTCGCCCCGGTTTTAAGCCAGGCAGCCGACGCCACCTTCACCGCCCAGCAGTACCAGAGCGTGCTCGCCGGCAGTTGGCGCGACCCGGCCAACAGCGCCCGCGACGGTTATCGCCATCCGCAACAGACACTGGCGTTCTTTGGCTTGGGCGCCAAGCAAACCGTGATCGAGATCACCCCCGGCGGCGGCTGGTACAGCGAGGTGCTGGCACCGCTGCTCAAGGATCACGGGCATTACATCGCGGCGGTGCAGGCCGCGAGCAGCAGTGCCTATGCGCGCACCTCGGAAGAGAACCTGAAAAAGAAATTCGCGGCTGACCCTGTTCGGTACGGCAAGGCTGAGGTGGTCGAGTTCGACCCCAAGGCGCCGGTGTTCGGCAAACCCGCTTCGGCAGACGCCGTGCTGACATTCCGTAATGTGCATAACTGGGTCGCGGCTGATACCGCAGCGAAGACGTTCAGTGCCTTCTACACCGTGCTGAAACCGGGTGGCGTGCTGGGCGTGGAGGATCATCGGGCCAAGGAGGGGGCCGATCTGGACGCGATCAAAGACAGCGGTTACCTGACCACGGCCCAGGTGGTGAAACTGGCGACGGATGCCGGGTTCAAGCTGGCGGGACAGAGCGAAATCAACGCCAACCCGAAAGACACCAAGGACTATCCGGCTGGGGTGTGGACGTTGCCGCCGACATTGAAATTGGGGGAGCAGGACAAGGCCAAGTATGTGGCGATTGGCGAGTCGGATCGGATGACGTTGCGGTTTGTGAAGCCGGCCAAATAACCCGACTTGAAAGGCATCCCAACGGTGGGAGCGGGCTTGCTCGCTCCCACCGTTCGGTCTCATTGGGCCTGAACGCTAGGCGTCGGCCGTGGGATCCATGTCCGGAAACATCACCTCGATAAACCCGAACTTGCTGAAGTCAGTGATCCGCGACGGGTACAACCGGCCGATCAAGTGATCGCACTCATGCTGCACCAACCGTGCATGAAAACCATCGGCAAACCGCACGATAGGTTCGCCCTTCGGATCAAACCCTTCATAGCGAATCTGCTGGTAACGGCTCACCGCGCCCCGCATGCCGGGCACGGACAGACAGCCTTCATACCCCTCTTCAAGCACCGGGCCCAGCGGCGTGATCAGCGGGTTGATCAGGATCGTCTGCGGCACCGGCGGCGCGTCCGGGTAGCGTTCGCTGGCCTCGAAACCGAAGATCACCAATTGCAGGTCAACGCCGATCTGCGGCGCGGCCAGGCCGACGCCGCCCACGTGTTCCATGGTCTGGAACATGTCATCGATCAATTGCCACAGTTCGGGGCTGTCGAACATTTCCGGCGGAACCGGAGGCGCGATACGCAGAAGGCGCTCGTCGCCCATTTTCAGGATTTCACGGATCATCGATCAGACTTCGTCAGGGGTGGGCTTGGAATGGTCCCGGCCAAGGCCTGAGACGTGCTGTTTTTCAACGGTGTGGCCGGGTTCATCGAACTCTTTTTCGCCAGGGTCCTTGCCCTCGGCGGACATGTGCTCGATCACCGCATTCATCTCCGCGCCCAGCAACAGCACGGCCGCAGAAATGTAGAAGTACAGGAGCAACACGATGATCGCACCGATGCTGCCATACATGGCGTTGTAGTCGGCAAAGGTTTTGACGTAATAACCAAAACCCAGGGAGGCCACGATCCAGACCACCACGGCCAGCACCGAGCCTGGGGTGATAAAGCGAAATTTCTGCTCGACGTCCGGCATCACGTAATACATGAGGGCCACGGCAAACATCAGCAGGATCACGATCAACGGCCAGCGCACGATGGTCCACAAGGTGACCACGAACTCCTGCATGCCGATCTGCCCCGCCAACCACTCCATCACCTGCGGGCCGAGCACCATCAACGCTGCAGCGGCCAACAGCATGCCGGCGATGCCGACGGTGTAGAAAATCGACAGCGGAAAGCGCTTCCAGATAGGCCGACCTTCGACCACGTCATACGCGGCGTTCATCGCACTCATCATCAGACGCACGCCGGCCGAGGCCGTCCACAGCGCAATCACGATACCCACCGACAGCAGGCCACCCTTGGATTGCTGCAACTGGTCGATCACCGGGTTGACCTGCTCCAGGGCCTGGGGCGGCAACACCAGCTCGGACTGCAGGCGCAGCCAGGTAAAGAAGTCCGGCAGGTGCAGGAAACCGATCAGGGCAATCAGGAACAGCAGGAAGGGAAACAGCGAGAACAGCATCTGGTAGGCCAGCGCCGAGGCGTAGGTGGGCATCTCGTCATCGACAAATTCCTTGACGGTGCGCACCAGCACTTTGTGCAGCTTGAGGCCTTCTAGTACCGGGAAAATCATAGCGTCTCCTTTCGCCGCAAAAGGAAGGTTCGTGGGCGACTCAGGGGCCGTTTTCTACATCAAGGTAGCCTATTTGGCGACCTTGAAACAATTTCGAAACTTTAACCGCATCAGGTGACACAAAAACGGCCATCCGTGGATGGCCGTCGGGCTGCGTGAAACCAGCCAGCGATTCAGGCTTACTTGGTCGCTTTTTTCACGGCGTCTTTGGTATCGCCGACAGCTTTCTGAACTTCGCCTTTCTTTTCCTGCACCACGCCTTCAGCGCGCAGTTTGTCGTTGCCGGTGACTTTACCGACGCCTTGCTTAATGTTGCCGACCGCTTCGTTCGCTACGCCTTTAACCTTATCGGATGTACTGCTCATGGTATTTCTCCTGAAACAATCGATGGTTTTTGGTCATTACGTAAAGATTGACCTGAGGCCGTTCGGCAGAGTTTCAATTATTTTTGCGCAGGCATTTCATCGCCGGTTGCAGGTTTGGCTTTATGTTTTGCGGCCAACCCACGAGAATGCCCGGCACATTCAGGCTACAACGCTGAATAACAGATCCCGTAGGAAGGTTATGAAACTCAATAAAGCACAGGCCATCGCCCGCAGAAACACTGAACTGGGCGGTGCCGTACTCGGCGTCAACAACTGCCACTTCACCGACCTGGACAGCAAACGCAACATCTGGTGGTTCGACTTGCCGGTGGTGCGGATTGGCGTGGGCCAGTACGAGTGGATTCATCTGTTGATGCATAACGCCGAGACCGACCAGTTGCTGCATCTGAAGGTGCCGACGGTGTTCCTGCGCGAGAATCTTGAAGGCCTGGTGGTGCGCAACGCGGGCAAGCGCAAGCCGGAGATCACCCTGGAGCTGAGCGCGGATAAGGATTCGTTCTTGAAGGATGTGCGCCCTGCAGGCGCCGGTGTGAGCTTCGCGCAGTTCGCCCTGTAGAAAACGCATAAAAAATGTGGGAGGGGGCTTGCCCCCGATGCCGGTGTGTCAGCTGCAGATTGCTGACTGATACACCGCTATCGGGGGCAAGCCCCCTCCCACATGGGTATAGCGTTACTTTTTCAGACCGAGCTTCTTCAACTCTTCATCGCGCAACTCACGCCGCAGGATCTTGCCTACGTTGGTGGTCGGCAACGCATCGCGGAACTCCACGGCCCTGGGCACTTTGTAGGCGGTGACGTTGGCGCGCATGTGCTCCATCACCTGCTCCTTGGTCAGGGTTGCGCCTGGCTTGACCACGATAAACAGCTTGATGTGCTCCCCGGACTTCTCGTCCGGCACGCCGATGGCCGCGCACTGCAGCACCCCCGGCAAGCCCGCCAACACGTCTTCCAGTTCGTTGGGGTACACGTTGAAGCCCGAGACCAGGATCATGTCTTTCTTGCGGTCGACAATGCGCATATAGCCGTCGGGCTGGATGATCGCGATGTCACCGGTCTTCAGCCAGCCTTCGCTGTCGAGCATCTCGTCGGTGGCTTCCTGGCGCTGCCAGTAGCCCTTCATCACTTGCGGACCCTTGACGCAGAGCTCGCCGGTTTCACCCAGTGCGAGTTCGGTGCCGTCGTCGGCGATGACTTTACACACGGTGGACGGCACGGGAATGCCGATGGTGCCGATCTGGATGTGCTGGATCGGGTTCACGGTAGCCACGGGGCTGGTTTCGGTCATGCCGTAGCCTTCGCAGATGCCACAGCCGGTCACGGCCTTCCAGCGTTCAGCGGCTGCCAGTTGCAATGCCATGCCGCCCGACAGGGTGACTTTCAGCGCGGAGAAGTCCAGCTTGCGGAAGGCTTCGTTGTTGCACAGCGCGACGAACAGGGTGTTCAAGCCGACAAAGCCGCTGAACTTCCACTTCGACAGCTCCTTGACCATCGCCGGCAGGTCGCGCGGGTTGCTGATCAGGATGTTGTGGTTGCCGATCAGCATCATCGCCATGCAATGAAAGGTGAACGCATAGATGTGGTACAGCGGCAGCGGCGTGATCAGGATCTCGCAACCTTCGTTGAGGTTGGAACCCATCAGCGCCTTGCATTGCAGCATGTTCGCGACCAGGTTGCGGTGAGTGAGCATCGCGCCCTTCGCCACGCCGGTGGTGCCGCCAGTGTATTGCAGCACGGCTACATCGCCGCTGGCCGGGTTGGCGTCGCTGACCGGTTGGCCATGCCCCTTGGCCAACACGTCGTTGAACTTGATCGCCTTGGGCAAGTGAAACGCCGGGACCATTTTCTTCACGTACTTGATGACGCTGTTGATCAGCAGGCGCTTGAGCGGCGGCAACAGGTCAGCGACTTCAGTGACGATCACGTGCTTGATGGCGGTCTTGGGCACGACCTTTTCCGCCAGGTGAGCCATGTTGGCCAGGCAGACCAAGGCCTTGGCCCCGGAGTCGTTGAATTGGTGTTCCATTTCCCGCGCGGTGTACAGCGGGTTGGTGTTGACCACGATCAGGCCGGCGCGGATGGCACCGAATACGGCAACCGGGTATTGGAGGACGTTGGGCAACTGCACGGCGATGCGGTCGCCGGGCTTCAAGTCGGTATGTTGCTGCAGGTACGCGGCGAAGGCGCCGGACAATTCATACAATTCACCGTAGGTGATTGTCTTGCCCAGGTTGCTGAAAGCCGGTTTGTTGGCGAAGCGCTGGCAGGACTGCTTCAGTACCGCCTGAATATTTGGATACTCGTCTGGATTGATTTGTGCAGCAATCCCGGCGGGGTACTTATCCTTCCAAAAGTCTTCGTTCATGGAAGCCCACTCCTCAGCGACGTCAGCGACGCGAATTCATCATCGCATTTGATGCGATTATTATTGGTGTATGTTTTTTTAGGTGAATCTGGCGCTTTCAAGCAGGCCGAGACGTCACAAAGCGCGCCGAGAGTAGCAGCTTTGCCAAGGGCCGCCTAGAGCCAAAGAAGGGGCCCACGGTCATAAACACGACTGTCCTACAATAATTGGTCACGCTTTAAACGAAGCCGAAATACGCTCATGAACGGCTCTGGAACGAGGCTTTCAGGACAACACAGTACCCATGTAGGAAGGGGGCTTGCCCCCGATGGCGCCAGTTCAGTCGACATATGTTGTGACTGACCTACCGCCATCGGGAGCAAGCCCCCTCCCACATTTTTACTGCATTTCAAATCAGGCGATGTCGCGCAGCTCACGCCGCAAAATCTTGCCAACCGGCGTCATCGGCAACGACTCACGCAACACAATATGCTTGGGCACCTTGTACCCCGTGAAGTTGGTCTTGCAGTACGCCTTCAATTCCTCAAGGCTCACCCCTTGCGCACGCGCCACCACAAACAGCTTCACCGCCTCCCCGGTGCGATCATCCGGTACGCCGATCACGGCACAGTTGGCCACCGCCGGGTGGGCCATCACCACGTCTTCGATCTCGTTGGGGTACACGTTGAAGCCCGAGACGATGATCAGGTCCTTCTTGCGGTCGACAATGCGCACAAAGCCATCGTCATCGATCACTGCAATGTCGCCGGTCTTCAGCCAACCTTCGGCGTCCAGCGCTTCGGCGGTGGCAGCCGGTTGCTGCCAGTAGCCCTTCATCACCTGCGGGCCCTTGATGCACAGCTCGCCGCGTTCACCCAACGGCAGTTCGAGGCCCTGGTCATCAATCACCTTCATTGCCGTGGCTGGCACAGGAATGCCCACGGTGCCCAGGCGTGATTTGTTGCCGTAGGGGTTGGTGCTGGCCACAGGGGACGTTTCGGTGAGACCGTAGCCCTCGCCTATCGCACAGCCGGTGATCTGCTCCCAGCGCTCGGCCGTGGCCTTGATCAGCGCGGTGCCGCCGGAGTTGGTGAGCTTGAGGTGGGAAAAATCCAGGCTTTTGAAATCCGGGTGGTCCATCAAGGCCACAAACAGCGTGTTGAGCCCCAACAGCCCGGTAAAGCGCCACTTTTTAAGCTCCTTGATAAAGCCGCCGATGTCGCGCGGGTTGGTGATCAGCACGTTGTGATTGCCGGACACCATCATGCACATGCAATTCGCGGTGAAAGCATAGATGTGGTAAAGCGGCAGCGGCGCGATCATCACCTCCTGCCCTTCCTTGATCAGTGGATGGCCGTCCTCGCCGGTCTGGGACATGCAGGCGCGCACCTGTTGCATGTTTGCCACCAGGTTGCCGTGGGTGAGCATCGCGCCCTTGGCCAAGCCAGTGGTGCCGCCGGTGTATTGCAGCACGGCGATGTCATCCAGGGTCACCGGGTGGCGGGTCACCCCCAGGCCTGCGCCCATGCGCAGGGCGCGCTTGAACGACACCGCGCGCGGCAGGCTGTAGGCCGGGACCATCTTCTTGACCTTGTCGACCAGGGTGTTCACCAGCCAACCCTTTGCGGCGGGCATGAAGTCGCCCATCTTGGCTTCGATCAGGTAGTCGATCTCGGTGTCGCTGCACACCTCTTGCACCCGCGAACCGAAGAGGTTGAGGTAGACCAACGCACGCACACCGGCATCCTTGAACTGGTGACGCATCTCGCGCGGGGTGTACAGCGGGTTGGTGTTGACCACGATCAGCCCGGCGCGCAAGGCACCGAACACGGCAACCGGGTAATGCAGCACGTTGGGCATCTGCACCGCAATGCGCTCGCCCGGCTTGAGGTCGGTGTGCTGCTGCAGGTAGCCGGCGAACGCTGCGCTCTGGCGTTCAAGCTCGGCGTAGGTCAGGGTGATGCCCATGTTGCTGAATGCCGGACGGTCGGCAAAGGCCTTGCAGGAACGCTCGAAGACTTCGATCACCGACTTGTAGGCCGCGAGGTCGATGTCATTGGGTACGCCCGCCGCGCGTTTGTCATTCCAGAAATCAGGTTGCATTATTCTTGTCCTCTTACCTGAGTGTGTCCGGCCGCTGCTGGTGTAAAACCTCTACATCTATAAAAAGCGGAGCTCAGGGGACGTTAGCAGCTATGGCCAAACAGGCAAATACAGGAAAGAGCGTCATTAACTGTGTGAATCTTCCTACAAGGCCCTGCACTGATCAGACGCTTCCCTCGGGATGAGCTATACACTGGAACGAACCTGAGCAGACCAGACCTTGAGCAGACCTTGAGAAAAGGAACCGCTATGAACCACAGCACCTTCTGGCTGACCGCGAATGACCGCTGCCGCCTGTACGTCAATCAATGGATGCCCGACGGTCCGCCCAAGGCCCTGGTGATGCTCTCCCATGGGATGGCCGAGCACAGCGGGCGCTACGCACGCCTGGCCGAAGCCTTGTGCGGTGCCGGCTACGGCCTTTACGCGCTGGACCAGCGTGGCCACGGCCGTACCGCCGATGAAGGCACGTTGGGTCTGTACGCAGAGAAGGACGGCTGGAACAAGGTGGTGGGCGACCTGGCCAGCCTCAACCAGCATATCGGCCAGCAGCAGCCGGGGTTACCGATCATTCTGCTCGGCCACAGCATGGGCAGTTACATCGCCCAGGCCTACTTGGTGCACCACAGCGCCAGCCTGACCGGGGCGATCCTCAGCGGTTCGAATTTCCAGCCGGTGGCGCTGTACCGCGCCGCGCGGGTGATCGCACGGGCCGAGCGCCTGCGCCAGGGCTTGCGCGGGCGCAGTGCGCTGATCGAGTTCCTGTCGTTTGGATCGTTCAACAAGGCGTTCAAACCCAATCGCACCGCTTTCGACTGGCTCAGCCGCGACCCGGCGGAAGTCGACAGGTACATCAACGACCCGCTGTGTGGGTTCCGCTGCACCAACCAGCTGTGGATAGACCTGCTCGGCGGCTTGCAGCAAATCAGCAAAGCGTCCAATCTCGCGCAGATCGATCCCGGCCTGCCGATCCTGGTGATGGGCGGCGAATGTGATCCGGTGAGTGAGGGCAAGCGTCTCAAACACCTGGCCCACGCCCTGCGTGAAGCCGGCTGCCAGCACCTGCAATTGACTATTTACCCGCAGGCGCGTCACGAAGTGTTCAATGAGACCAACCGCGATGACGTCACCGCGGATGTGCTGACGTGGCTCGACCAGGCCCTGACCTTGCACAGGCCCGCCCGCTGCGAATGAATTTTCACTTAAAATCAAACAGTTAAATTACCGATTAGCCACAGGATGCACCTTTAGATGACCCAGGTAACCAACACCCCGTACGAAGCCCTCGAAGTCGGCCAGACCGCCAGCTACAGCAAATTGGTGGAAGAGCGCGATATCCAGCTGTTCGCCGCGATGTCCGGTGACCACAACCCGGTGCATTTGGATGCCGAATACGCCAAGGCGACCATGTTCAAGGAGCGTATCGCCCACGGCATGTTCAGCGGCGCCCTGATCAGTGCGGCGGTGGCCTGTGAGTTACCTGGGCCGGGCACGATCTATATCGGCCAGCAGATGACCTTCCAGAAGCCGGTGAAGATCGGCGACACGCTGACGGTGCGCCTGGAGATCCTCGAAAAACTGCCGAAGTTCCGCGTGCGCATTGCCACCCGTGTATTCAACCAGCGCGATGAGTTGGTGGTGGACGGCGAGGCGGAAATTCTGGCGCCGCGTAAGCAGCAAGTCGTGACCCTGACCGAGTTGCCGCCGATCAGCATTGGCTAAAACTTATGCAATACGAATGTGGGAGGGGGCTTGCCCCCGATAGCGGTAGATCAGTCACAAGATGCAGTGATTGACACTCCGCAATCGGGGGCAAGCCCCCTCCCACATTTCTTACAGCATTTACAGCACAGGGCTTACGACTGGGCGCGAGCCTGGTTACGCAGGGCTTTTACTTGGTCGTGGTTGCGTTGTGCGCCGTGGAACTGACGCTCAACCAGGTCACGAATGCCCAGCAGGTTGTGCTTGTTGATCTTCTCGATCGCTTCCTTGTAAGCCTTCAGGGCGTGGTCTTCACCACGCTCGGCTTCGTTCAGCACGGCCTCTTCATCTTTACCGGTGACCATCGACTTCACGTCGACCCAGCCACGGTGCAGGGCGCCGGCCACGCTGCCGGACTCTTCCGGATCGCCACCCAGAGCACGAACAGCGGTCTGCAGCTCGGCAGCCGCAGTAGCACAGTCAGCAGAACGTTTCACAAACAGGGCTTTGAGCTCTGGATGCTTGATGTCTTCAGCACAAGTCGCGAAGCCTTTCTGGCCGTCTTTGCTGGTCTCGATCAGGTCGTTGAGTACGGAGATCGATTCTTTGTTGATGTCAGTCATTTTTCAATTCCTTGTGCGGGTTTAGAAACGTGTCTTAGTAATTGCAGCGCCCGTGCCAGGTTTTGACAAACAACTTTTCTATTAATTATCAATAGCTTACGAATTATTGAACCATCTGTATGTACGTTATTTGCATGATCTGTCATTTGGCCTTCATGCAGAATGCCTGTATTTTCGAAGACCTCGCCTCTACCGCCTGAAGCTCATGAACCCGGAAAAACTCGAACTGCTGATCACCCGCGAAATGCCCTTCGGCAAATACAAGGGACGGATCATCGCCGACCTGCCCGGTCCTTACCTGAACTGGTTCGCCCGCGAGGGTTTCCCCCACGGTGAACTCGGCGGTTTGTTGGCATTGATGCAGGAAATCGACAGCAACGGTTTGTCTGAACTGCTTGAACCCCTGCGCGCCAAACACGGCAAGCCCGCCCCTCGTCATTAAGAGCCACCTATGCCACGGAATGCAGACAACGAACGTCACTGGCAGGCCGTCGCGCAGCGCTATGCGCTGGAGCCCGGCCCGATCAATCTGGAAAACGGCTATTTCGGCCGCATGAGCCACGCGGTGCAAACGCACTATCTGGAGCAGGTTGCGTTTATCAACCGCAGTAACTCGCTGTATGTGCGTCAGACGTTCGAGCAGGGTGAGAATGTGGAGATTCGTCGACAACTCGGCGAGCTGATGGAGGCTGATCCCGAATCGCTGGCGTTTACCCGTAACGCCACCGAAGCCTTGCAATCACTGATCCGCAACTACAACTGCCTGCAACCGGGTGACCAGGTGCTGATCAGCGACCTGGAGTACGACACGGTCAAAGGGGCCATGCGCTGGTTGGCGGGTTACCGTGGCGTGGAGGTGATCGAACTGTCCCACACTCACCCGGCCAGTTTCGACAGCCTCGTGCAAACCTATCGTGACGTGTTCACTCAGTACCCGCGCCTCAAGTTGATGGCGCTGACCCACGTTACCCACCGCACCGGGCTGGTCATGCCCGTTGCCGCGATTGCCCAGGCGGCGCGCGAGCATGATATCGACGTGATCCTCGATGACGCCCATGCCCTGGGCCAGATCGAGTTCAACCTCGCCGAGTTAGGCATTCAGTTTGCCGGTTTCAACCTGCACAAATGGATCGGCGCGCCGCTGACCCTGGGCTTTCTGTACATCGCCCCGGAGCGCCTGGCCGATATCGACCCGGACATGGGCGAGTTTCACTACCCGGCTACCGACGTACGCGCACGCACGTCCTACAGCACGCCGAACTTTCCGGCGCTGATGACACTGCCATTGGTGTTTGAAGAGCACCGGAAGTTGGGTGGCTCGGCGGCCAAGGGTGCGCGGGTTAATTACCTGCGGGATTTGTGGGTGAACCAAGTGCGGGCTTTGCCGGGGATTGAAGTGCTGACGCCGAATGATCCCAGGTTGTATTGCGGGATTACGGCGTTCAAGTTTGTCGGAAGGGACCAGCAGGTGATGGTAGATCGGTTGCTCAGGGACTTTGACTTGTTTACTACCACGCGTGTCGGTGCAGCATTTGGCACGTGTATCCGGGTAACGCCGGGGCTAGTGACTTCAGCTGCGGACATCAGCGTGTTGGTGAACGCGATTACCCAACTGAACGCAGACTAAAAATGTGGGAGCGGCGTTGAATTCAAGTTTTCTACAGGCAAAAAAAAGCGGCACACCGACCAAGTGCGCCGCAAAAATGCCGTTAAGCACAGCAACAACGATTCGGTAAATCAGCTCAATCCAGCAGCGCCAGCGCCTGTGCGGTGACTTCCTGGATGCGGGCCCAGTCGCCGTTCTTGACCCATTCCGGGTCCAGCATCCAGCTACCGCCCACGCACATCACGTTTTTCAACGCCATGTAGTTTTTGATGTTGGCCGGGCCCACGCCGCCGGTCGGGCAGAACTTCACTTCGCCGAACGGGCCGCCCAGGGCCTTGATGGCCGCGACGCCGCCGCTGACTTCGGCCGGGAACAGCTTGAAGCGGCGGTAGCCCAGGCCATAGCCTTCCATGATGCCCGAGGCATTGCTGATGCCCGGCAGCAGCGGGATCGGGCTGTGCACCGAGGCTTCCAGCAAGTCGCGGGTAATGCCAGGGGTGACGATGAATTGCGAACCGGCCACTTCGGCCGCTTCGAGCATGTGACGGTCGAGTACGGTGCCGGCACCGGTGCACAGTTCAGGACGTTGCTCACGCAGCACCTGAATGGCCTTGAGGCCGAACTCGGAACGCAGGGTCACTTCCAATGCGGTCAAACCACCGGCTGCCAGGGCATCGGCCAGCGGCAGGATGTCCTGTTCGCGGGCGATGGTGATCACCGGCAGGATCCGCGCCTTGGCGCAGAGGCTGTCGATCAGGGCAACTTTATCCGCCATGGACACGGTCGGTTGAGGGCTTTTCATAGCGGCTGATCCTTGGCTCATGGGCACCAGTAAATCTCTAATGTGGGTTGCAAAAACGCGCGAATCGGCATGGCAGCAACGTCGTTGCTGGCCAGCGCGGCGCTCAAGGTGGTCAACTTCGAACTGCCGGAAATCGACAGCACGGTGTAGTTCGCCGTGGCCAGCAACGCGCGACTCATGGTCAGGCGCTGGTGCGGCACGGTCGGCGCCAGCATCGGCCAGCAACGGCGGGTACCGTCGGCCTGCAGTGCTTCAGCGAGGTTCGGACTGTTGGGAAACAGCGAAGCGGTGTGGCCGTCATCGCCCATGCCCAATACCAGCACATCAATGGCGGGCAGCTCGGCCAGCAGGCGATCGGCCTGTTCGGCGGCCTCTTCAAGGTTGGCCGCAGCGCTGTAGAGGCTGAGGAACTTGGCTTTAGCCGCCGGGCCTTGCAACAGGTTTGCTTTGAGCAAACCGGCGTTGCTGTCCGCGTGCTCCACCGGTACCCAGCGCTCATCGGCCAGGGTAACGGTGACCTTGGACCAGTCCAGGCCTTGCTTGGCCAGGTTCTGGAAAAACGCGACGGGGCTACGGCCGCCGGAGACGACCAGCGTCGCTTCGCCACGGGCACTGATGGCCTCACGCAGTTGTTCGGCCACGTCATTGGCCAGGCCGTCCGCCAACAAGGCAGGCGTACGGAACTCATGGGCCGTCACACCCTGAGGCAGTTTCAATTCAGATATCGCCATACCACGACCTCCCATCCCGCGTGATCAGTGCAATCGAGCTCATCGGCCCCCAGGAACCCGCCGCGTACGGCTTGGGCGCATCACCGGACTTTTTCCACCCGGCAATCAACTGGTCACACCACTTCCACGCGGCTTCGATTTCATCTTTGCGAACAAACAGGTTCTGATTGCCGCGCATCACTTCCAGCAACAACCGCTCGTAGGCATCCGGGATACGGGCGCTGCGGTAGGTGTCGGAAAAATTCAGTTGCAGCGGGCCGCTGCGCAGTTGCATGCCCTTGTCCAGGCCCTGCTCCTTGGTCATCACGCGCAAGGAAATACCTTCGTCCGGCTGCAGGCGGATGATCAGTTTGTTGCTGATCTGCAGGCGCTGCTCGGGGGCGAAGATGTAGTGGGACGGTTCCTTGAAGTGGATGACGATCTGCGACAGCTTTTGCGGCATACGCTTGCCGGTGCGCAGGTAGAACGGCACCCCGGCCCATCGCCAGTTGCGGATATCGGCACGCAGGGCGACGAAGGTCTCGGTGTCGCTCTGGGTGTTGGAGTTCTCTTCTTCCAGGTAACCCGGCACCGGCTTGCCGGCGCTGTAGCCGGCGATGTACTGGCCGCGTACCACTTGGGTGGTCAGGCCATCCGGGCTGATCGGCGCCAGGGCCTTGAGCACCTTGACCTTCTCGTCGCGGATGCTGTCGGCGGACAGGTCGGCCGGCGGGTCCATGGCGATCAGGCAAAGCAGTTGCAGCAGGTGGTTCTGGATCATGTCACGCAGCTGGCCGGCCTTGTCGAAATAGCCCCAACGGCCTTCGATACCGACCTGCTCGGCCACGGTGATTTCCACGTGGGAGATGTAGTTCTGGTTCCACTGGGTTTCGAACAGGCTGTTGGCGAAACGCAGGGCGATCAGGTTCTGGACGGTCTCTTTGCCCAGGTAGTGGTCGATGCGGTAGGTGCGGTTCTCCGGGAAAAACTGCGCCACGGCGTCGTTGACCTTGCGCGAGGACTCCAGGTCCGAACCGATGGGCTTTTCCAGCACCACGCGGGTGTTTTCCGCCAGGCCGACCTTCGACAGGTTCTCGCAGATCGCGCCGTACACCGCCGCCGGGGTGGCGAAGTAGGCGATCAGGCGTTGCGCAGTGCCGGCGATTTCCGCCAGGGCCACGTAGTCATCGGCTTTCATGAAGTCGACGTGAACATAGGTCAGGCGCGCCAGGAAACGCTGGGCGATAGTTTCGTCCAGTTCCTTGCCGACGTATTTGCGCAGTGCTTGTTCGATGTGCGCCAGGTGCTGCTGCTCGGAACCGGCTTCACGGGCCAGGGCCAGGATGCGCGTGTCGTCGTGCAGGAGCCCCGCGCCATCAAGTTGGTAGAGGGCAGGAAATAACTTGCGCAGCGCCAGATCACCCAAGGCGCCAAACAGGGCAAAGGTGCAGGGTTCTACGGTTATCGAAGGCATGATGTTTGTTCTTTTATCAAGTTAAGCTACAAATACCTTTTTTCAAGGCATCACTCAAGGAAAAATGTAGTAATAACCACAACATTTTCCCGAAATACGCATTCCGAGTGGTGGTGTTCAGCTACCCTCAGTAGGATAGGCCACCGCAAAAGACCACTTATCGATTGGTTACCACCCTAATTTGCATCGTCGCCCGAAGGAAAGACTGAATGGACCGCGTGCGAAATCTTCTGGAACAGATCCGGAACCGCCTCGAAGAATTGAACAAGGCCGAGAAAAAAGTCGCCGAGGTCATCCTGCTCAACCCGCAGCAGGCGACCCGCTTCTCCATTGCCGCCCTCGCCCAGGCTGCCTCGGTCAGTGAACCGACGGTCAACCGTTTCTGCCGTTCGTTCGGCGTGAGCGGTTACCCTGAACTGAAATTGCAGCTGGCGCAAAGCCTGGCCAGTGGCGCGGCGTATGTCAGCCGCGCTGTGGAGGCCGATGATAACCCTGAGGCCTACACCCAGAAGATCTTTGGCAGCGCCATTGCGTCCCTGGACAGCGCCTGCCAGGCCCTGGACCCGGCGCTGATCAGCAAGGCCGTGGACCTGTTGATCCAGGCACGGCAAATCCACTTCTTCGGCCTGGGCGCTTCGGCCCCGGTGGCCATGGATGCGTTGCACAAGTTTTTCCGCTTCAACCTGGCCGTGACCGCGCACGCGGACGTGCTGATGCAGCGCATGATCGCGTCGGTGGCGCACACGGGCGAGTTGTTCGTGATCATTTCCTACACCGGGCGTACCCGTGAGCTGGTGGAAGTGGCGCGTATCGCGCGGGAAAACGGCGCGTCAGTGCTGGGCGTGACGGCCGAGAACTCACCGCTGGCCAAGGCCAGTACCGTGAGCCTGAACATTCCGCTGCCGGAAGACACCGACATCTATATGCCGATGACCTCGCGGATCATCCAATTGACGGTGCTGGATGTGCTGGCAACCGGCATGACCTTGCGCCGTGGCGTGGATTTCCAGCCGCATTTGCGCAAGATCAAAGAGAGCTTGAATGACAGCCGGTATCCGGTGGGCGACGAGTTCAACTGAGCAAGGCTGTGTGTTGGTTTCACTGGCCTCATCGGGGGCAAGCCCCCTCCCACATTTGAAGGTATTCACAAATTAAACTGTGGGAGGGGGCTTGCCCCCGATGAGGCCATCAACCACATCGCTAAACCCCAGCCCGCGCCTGCAAACTGAGATGCGCCCGCTCCCCCGGCGCCAAACTCGCCCCCGCCATCGCCGACTCCACGCACACAAACCCCGACGCCTCGTTAAAGCTCACGCCTAACAACGGCCGACTGCCTGGGTGCCACACCACCGTGTCGGCGCTGTCGCCGGTGTCGATGCACAGTTCGCGCTGCCAGGCGTGGTCCTTGAGTTGCAATTCGCCTTCGTGATGGAACACCCGCTGGCACCCGCCCTCCACCCGCAGCTCGCCTTCCTGCTGGCAAACCTGGCGATTGAGCTGGTCGTAACCTTGTGCACCGTCGAGCCCAGACAGCGCTACCTCGTCAACGTGACCAATACGCCAGTAAGCGTGCAACGCATGGCTCAATTGGCACGGCAGCTCGTCCTGATGCTCGGTGCTCAGGCGCAATTCCAGGGTGTCGCCCAAGTGCGCGTGCAGGTCGACCTGCCAGTCGCACAGCTGCAATTGCCAGTGCAGGCGCACGCCGTCATCGTCGGTGCTGCTGTCGAGCAGTTTCCAGTCGATCAAGCGCGCCCAGCCATGGGACGGCCAGGCATTCTCACTCGGATGGCGGCCATACCACGGCCAGCACACCGGTACGCCACCACGGATGGCGCCAACTTGCGGCCACTTGGCTGCACACCACAGCCAGGGTTTTTGGCCACGGGGCTGGAAATGCAACAGTTGCGCGCCCTGGCGACTGAACACCGCCTGGCACAGCGGGTGGTCGATCACCAGCACGTCGCGCATCTGGAAGCGCTCCCAGGCGAACACAGGACGCTCGCGCAGGGATTTGAAAAAGCGTTGCAGCGGTTGCTCATGCATGTGCCACGGTCCTGAATATCTTCACAATGCAACCCAAAAAAAAGCGGATAGCCATGGCTACCCGCAAAATGCGCACAGAGAGAAGGAGCTTATCGCAACAGCGTTAGAACGTAGACTGAATTTTCAGGCCCGCCACCAGCGCGTTGTCGACTTTATCCACGCCGCCCGGTTGGACGACGTATTGCAGGTTGGGACGCACGGTCAGCCAGTTGGTGACGTGGAAGCCGTAGTTGATTTCGAAGTTGTACTCGGTTTCGCGGATCGGCGAGAACAGCGCGTTGTCGTAGTCGTTCACGCCATTGGCGACGTTGAGCAGTTCGGCGTTTTTCTTCACGTCGTCGTTGACGTGCAGACGTGCGGCACCAATACCCACGTCGTCTTTTGGACGCGCATCGAATGGGCCTTTGTACACCAGCATCAACGACTGGTAGTTATCGACCAGGTTGGTTTCTTTGTCGTGGAAGGTCGCGTTAGCCGCGATGTTCAGGCCACGCGAAGCGTCGCCGTTGTGCGTGGTGAGTTGTTGTTGGGCAACGAACCAGTAGCCTTTCTTGCTGCTGCGGGTACGGTATGCAGCACGCGTGGTGGCGGCATCGTTGCCGTTCACGTCTTCACGTACGTCAGCGGCATCGGCGGCACTTTTGTAGTAACCCACACGGTATTCGCCCGGCAGGTTATTAACCTTCGGCGACCAGACCAATTCCACCGGAATCACGGTACCTTTGGTGCCGCTGCCGCTGAGCTTGAAGCCATTGCCGTGCTCGAGCTGCGATGGGTTCTGGTTGTACGCACCGATTTGCGCATACAGCTCAGGCGTGATGTTGTATTTCACGCGGATCGCGGCTTGGCTGACGGGCCAGTTGTACCAGGTGTTCACATAGTTACCGACCTGCGAGCCGCAGAACGACAGGTTCTGGAAGTCGCATGGGAAGGTGTTGAAGTCTTCGCCTTCACCGAAGTAACCGAGTTTCACGTCCAACTTGTTGTCGAACATCTGGTGCTGGATCCAGAACTGGGTCAGACGCACCATGTGGCCACGGCCGTAGACTTCCATGGAGGAACTCAGCGTGCCGGCACGCGGGTCGCCAATGCGGTCGTTGGAGATGTTCTGGCCATTACGGTTGGTAAACTGGATCTTGGCCTGGGTGTTATCCCAGCCCCACAGCTTTTGCAGGTCCAGTGCTACGCCCAGACCGAACTGGTCAGAGTAACGGCCGGTCCTGTCGTCGTTGTAGCCGCCGCGCAGGTTGGCGCCCATTTCCCCTACGTAGTCAGCCTTGATGTCGATACCTTGCTCGATCAGCTTGGTACGCTCACCACCCCAATCGCCGGTCATCCACTTGGAGTCGGCACTGAATGCATCGGCCGCCATCGCATTGGCGGACAAAACCAGGGCTGCTGCAGCTGACATTTGGCAGATCAGCCGAGTGTTGTTGTGTTGCTTTTTCATCCCTACATCCTCGTCTTTATTGTTATTAAACTGTTTTTATCTAACGCGGGTTACTTTTTTATTTAAAACAACAACTTAGCTGCTTCAGCGGCCTTTGAATTGGGCCACGTTGTCGGCATGCCCCTGTGCGGGCAATGAAGAAGCAGTGCCTAGGCGTTCGCCAGTGTTGGCGTCGAACAGCAATACCTTGGCCGGATCAAATTGCAGGGTCAGGGTCTCGCCGACCTGGGGCGCCACATCCGGCGCCAAACGGCAGCAGACCTTGGTGTCATTGAGCTGCACGAACACCAGGGTGTCCGGACCGGTCGGTTCGGTGACCTGGACTTCAGCGCGAATGCTCGACGAACCGTTGCCCTCACCCGCCGCCAACACGATCTGCTCCGGGCGCAGGCCCAGAATCACATCACGGTCCTCCAGGCCTGCGTCGTTCATGCCCAACGGCAATTCGCAACGGGCCTGGCCGCTGTCGAGCAGCGCGACCAAACGACCTTCCTTGCGTTTTAGGCGCATAGGAACGAAGTTCATTGGTGGTGAACCGATAAAGCTTGCCACAAACAGGTTGGCCGGGTCGTTGTAAATTTCTTTCGGCGTGCCGAATTGTTGGATGATGCCGTCCTTCATCACCGCCACTTTGTCGCCCAGGGTCATCGCTTCGATCTGATCGTGGGTCACGTAGACCGTGGTGGTCTTGAGGCGCTGGTGCATCAGTTTCATTTCGGTGCGCATCTCGACGCGCAGCTTGGCGTCGAGGTTGGACAGCGGCTCGTCGAACAGGTAGATCTTCGGCCGGCGCGCCAGGGCACGGCCCATGGCCACGCGCTGTTGCTGGCCGCCGGAGAGCTGGCCCGGCTTGCGGTTGAGCAGGTGTTCGATCTGCAGCAGCTTGGCCACGCGCGCCACTTCGGCGTCGATGTCCGCCTGGGCCATCTTGCGGATCTTGAGGCCGAACTCGATGTTCTGGCGCACGCTCATGGTCGGGTACAGCGCGTAGGACTGGAACACCATGGCGATGTCACGGTCCTTGGGGCTCATGCCGCTCACGTCCTGGTCGCCGATCATGATCGCGCCGCCGGTGATGGTTTCCAGGCCGGCGATGCAGTTCATCAGCGTGGATTTACCGCACCCCGAAGGGCCGACCAGGATCAGGAACTCGCCTTCCTTGATCGACAGTTCGATGTTCTTCAAGGTGTCGGGCAGGCCGGCGCCATAGGTCTTGTTTACATTGCGAAGTTCAAGCGTAGCCATGATTACCCCTTGACCGCGCCGGCCGTGAGGCCGCGCACGAAATACTTGCCTGCGATCACATAGACCAGCAGGGTCGGCAGCCCGGCGATCATCGCCGCCGCCATATCCACGTTATATTCCTTGGCCCCGGTGCTGGTGTTGACCAGGTTGTTCAGCGCCACCGTGATGGGCTGGGAGTCGCCGCTGGAGAACACCACACCGAACAGGAAGTCGTTCCAGATCTGGGTGAACTGCCAGATCAGGCAGACCATGATGATCGGAGTGGACATCGGCAGAATGATCTGACGGAAGATGGTGAAGAAACCGGCGCCGTCCAGGCGTGCCGCCTTGATCAGCGCATCCGGAATGCTCACGTAGTAGTTACGGAAGAACAGCGTGGTGAACGCCAGGCCGTAGACCACGTGCACAAACACCAGGCCGGTGGTGCTGCTGGCCAGGCCCATCTTGCCGAGGGTGAACGACGCCGGCAGCAGTACGGTCTGGAACGGCAGGAAGCAGCCGAACAGCAGCAAACCGAAGAACAGCTGCGAACCACGGAAGCGCCAGAACGACAGCACATAACCGTTCAACGCACCGATGGCGGTGGAGATCAGCACAGCGGGAACGGTGATCTTGATCGAGTTCCAGAAGTAGCCATCCACGGTGGCCCAGGCCTTGACCCAGCCGATGCCGGAGACCACGGTCGGCCAGCTCAGCAGGTTGCCGGTGCTGATGTCTTCCGGGGTCTTGAAGCTGGTCAGCAGCATCACCACCAGCGGCACCAGGTACAGCAGCACGGCGAGGATCAGCACCGCGTAGATCGCGATGCGACTCAGGCTGATGGCAGGTTTGGAGGCGAGACTAGTCATTACGTTTGGTCCTCAGCTCGGAATAGAGGTAAGGCACGATGATCGCGAGGATCGCACCGAGCATCAGGATTGCACTGGCCGAGCCCATGCCCATCTGGCCACGGCTGAAGGTGAACGAGTACATGAACATCGCTGGCAGGTCGGACGAGTAGCCCGGGCCGCCGGCCGTCATCGCCGCCACCAGGTCGAAGCTCTTGATCGCAATGTGCGCCAGGATCATCACCGCACTGAAGAACACCGGACGCAGGCTTGGCAGCACCACGCTCCAGTAGATGCGCGGCAGGCTCGCACCGTCGATCTGTGCGGCACGGATGATCGATTGATCAACGCCACGCAGGCCGGCGAGGAACATCGCCATGATGAAGCCCGAGGCTTGCCAGACGGCGGCGATCACCAGGCAGTAGACCACGCGGTCCGGGTCGATCAGCCAGTCGAGACGGAAGCCTTCCCAGCCCCAGTCACGCAGGAGTTTGTCCAGGCCCATGCCCGGGTTGAGCAGCCATTTCCAGGCGGTACCGGTGACGATCATCGAGAGCGCCATCGGGTACAGGTAAATGGTGCGGATAAAGCCTTCACGACGGATTTTCTGGTCGAGGAAGATCGCCAGTGTCACGCCGATGACCAAGGTGATACCGATAAACATCCCGCCGAACAAGGCCAGGTTTTTGCTCGCGACCCACCAGCGATCGTTGTCGAACAAGCGCTCGTACTGTGCAAGCCCTGCCCATTTGTAACTCGGCAGGAACGTCGATGTGGTGAACGACAGTACAAACGTCCACAGGATGTAGCCGTAAAAGCCCACCAACACGATGAACATGCTGGGCGCCAGCACCAGTTTGGGTAGCCAGCGCTGCAGTGCATCGAACGGCGAGGCTTTGCTGAACACAGCAACAGAACTCATGGGAAAATCCAGTACAGGGAAAAAGGACTACAGCCTGTCGGAGCCAGTGTGTTGTGGCGAAGGCGCTCCGCCTTTGGGGGTGCTTCGCACCCCAGCGGGAGCAAGCTCCCTCGCCACAGCAATCCGACTCCTACAAAAGGTGTTACTTGGCAGACTTGATCGCAGCGCCGAGTTTCTTGGCGGTGTCGGCCGGGTCGGCTTTCGGGTCGTTGATGTAGTTGGTCACGACATCAAAGAACGCACCTTGCACAGCCAGGGTGGTGGCCATGTTGTGCGCCATGCTTGGCTGCAGGCCGCCGGTCTTGGCGTCTGCCAGGAAGTCCTTGGCGGCAGTCTGGGCACAAGAGTCAAAGCCGAGCTTGTCCATTTCATTGAGCATGTCGGTACGAACCGGGATCGAGCCTTTGTTGATGCTGAAGACTTTCTGGAAGTTTTCACCCAGCACGACCTTGGCAATGTCCTGCTGACCCGCAGCCGTGCCTTTGTCTTTCTGCTTGAACACCGCCAGGGAGTCGATGTTGTAGGTGAAGGCTTTGTCGGTGCCTGGGAAGGCTACGCACTCGTAGTCTTTGCCAGCGACTTTCTTGGCGGCCGTCCATTCGGACTTGGCCCAGTCACCCATGATCTGCATGCCGGCCTTGCCGTTGATAACCTTGCCCGCTTCGAGGTTCCAGTCCTGGCCTTTGCCGTCGACGTCCATGTAGGTCGCGACTTTTTTCAGCTCAGTCAGGGCCTTGACCATTTCCGGACCGGTCAGCGCGCCGTTATCCAGGTCGACCAGGGCTTTTTTGTAGCCCTCTGCGCCCATCACCGACAGGACGACGGCTTCGAACACCGTGCTGTCCTGCCACGGCTGGCCACCGTGGGCGAGCGCGATGAAGCCGGCTTTCTTCAGCTTGTCGCCCGCGGCGTAGAATTCTTCGAGGGTGGTCGGGTTCTTGGTGATACCGGCTTTCTTGAAGACTTCCGGGTTGATCCACAGCCAGTTCACGCGGTGGATGTTGACCGGTACGGCGACGTAGTCACCGTCGTACTTCACGGTATCGGAGACTTTCTTGTCGAGCAGGGAGTCCCACTTTTCTTCTTTGGCGACGTCTTTGAGCACGTCGGTGTCGAGCAGGCCGGTAGACGCCCATTCCTGGATGTCGGGGCCTTTGATCTGGGCAACGCCTGGCGGGTTGCCGGCGACCGCGCGGCTTTTCAGCACGGTCATAGCCGTGGCGCCACCGCCACCTGCGACGGCACCGTCTTTCCAGGTGAAGCCGTCTTTCTCAACTTGGGCCTTCAGGACATCTACAGCCGCCTTCTCACCACCCGAGGTCCACCAATGCACAACTTCAACCGTCCCTTTCGAGTCGGCGGCAAATGCACTGAGGGGAAACAACGAGGCAATGGAAATAGCGACGGCGAGGCGATTAATCGCGTTCATCTGAGTACCTTTTCTTGTTGTTATGCATGCAAGTCTTAAGCTTGCGCTGCACGGAGTTTAAACATGGATTTTTGAGGCGCAGGTAACAAAGGGATGCACAAATGTCACCAACTGGTGACATAAAGCCCAGCCCCGATGGCACTGGCCATACTCGGTGCCAAGGGCAGTGCAGGCAGCACGACCGCTTGCCAAGCATGGTACAGGTCTGGCTTGCCGCCCCAGATGTTGCTGCTGGGTTGGTTGTGCGGGCTGAGTTCGTGGTGCCAACTGCCGTGGAGACGGTCGATAAAGTGGGCCTCGCAAAACTCCCAGAAACGCCGGTACCAGGTTTCGTAATGCAACTCGCCCGTGCGCTTGAGCAACGCCTGGGCAGCGGCGCTGGCTTCGGCATGGGTCCAGTGCAGGCGTTCACGCACCACTGGGCGATGATGGTTCCAGTCCAGCGTGTAGACGATGCCGGGGGCGCCATCCACTGCCCAGGCGTATTCACAGGCACTGGCGAACAAGCCCTTGGCGTCAGTCACCAACCATTCAGGTGTGACGAGCCCGGCTTGCAGGCGCGCCGCCTCCAGGTGCAGCACCAGCCGCGCCCACTCGAAGCCGTGGCCGGGGGTAATGCCATAGGGACGAAAGCCATCGGCGGGGTTGTCTTCGTTGTAGCCGAGCAAAGGTTGCCAATGAACGTCGAAATGCTCGATCACCATGAACTGGTTACCGGCGGCGTGGGTGTGGATCACACGCTCGACGATCCGCAGCGCGCGGTCCAGCCAGCGCGTATCACCGGTCACATCGGCGAGGGCGAGGAAGGCCTCGGTGGCGTGCATGTTGCTGTTGGCGCCGCGGTAGGCCTCGACGCCGCTCCAGTCCTGGGCAAACGACTCGAGCATCACGCCCTCCTCCTCGCTCCAGAAAAACTGGTCGATGATAGGGATGGCGTCGTTCAGCAGGGTGCGCGCGCCAGGAGCGCCGGCCACAACCGCAGAGCTGGCGGCCAGGGCGACAAAGGCGTGCAGGTAAGCGGCCTTGCCACGGTTACCATCGAGGGCGTGGGGCGCGGCGAACCAGCCGCCATGCTCAGCATCGCGTAATGGGCCGTTGAGGCAGGCAACCCCGTGTTCAACCAGCTCGGCATAACCGGGCAACCCCATGGCGTGGGCCATGGCGAAGCTGTGGGTCATGCGGGCGGTGTTCATGGTTTCGGCGCGAGCATCGGCCGCCAATTGGCCTTTATCGTTCAGGTTGCCGAAGCCGTCGGGCAGTCGAGAAGCTTTGGCAAACGCCAGCAGACGCTGGCCTTCGGCGGCGAGCCAGGCGTGATGAGCAGCCGCGTTCAGCCAACTGCTGGCAGGCAGTGGTTGCGTGGTCATGGGTGGCCCTTATTATTTTTTGTGGGATGAACGGAGTCTAAACAAGGGCACGGTGGGGGCAAGTAACGAAGGGGAAGGGAAATGTCACCGGATGGTGACATTTGCCGTTACACCCTTATTGACCGAGGGGCGTGATCTTCGCCGGCGCGTTGAGTTGCTGGTTGAGGGTCTGCACCTGGCTTTGCAACGTGGTGATATTGCGCGTGGTCTGGATGCGGAACACATCAAACTCTTTATTGGTGGGCGCATCGCTGTTGACCGGCTGGTTATCCTGCGCGCTTTTGAGCACTACCAGATCCTGCTCGATACGGGCGATGGCCGCACTGGGGTTGCCCTGTTTCTTCAAGGCCGCCACGTCAGCGGAAAGCTCCTTGATTTCGCTATCGCGCTTGCTCGCATCACCTTGCGCCGCCTTGAGCGTTGCCACAGCATCGGTCAGGGCCTGGACCTGGCCTTGCAGCTTGCTGTTGGCGTTGGACAGCTCAGTGGTGCTGGCCGTCATTTGCGCCAGGCGCTTATCCAACTCGGTCGCCTGGCCGGCCACGCCGACTTGCTGTTTACCCTGCTCCAGCAACTGGCTTTCAAGTTGCTTGATCTGCAGTTTCAGCGCCTCGCTGCCATTGTTGACGCTGGCTTCACTGGCCACCACCTTGCCGGAAATATCCTGCAGGCGCCCCGCCGCTTCTTCGCTGATGCGCGCAAAGCTTTCCTGGGTGGCAACCAACTGCTGGCCCATCAAGGAGATCTGCTGGAAGCTCCACCAGGCCAGGCCCGCAAAGGCGATCAGCAACGCGCCGATCAAGGCCCACAATGGGCCGGTGCTGGCGCTCTTGACCTTGACCACCTTGGTTGTGCGTGACCGCACCGAGGTGGCGGGAGAAGGCTCGAAATCATCATCATCCCCGACATCGGCCCGCAGGCTGGGAACGTTGTCGAAGTCGTCTTTAGCATCGTTGCGCATGAATCAACCCTGAATCGGTGAAATGGCGAGCGACGGGAGTATAAACCGTGATCCCGGCGCACTGATCGACCCGGAACGCCGAAATCGGTTCCCGAAGTGTTGCCTGTTGTGTGCTTACTGGATCCCCGGCGCCTGGGCTTTCCACCAACTGCAGAACTCGTCGAGGGCGGTCCACAGGCTGACCTTGGGCTCATAGTCCAGATAATGCCTGGCACGGCTGATGTCGAGGGTGAAATCTTTGTTCATGACTTGCATGCCCAGGCGAGACAACGCGGGTTCCGGCCGCCCCGGCCACATCGCGCAGAAAGCTTCGTTAAGTGCCGCCACGCTGTAGGACAGGCCGTAGGACCGATACCGCGTCACCTGCGGCATTTCCATCTGGCGCATCACATAGTTCACCACATCCCACACCGGCACTGGCGCACCGTTGCTGATGTTGTAGGCCTTCCCGAGTGCCGAGCCGGGGGCAAGCAGACTGCTGAGCAGCGCCTCGTTGAGGTTGTGCACGCTGGTGAAGTCGACCTTGTTCAGCCCGTCGCCGACGATCGCCAGGCGGTTCTTGCGCTGCATTTTCAGCAACCGCGGGAAGATACTCATGTCACCTGCGCCCGTCACGAAGCGCGGGCGCAAGGCCAGTACCTCGAGGCCGAACTCCTGGGCGCCGAACACCTTCTGCTCGGCCAGGTATTTGGTGGCGGCATAGGGGTGCTTGAAACGCTTGGGAACTTGTTCTTCGGTCACGCCCAGATGATCGCGGCCATCAAAGTAGATCGACGGTGACGACAGGTGGACCAACCGGCCGACGCGCTGCTTGAGGCAGGCTTCGACGACGTTCTCGGTAACGAGCACATTGCCTTGGTGGAAGTCCTGGTAACGCCCCCACAGCCCAACGGCGCCCGCGCAATGCACCACGGCTTCGACATCGCGGCACAGGTCACGCACCAGCGCGGCGTCATTCAAATCACCCTGGATAAACTCGGCGCCGCGCCTGACCAGGTGTTCCACACCTTCGGCGCGTCGCCCGTTGACCCGTACGTCCAGGCCCTGCTCCAAAGCGAAACGCGCAAAGCGCCCGCCAATGAAGCCGCTTGCGCCGGTGACCAGAATCTTCATGTATTACCCCGTGTTCTTTCATTTTTCATCGCTGTTGCCTTGACGCGCGCCATCACTCCAACGGCACCAACCATTGACCACACGCCTGGGCCAGGTGGTCGGTCAACAAGCCCAGCAGTTGCCCGCCACTGCGCCAATGATGCCAGTACAACGGCACATCGATGGGCTTATCTGGCAATAACTCGACCAATAGGCCCTTTTCCAGTTGGTCACGTACCTGCAATTCCGGCACCAGCCCCCAGCCCAGCCCCGCTTCCGTCAGGCGGATAAAACCTTCGGAGGATGGGCATAAATGGTGCTCGAACCCGCCGTCCACACCGAGGGATGCCAGGTAGCGGTGTTGCAGGAAATCATCCGGACCGAAGACCAAGGCCGGCGTACGCGCCAGTTGGTCCGCGCGCACGCCGTGCGCAAAGTGCCGGGCAATAAAGGCCGGACTGGCCAACGCGCGATAGCGCATGGCCCCCAGCAAGAGGCTGCGCGCGCCCGCCACCGGGCGCTCGCTGGCGCAGATACAGGCCGCCACCTCCCCGGCGCGCATGCGCTTGAGGCCCACGGTCTGGTCCTCTACAACCAGGTCCAGCAGCAGATGCTGCTCGGCGCAAAAACCGCTGACAGCCTCGGCCCACCAAGTGGCAAGGCTGTCGGCGTTCAACGCGATGCGCAGGCGCTCAGGCATGCCTTCGTCGTCCAGCGCCGGCACCTGGCTTTGCAGGTCACGTTCCAGCAGGCGCACCTGTTGCACGTGGTTGAGCAGACGCCGGCCGATATCGGTGGGCGTCGGCGGCGTGGCGCGCACCAGTACCGGCTGGCCGATACGCGCTTCCAGCAACTTGATGCGCTGGGAGATCGCCGATTGCGAAAGGCCCAGGACTTGAGCGGCACGCTCGAAGCCCGCTTGTTCCACCACCGCCGCCAGCGCGGAAAGCAATTTATAGTCGAACATCAGTTTCTCTAATGAGCGATCAGCAATATTTGTTTTTCTTATACAGCCTGCCTCACGAGAATAGCCAGCATCGCTTCTCTTTATAAGGAATCTCCCATGGCTGGCGAAACCGCTCTGGCAACCCTGCTGCGCAGCATGAGCCCCCATCTCAACGACGGTGACTATGTGTTCTGCACCCTGCCCGATCACCGAATTCCTGCCGGTTGCGAGGTGATCGGCAGTTTCCGCGAGCAGGAAGGCCTGACGCTGATCCTCGAACGCCAGCACGCGCAACAGGCCGGGCTGGCGTTTGACTATGTCGCCGCGTGGATCACCTTGAATGTGCACTCGGCCCTGGACGCCGTGGGCCTGACCGCCGCGGTCGCCAGTGCACTGGGCAACGCCGGCATCAGTTGCAACGTGATTGCCGGCTATTACCACGATCACCTGTTCGTTGGCCGTGCCGATGCCCAGCGCGCCCTACAGGTGTTGCAACAACTGGCAGCGGACGCGGAGTAAATCCTATGTGGCAGAGTTATCTGAACGGTCTGCTGGTAGCCCTCGGCCTGATCATGGCCATCGGCACCCAGAATGCTTTTGTATTGGCGCAAAGCCTGCGCCGTGAACATCATTTGCCCGTGGCGGCGCTGTGCGTGGTGTGCGATGCACTGCTGGTGGCTGCCGGGGTGTTCGGTTTGGCGACGGTGCTGGCGCAAAGCCCGGTGCTGCTGGCGGTCGCACGTTGGGGTGGCGCGGCGTTTCTGCTCTGGTACGGGACGTGCGCACTGCGCCGGGCCTGTTCGAAACAGAGCCTGGACCAGGCGGATAATCTCAAGGTGCGCTCACTGCGTGCGGTGCTGCTGAGCGCGTTGGCCGTCACGCTGCTCAACCCTCACGTGTACCTGGACACCGTGTTGCTGATTGGCTCACTCGGCGCCCAACAAACCGAGCCCGGCGCCTATGTGGCCGGTGCCGCCAGCGCTTCGTTGCTGTGGTTCTCCACCCTGGCGCTCGGCGCGGCGTGGCTGGCACCCTGGCTGGCACGCCCTGCCACCTGGCGTCTGCTGGACCTGTTGGTGGCAGTGATGATGTTCAGCGTGGCCTATCAATTGATCAGCGCTTGATGAATATTCCAAAACGCTCTGGAACCTCTATCCCACACAGTTGTTGCGTGGTTTTGCCGCACCCCCGGTGCTATGATCCGGACCCTGCGCCGCAAAGAGTACAAACTCCCCGGCGCTTGTTTGGCCGCCCGTGATCGGCCTTGCGCTCACCGCAACTGACCTGATTAGGAGAATCATCATGGCTTTCGAATTGCCGCCGCTGCCCTACGCACACGATGCCCTGCAGCCGCACATTTCCAAGGAAACCTTGGAATACCACCACGACAAGCACCACAACACCTATGTCGTGAACCTGAACAACCTGGTCCCAGGTACCGAGTTCGAAGGCAAGACCCTGGAAGAGATCGTCAAATCCTCTTCGGGCGGTATCTTCAACAACGCCGCTCAGGTCTGGAACCACACCTTCTACTGGAACTGCCTGGCGCCAAACGCCGGCGGTCAACCCACCGGCGCGCTGGCTGAAGCCATCAACGCTGCGTTCGGTTCGTTCGACAAGTTCAAGGAAGAGTTCACCAAGACGTCCGTCGGCACCTTCGGTTCCGGTTGGGGCTGGCTGGTGAAAAAGGCTGACGGTTCCCTGGCCCTGGCCAGCACCATCGGCGCCGGCAACCCGCTGACCAGCGGCGACACCCCGCTGCTGACTTGCGACGTGTGGGAACACGCTTACTACATCGACTACCGCAACGTGCGTCCAAAGTATGTGGAAGCGTTCTGGAACCTGGTCAACTGGAAGTTCGTGGCTGAGCAGTTCGAAGGCAAGACCTTCACTGCCTAAGCAACGCTTGCAGTAGAAAGAGCCCGGCATTGCCGGGCTTTTTTGTGGCTGTTCCACAACGTCGACCTGCCCAGAATCGTGGAACCCGCGGAAGGGAAACTGCCACCCATCCAGTGAGAGGAATAACCCTCCCACACGCTTCTGGAGAATCAATGATGGAAGAAATCGGAAAAGCAGGCGGACAGATGGCGATGCAACTCATCACCGGACTTATGAAAGGCCTCGCCGGCGGGGCGGGTGGCGGTGGCGGTGATGGCGCTGCTGCCAGCCCTCCGGGCAAACCAGGCGAGGACATGATGCCGCCGGCGCCGCCAAAGATCGAGATTTCAGCCTATCAATAACAGCGGCCACGGTAGCAAAGGCATTTGCCTGACCACTCGTACGCCGAGCCCCCCAGGCGGCGGAGCAAATCCGCCGTTTTTTCTGGTTTTTTCTCCCTCCCCACCGCCAAGACGTCTCCAGCCCTAATGTTCCTTTGACTGGCCTCACGGGATTGCCAATACTCATGGCATATTGAAGGCCACCCGCATGAGACAAGGAATGCCCCTTTGAAGCTGGAACTCAAGAACAGCTTGTCGGTGAAGTTGCTACGGGTTGTGCTGCTGTCGGCATTGATCGTAGGCGTTGCGCTGAGCGTGGCGCAGATCGTTTTCGATGCTTACAAGACGCGCCAGGCCGTGGCCAGCGATGCCCAGCGCATCCTCGACATGTTTCGCGACCCTTCGACCCAGGCCGTCTACAGCCTGGACCGCGAGATGGGCATGCAAGTCATTGAGGGTCTGTTCCAGGATGATGCCGTGCGTATCGCGTCCATCGGCCATCCCAACGAAACCATGCTGGCTGAGAAAAGCCGTGCGTTGCAGCAATCCCCCAGCCGCTGGTTGACCGACCTGATTCTTGGCCGGGAACGCACCTTTACCACGCCTCTGGTAGGCAAAGGCCCTTACAGTGAGTATTACGGTGACCTGAGTATCACGCTCGACACCGCCACTTATGGCCAGGGTTTTATTGTCAACTCGGTGATTATCTTTATTTCCGGCGTGCTGCGCGCCCTGGCCCTGGGCCTGGTGCTGTACCTGGTCTATCACTGGCTGCTGACCAAGCCGTTGTCGCGGATTATCGAGCACCTGACCTCGATCAACCCGGACCGCCCCAGCGAACACAAGATCCCACAGCTCAAGGGGCACGAGCGCAACGAGTTGGGGCTGTGGATCAATACCGCCAACCAGTTGCTCGAATCCATCGAACGTAATACCCACTTGCGCCATGAAGCCGAAAGCAGCCTGCTGCGCATGGCTCAGTATGATTTCCTGACTGGCCTGCCGAACCGCCAGAAACTGCAGGAGCAACTGGACAAGATCCTCACCGACGCCGGACGCCGGCAACGGCGCGTGGCGGTGCTGTGCGTGGGGCTGGATGATTTCAAAAGCGTCAACGAACAGTTTACCTACCAGGCCGGTGACAAACTGCTGCTGGCCCTGGCCGACCGTCTGCGCGCCCACAGCGGCCGCCTCGGCGCCCTTGCCCGGCTGGGTGGCGACCAGTTTGCCCTGGTACAGGCCGATATCGACCAGCCTTACGAGGCCGCCGAGTTGGCACAGAGCATCCTCGACGACCTGGAGGCGGAGTTCGCCCTCGACCACGAGGGCATCCGCCTGCGCGCCACCATCGGCATCACCTTGTTTCCGGAAGACGGCGACAGCACCGAAAAGCTCCTGCAAAAAGCCGAACAGACCATGACCCTGGCCAAGACCCGTTCGCGCAACCGCTATCAGTTCTATATCGCCAGCGTCGACAGCGAAATGCGTCGGCGCCGCGAACTGGAAAAAGACCTGCGGGAGGCACTGGGCCGCAACCAGTTCCATTTGGTATACCAGCCGCAGATCAGCTACCGCGACAATCGGGTGGTCGGCGTAGAAGCACTGCTGCGCTGGCAGCACCCGGAGCACGGTCTGGTACCACCGGACTTGTTCATCCCGCTCGCGGAACAAAACGGCACCATTATTCCCATTGGCGAATGGGTGCTGGACCAGGCCTGCCGGCAATTGCGCGAATGGCACGACCTGGGCTTCACCGACCTGCGCATGGCCGTCAACCTGTCCACCGTGCAGTTGCACCACACCGAGCTACCGCGGGTGGTCAACAACCTCATGCAGATCTACCGCCTGCCGCCGCGCAGCCTGGAACTGGAAGTCACTGAAACCGGCCTGATGGAAGACATCAGCACCGCTGCCCAGCACCTGCTGAGCCTTCGCCGCTCGGGCGCGTTGATCGCGATTGATGACTTCGGCACCGGCTATTCATCCCTCAGTTACCTGAAAAGCCTGCCGCTGGACAAAATCAAGATCGACAAGAGCTTCGTCCAAGACCTGTTGGACGATGATGACGATGCCACCATCGTGCGCGCGATTATCCAACTGGGCAAAAGCCTGGGCATGCAGGTCATCGCCGAAGGCGTGGAAACCGCTGAGCAGGAGGCCTACATCATCTCCGAGGGTTGCCATGAAGGTCAGGGCTACCACTACAGCAAACCCTTGCAGGCCCGGGAGTTGGCGGCTTTTCTGAAGCAGTCTGAACGCAATAACGCAGCGATTCTCTGACGTGGCAACGCCGCCACAGGGTCAGTCTTCTCGCTTGACTGGAGAGCATGGGGACTTGCCCTAAACACGATACTGAATATTTCCCGCGTATAACCCTTTACACAAAATGCAAATCTTTCGCATTATGTCGCAGTTTTTGCGCTCCCCCGCGCGCCCCCTCAACAACCGAAGCAGGATGTTCGCCATGATTCGTATGCCCCTGGCCACCGCCAGTCTGCTGGCCATTGCCATTTCTCTCGCCGGTTGCGGCGAAGGTAAAGACAAGCCCGCAGCAAACCAGGCGCCGACCCCGGCCGCCAGCACTACCGCTCCAGCGGCTGCCACGCCTGCCGGCCAGGTCGACGAAGCGGCCGCCAAGGCTGTGGTCGCGCATTACGCTGACATGGTGTTCGCGGTCTACAGCGATGCCGAGTCCACCGCGAAAACCCTGCAAACCGCAATCGACGCCTTCCTCGCCAAGCCGAACGACGAAACCCTGAAAGCCGCACGCACTGCCTGGATCGCCGCCCGCGTGCCGTACCTGCAGAGCGAAGTGTTCCGCTTCGGCAACACCATCATCGACGACTGGGAAGGCCAGGTGAACGCATGGCCGCTGGACGAAGGCCTGATCGACTACGTCGACAAGTCCTACGAACATGCCCTGGGTAACCCAGGCGCGACTGCCAACATCATCGCCAATACCGAGATCCAGGTCGGCGAAGACAAGGTCGACGTGAAGGACATCACCCCGGAGAAACTTGCCAGCCTCAATGAGTTGGGCGGTTCCGAAGCCAACGTCGCCACCGGCTACCACGCCATCGAATTCCTGCTGTGGGGCCAGGACCTGAACGGCACCGGCCCAGGCGCGGGCAACCGTCCTGCGTCGGACTACCTGACCGGCGACGGCGCCACGGGCGGCCACAACGAGCGTCGCCGCACCTACCTGCGCGCGGTCACCCAACTGCTGGTCAGCGACCTCGAAGAAATGGTCGGCAACTGGAAACCTAACGTCGAAGACAACTACCGCGCCACCCTGGAGGCAGAACCTGCCACCGACGGCCTGCGCAAAATGCTGTTCGGCATGGGCAGCCTGTCCCTGGGCGAGCTGGCCGGTGAGCGCATGAAGGTTTCCCTGGAAGCCAACTCGCCGGAAGACGAACAGGACTGCTTCAGCGACAACACCCACAACTCGCACTTCTACGACGCCAAGGGCATCCGTAACGTCTACCTGGGCGAGTACACCCGCGTCGACGGTACCAAGCTGACCGGCGCCAGCCTGTCGTCCCTGGTGGCCAAGGCCGACCCGGCTGCCGATACCGCGCTGAAAGCAGACCTGGCAGCGACCGAAGCGAAGATCCAGGTCATGGTTGATCACGCCAACAAGGGCGAGCACTACGACCAACTGATCGCTGCCGGTAACGACGCGGGCAACCAGATCGTGCGTGATGCGATCGCTGCGCTGGTCAAGCAGACCGGCTCGATCGAAGCGGCCGCGGGTAAACTGGGCATCAGCGACTTGAACCCGGACAACGCTGATCACGAGTTCTGATCCACACAGGTTCACGCTCAACGTCGGTAAAAATGCCCCGAGGTACACCTCGGGGCATTTTTTTATGCACTGAGACCCCGAAGGGCTCGAGCGCGGAAGATGAAGAGACTGACCTCGCCGCCGTCAACAGACGACCGAACCCCTCCGACCAAAGTCACAAAACTGTTGTTCACCTGCGCTCGGGCCACGAGATTGCGTGTTTCAGAGCGCATAGCGTGTACCCTGGGTTGCACATTGACACCTTCGTCGACCCAGTTACCCTGCACTCGGCGCAACGACATCCAATACACCGTGTCACGCCCCGGTCGCGTAAACAGTAACTCGCCAACGACGTTGTAACCGTCGAGTATCTGATAACGACTGCGCGTCAACACCTCAATCATCAGCGCCCGCAATGTGCCCTCGGTGCCCGACGTCAACGTGTTGTGTAACAGCAGCGCCACAGGATCGGTACGAAACCGCAGATGGCCGAAGAACCCCGACGATTCCCCCAGGTGCCAACCACGCCCGGTTCTGCCGGTGATAGGGAGCAGCAACAACGGGTCGCCAAACTTTGCCATGGACGACGATGGCGACTGGATCCAGTCATTCAGAGTGACCTGCAAGACGCGATAGCCCCAGGCCGTCAACCCTGACGGGTTAGCCCGCCTGAACAGTGCCCTGGCGACTTGTAGCTGACTGGTTTCATGCAGCATGGGAAATGCGCCGGCTACATAGGCCGATATCGTGCGCCGAAACGGCAATTCAATCTGGTTGATCCACCGATTAATCCCTCTATAAAACCGGGTGAGCCTGGGTTGGTTGAACAGGTCGGTTCTCAACATGTGCTCAAACTGGTCAAAGCTATCAAGTACCAGATTGGGATTACGCATATAGGCGACGCTACGTTGCACATCGCCCCCGACAGGCAGGATCGGGTAACAGCGTTCATCGATCCTGATGTAGTCACCCGTCGCGTGGCTCGCATTGCCCGGTATTCTGCGGACTATGTCCCTCTCGGCGTTCAACACGTTCAGTTCGGCAGCGTCGATGGTCTGCCCCCACTCGACAAACCGTTCATGGGGGAGCCTGTCGGGAGACGGTCGAGGTAAGGGGGTACGGTCAGCGTTGACCGTAAGCGCTTGAGGCATCCGTCCAGGGCTGTCCCCGCCACGCAAGCGCGACGCCAACCGTTCTGGCGTGATCGTGAGGTACGGATGGAAGGGATCGAGGGCGACTCCGCTTCTCAAGTGATAAACCAGGTCCAACCCAAATGCGATTTCCTGTCCCCGCGGAAAGTTGAACGAGTCAAGCACCCGCCAAGCCTGCGCCTCGTCGAAGAACGGATAAACCTCCATGAGCGCCCGGTGCGGCGGCTGACCGCCCTTCAAGCCTCTGCCTGGGTGCGAACCGATGTGCCATGTCCCACTGGCATCCAGTCGAATGGGGTCGTAATAGTATTGCAGCGGTTTGCGTACATCCCTGATCCGCCAGGCCTGCTCTGCGCCGTCATCAAGGATCGAGTACCAGTGCTGATGCTGGTTGATGAAATACACCCTCGAGCCGTCTTTGGAGGTCGTGAAGTAAACCCCCTTGCCCTCCCACCCCTTCAGAGGCAGTACGCCGTCCGGCTTTTTCGCCAGCGCCATGTGCGGGTTCAATTGCCCAATCGTCTTGCTGCGATTGACGCCGGCCGACCGGCTGCCGATGGCCCCATCCACCAGCGCCCCCACCAGCTCTCCAAACGCCCGCACAAAGTGGTTCGCTGCCGCCGTACGGTCTCCCAGGTTCGCCGACTCGACTCCGTTGAACACCGAAAACAGACTCCTGGCCAAGCCAATAGGCAGCATGATCTTGATGGGCAACACCATGGAGGCAATATCGAACGCCGTGGTGGCAACCGTCAGTGCGGTTTCCACATTGGTTTGATGAGTGCTCGTGGATAAGGCCTGGGCATCGTTGATCACGAAGTTGGCGTCAACCTCATAGGCGTCCTCCATGAAGTTATTGTCGATTCTGCCGAAATGAACCATCGAGGTGTCACCTCGCCCCCTCAACACGGCGCGCACTTGCGGCTGGAACGCGCGCTCAACACGGCTCACCAGGTATTCGCGCCAGGAGCTGCTGTGGACGAAATCCCTTATCAGGGTTTCATCCGGGTACTCATGAAACACCCGCCCAGTCGGTGCCTGCGGTGTATAGACCACTACCGAGCCGCCGCCGGCGCTGGCGGTGCGCAGCATCAATACCCCGCGCACCCGCTGGCCGCGCAGCTTCAAGTACTCCACCAGTATGCGATGACCTTCTACGCGCTCGCGCTGGTCGCTATCAATCGGCTCATCAAGCACGACGCGCACCCAGTTGAAGCCACGTTCCAGTCGATCCGGCAAGAAATCGCCGGCAATCCTGGCCTCAATGGCATCCAGCCGCAGTTGATGCGCCAGTACTTGGACATAGGTTGTTTTCTGCGCCAACGCTTGCGGGGACGTGATCAGCCGCTCACGCAACAGCGCCCCATAGGTCCCGCCCACATTCACACCGCGCACCAGATCCCTGACCTGTTCCACGGTCAGCCCTTCATAAACCTTAGCTGTCTTGAAGTCCTCCGGTCGCAGCGCTTCGTCGGGCTTGTCGAGGTCTTCGGTTTTTTCGGTCAAACGCGAGAAATTGATGAAATTGAGATCCAGGCCACCGACGTTTTCCAGGGCCAGTTGGGTCAGTGATCGGCTGCGGCTTTTATACAACGGCGTGCCGGGCTCTCTGATGGAGTGGCCGGGCGCGCCTGGGACTATCACGCTGGGAGGGACATAAGCTTCCTGGGTGTGCACGAGAATATGATCTGGGTTGATATCCAGCCCGTATGCGGCCACCAGCACCTGGCGCAGTTGCTGATTGGCGTAAGCCAGCAGTTTGCTCTTGTCGCTGAATTGCGCCCAGGAAGGCAAGCCGTCCGCGGCCAGCAGGTTTGCCAACTGTTCGTAATATTGCGCACTCGCGGCGCTCCACGCGTCTTTGTCGCTTTGACTGGCGGCACTGAGAAAGGCCTTGATCTGCGCCTGCCCGCGTTTTTCCAGGCTGGCGAAGAGTGCACCCGCGCCATCGAATGCCCGCGTCAGGTCCATTACCTCGTCCAAACTCTGCGACAAATACGTGCTGTCCGCCTGCAAACCCAAGGTTTGATAGCGCGCAAGGGTCGCGGCAACGTTCTGTTGAAGGTGCAGGCATTGGGATTCGATAGCGTAATCGAACGGGGAGTCCAGTCGTTCAAGGTACTTCAACTGGCCCCGTTCATGACCTTCCCGGCACCGCGCCAGCGCCAGCGATTGCTGGTCTTGCGCCACCATCGCCAGGATGCGGGGGAACGCAACGCCATGGCTCAGCCGCCGATGCAGCTCGCGGTCAAGGTCACTCAACGAGGCAAACTCTTCAAGGCCTGCGCCGGGCGTGAACACCACCACCGTGCCGACGTTCGCCGACGGCTCAATGGGTCGAACCTGAGGCACCTGAGCATCGCTTTGCCAGCCCACGTGGGTATCTTGCGGGTCCCGGGCGGTCAAGATAAAGGCCCCATGCAGCGGGATATCGTCGGTATCCCCAGCCTTCAAAGCGATCCCATAGACACACGGTCGATAGCTGCCCAACGCCTGACGCGCCAGGGCGTCCGGGTATTTCAGCACTTTGGCGAACAGCGCCTGCGCCGTCGCACTGAACAGGTTTTCGGCGCTGAGCAGGGCGAGCTCGGTGCTCAATTGCTCGGTTCGCGTTTTAATCAACTGCTGCTTGATGGTGTGCGCCTCAGTCGGCCCATGCGCCAAGGCCAGGAAGGCTTGCTGGGATTGCTGATAACGCCCTGAAAAACCATCGGCAAATTGGTCAAGGAAACGATCGAAAGCGCTCGGTGTGAGCCCGGTAACAGGCTCCCACTCCCCTTCAGCGGTCAAGCGCGCATGGAAACTGACAGGCCGGCTGGCGTAGCCCGAAGCCTGGTTGGCAACCATGCGCTGCACCACCGCTTCCATGAGGTTCAACCTCGGCACCAGGGCTTCCTCGGGCACCGGTTCGCTGTTTTCAGGGAGGGGTGTGCCGATGGCCCGTGTCTCTTGCTCATCGTACTGGATAACCCCTTGGTCTATATCCAGCAGCGGTTTGCGGTCAGGGAATGCGTGGTCAAAGGCCTGCTGCACCAGGGCGTGAAACGTCGGTTGCCGCTGGAGCAACTCGAACAGTTCGATATTCAGTGCAACCAGCTTCTGGCGCAGGCTGGCCTGTAAGGGGGTGTCGCGCAGCGTCAGGCGACTGATCAGCGGCGTCGGTGATAACCGGTCATGCGGCATGGCGTATATCTCGAAAATAGGAGGTACACCATCGTGCCGCTGCAGGCCGGGACGGGGGCATTACATAGCTACTCGCCAAGCCAATGTCCGCTCCGGTTTACTTGCCCCACACCCCAGGTAGAATGGCGCCTCTGCCCTACCTCGAGCGAACTTCATGGCGTTGCCGACCCTACGCATCATCGGTTTCATCATCGGCATCTTCCTGATCACCCTCGCGATCGCCATGGTCGTGCCCATGGCAACCCTGGTGATCTTCGAACGCACCAGTGACCTGCCCTCGTTCCTGTGGGCCAGCATGATCACCTTCATTGCCGGCCTGGCCCTGGTGATTCCCGGTCGCCCGGAACATGTGCACCTGCGCCCGCGAGACATGTACCTGCTGACCGTTACCAGCTGGGTGGTGGTGTGCATCTTTGCCGCGCTGCCGTTTCTGCTGACCCAACACATCAGCTACACCGACTCGTTTTTTGAAAGTATGTCCGGCATCACCGCCACCGGCTCCACCGTGTTGAGCGGGCTGGACACCATGTCGCCGGGCATCCTGATGTGGCGCTCGCTGCTGCACTGGCTGGGCGGCATCGGTTTTATCGGCATGGCGGTGGCGATCCTGCCGCTGCTGCGCATTGGTGGCATGCGCCTGTTCCAGACCGAATCCTCGGACCGCTCGGAAAAAGTCATGCCCCGCTCGCACATGGTGGCGCGCCTGATCGTGGCGGCCTACGTGGGCATCACCATCCTCGGCAGCCTGGCGTTCTGGTGGGCCGGGATGGGCCTGTTCGATGCGATCAACCATGCGATGTCGGCGATTTCCACCGGCGGCTTCTCCACCTCCGATGAATCCCTGGCGCACTGGAAACAACCCGCCGTGCACTGGGTGGCGGTGGTGGTGATGATCCTCGGCAGCTTGCCGTTCACCCTGTACGTGGCGACCTTGCGTGGCAATCGCAAGGCACTGATCAAGGATCAGCAAGTACAGGGCTTGCTCGGTTTGTTGCTGGTGACCTGGCTGGTGCTTGGCACCTGGTATTGGTGGACCACCAACCTGCACTGGCTGGAGGCCCTGCGTCACGTGGCACTGAATGTCACGTCGGTGGTGACCACCACGGGTTTTGCGCTGGGGGACTACAGCCTGTGGGGTAACTTCTCACTGATGCTGTTTTTCTACCTGGGGTTCATCGGGGGTTGCTCGGGCTCTACGGCGGGCGGGATCAAGATCTTCCGTTTCCAGGTCGCGTATATCCTGCTCAAGGCCAACTTGAACCAACTGATTCACCCGCGTGCGGTGATCAAGCAGAAGTACAACGGCCACCGTCTCGACGAAGAGATCGTGCGTTCGATCCTGACCTTTTCGTTTTTCTTCGCCATCACCATCTGCGCCATTGCCCTGGCCCTGTCGCTGCTGGGCCTGGACTGGATGACCGCCTTGACCGGCGCCGCGAGTACAGTGTCCGGCGTGGGCCCGGGCCTGGGCGAAACCATCGGCCCGGCGGGCAACTTCGCCAGCCTGCCGGATGCGGCCAAATGGATCCTGTCGCTCGGCATGCTGCTGGGCCGGCTGGAGATCATTACAGTCTTTGTTCTGTGCATTCCGGCGTTTTGGCGTCACTGACGGTCGACGCTTCCAGCAACCGCGCCCGGTATTCGCCGGGCGTGGCATCGAACCAACGACGAAACGCGCGGAAAAAGTTGCTCGGATCAGCGAAGCCTAACAGGTAGGCAATTTCCAGCAGAGTCATGCTCGGCTGCGCCAGGTACTGCTCGGCCAGCTCGCGACGGGTGTCGTCGAGCAACGTCTGGAAACTGGTGCCCTCTTCCTGCAAACGCCGCTGCAAGGTGCGCTGGGACAGGTGCAACGTCTGGGCGACCACCTCTCGCTTAGGCTCGCCCTGGGGCAACAAGCGGCACAACACTTGGCGCGCCTTGTGGGTCACGCGGCTTTCCGAGAAGCGCGCCAGGTATTCACCGGCAAATCGATCGTGCAGCAGCGCCATGGCCTCATTGGCCGTGGGCAGTGGCGCGTCCATATCCGCCCGTTCGAAAATCAGCGCGTCATAGGGCGCGTTGAATTCCAGGGGGGCATGGAACGCTTGTTTATAGGGGGTGAGGTCCGCCGGTTGATCGCCTTGCAACACCACCTTGCGTGGTTGCAGGGTACGGCCGGTCAGCCAGCCACACAGTGCCAAGGCACTGGCCAGTGAGGCTTCGGCGCTTTGCCGGGTGGGGGGCAAGTGATCACCGTGCACCGTCAGAATCAGCGCATAACCTTCGGGGATCAGTCGGAAACTCAGGTCGGCACTTTCGGCGATGATCCGCTGGTAGCGCACCAGGCGCATAAAGCCTTCCGCCAGCGTGTTGCTGGACATCAGTGCGTAGCCGGCCACATGAAACGACGCCGGGCGCACGACCTTGCCCATGTTCAGGCCAATCGCCGGGTTACCCGAAAGCTCCACCGCCCGTTGCCACAGACGCGTCATGGAGTCTTGCGGGAACCGCGCATCGGGATCGTCAAGGGCGGCGTAGTCCAAGCCGAGTTGCTTGAACAAGGCACGGCAATCCAGGCCGTCCATTTCCAATGCCTTGACTATCCCCATCGCCCAGCTTGCAGAAGTTGTTCGTTCGCTCATGGCGTCTTCTTAATAAAGCAGGCTCAAACAGCAGCCAGGAAGCCAAGGATACTAAAGTGGCATCTATTGTCACTGGCTGTTACTACTGATCACTCTAGACTCAAATTTAAGCTCCCCGCCGAACATCTGTTCGGCGGAACAATAATCAAGGGCCGGTCGCCGTGGAAAATGTTAAACGTTTCAATAGCTTCGCCGAGTTCTACCCCTATTACCTGAGCGAGCACGCCAACAGCACCTGCCGGCGCCTGCATTTTATTGGCACGACGCTGGTGATCGGTATCCTGGCGTATGCCATTGGCAGAGGTTCTTTGGGCTTGCTGATTGCCTTGCCGATCGCCGGCTACAGCTTTGCCTGGATCGGCCACTTCTTCTTCGAAAAAAACCGCCCGGCGACCTTTCAGCACCCGTTCTACAGCCTGCTGGGGGACTTTGTGATGTACCGCGACATGATTCTCGGCAAGGTGCCGTTTTAAAGCGGGTGTGACCCTATGTCACTTGCGCTTGAACGATGAGCTTACGTAAATCCGGCGATATAAAAGTCTATTTGTCATTTACAGTGCTGTATCCTGCCAAGGCTTTTTGAGAGCGCGGAATCACCTGCGATTGAAAAAACAGACTTTGCGAGGAGCGACGACGATGCACGAGATACCTAATCTCCCCTTCCCAAGCCTGCACCCTACAGAGCAGCCAACCCCGCAGCAGGCCAGCGACAAACAGCCTGAGGCCAAAGAAGCAAAACCAGTCGAGCGCGAAAGCCAGGACTGACGCCGTACCAGACCGTGTGGAAAGCGCACCTTTGAGCGCTTTCCACACTGCCTGAATAAATCGAGATACCCATCATGACCGAGAACCTCCCCAATACCCCGGACACCGCCGTACTCGATGCTGCCCTGCAGATGGTCGAGATCTGGAACCGCCTCAGCGCAGACAAACAGGCCGTGCTGCTCAAGCGCTTCGGCACCCAGGAAAACGCCCTGGCCGCCCTGGTCACCACCCAATTGCTTGCCCCTGCACAAGCCTGAGGTCTTTTTGATCTGAGATTTTTGCGGTTTACCGCCCTGCACGGGGCAAACCACCGGTATCATTAGCAGCCTATCTTTACCTGCTGCGACAGTGGACCTCTCCCATGCCCGATACCCAGCGCCCCCTGGCGGTCACGCTGCAAGTTGTTTCCATCGTGTTGTTTACCTTCATCGGCTATCTGAATATCGGCATTCCCCTGGCCGTGTTGCCAGGTTATGTGCACAGTGAGCTGGGCTACGGCGCAGTCATTGCTGGCCTGGTGATCAGCGTGCAATACCTGGCCACCCTGCTGAGCCGCCCCTATGCGGGCAAAATCATCGACACGCTGGGCAGCAAGCGCGCGGTACTGATTGGCCTGGCGGGCTGCGGCCTGAGCGGTGTGTTCATGCTGCTCGCGGCGTGGTTCTCAAGCCTGCCGGCGTTGAGCCTGGGCAGCCTGCTGATCGGCCGCCTGGTACTGGGCAGTGCTGAAAGCCTGGTGGGCTCGGGCGCCATCGGCTGGGGCATCGGCCGCGTCGGTGCGGCGAATACCGCCAAGGTCATCTCCTGGAACGGCATCGCCAGCTATGGAGCCCTGGCAGTCGGTGCACCGCTGGGCGTAGTGCTGGTGAGACATTTCGGGCTGTGGAGCATGGGCGTCAGCATCATCCTGCTGGCAATCGTGGGCCTGTTGCTAGCCTGGAACAAAGTCGCCGCCCCCCTCGTTGCCGGCGTGCGCCTGCCATTCATGAATGTGCTGGGTCGAGTATTGCCCCACGGCTGCGCACTGGCGTTGGGCTCCATTGGCTTTGGCACCATCGCCACGTTCATCACCCTGTATTACACCACCCAGCATTGGGATAACGCGGTGTGGGCCCTGAGCCTGTTCGGCGCCAGTTTTATCGGTGCGCGGCTGCTGTTCGGCAATTTGATCAACCGGATCGGCGGGTTTCGCGTAGCGATTGCTTGTCTGTCGGTGGAGGTTCTAGGCCTGCTGTTGCTGTGGCTCGCGCCGGACGCCAACCTGGCCCTGGCCGGTGCGGCATTGAGCGGTTTCGGCTTTTCCCTGGTGTTTCCGGCCTTGGGCGTGGAAGCCGTCAACCTGGTGCCGGCGTCCAGTCGTGGCTCGGCAGTGGGGGCTTATTCACTGTTTATCGACCTGTCGTTGGGCATCACCGGGCCACTCGCCGGGGCCGTGGCGGCAGGCTTCGGCTTCGCGTCGATCTTCCTGTTCGCCGCCCTCGCCGCCCTCGGTGGTTTACTGCTGAGCGTGTACCTGTATCGCCAGGCACCCAAGGCCCGCGAAGCGCGCGGCGACTAGAAGTCGACCTTGCCGCGCCCGGCCTTGATGCTGCCGCGCTTGGTCTTGGATTCGAGCCGTCGCTTTTTCGAGCCCAGGGTCGGCTTGGTCGGACGGCGCTTCTTCTCCACCTTGGTGGCGCTGAGGATCAACTCCACCAAACGCTCCAGCGCATCCGCGCGGTTCTGCTCCTGGGTCCGGTATTGCTGGGCCTTGAGCACCAGCACGCCTTCGCTGGTGATACGGCTGTCGCGCAACGCCAACAGCCGCTCCTTGTAGAAGTCCGGCAGCGACGACGCCGGAATATCAAACCGCAAGTGCACCGCACTCGACACCTTGTTGACGTTCTGCCCACCGGCACCCTGGGCGCGAATGGCAGTCAGCTCGATCTCGGCATCGGGCAAATGCACGTTATTGGAAATCACCAGCATTGAGACAGGTCCGCGGTTCAGGTTCGCCAGCATACGCGAACGAGTCACGATGCTACACCGGCCCGCTTCCCGCGCAGGTGCTTCGACGCGCCTCATGTCCTGTTGGCAAAGGCCTGTTCCAACAGAGACTTGGCTAGCAACGTTGAATGGATCATCGCTTGGCGATCGGTGGGTTTTTCATCATTCAGCGTCATCTCGACGCCCGACACCACCTCCGGGAAGGAATGAGAAAAGATCAGCGCAGGCTCAACCCGTTTTGCAGACAAACCGTGCAAATCGCTGCGCATCTTGTCGTAGAAGCCTTGGGCATTGTCTGTGACTTGGTTACGCATCAGATGAAACACCAGCCCCATCATCGCTGCCCGGCCGTTCTTTTCGTCCATCCCGCTTGGCCACATGGATTGACCTTGTAATTGGGCTGCATATCGAATGGTCGAGGCGACATCCGATGCGCCACCCGAGGTACCCAACATGACGGGCATGCCAAGCTCATCGCGCACCTGAGTGCCCAAGTCGTTGCGCAAATCCGTGCCATGGCGGCTGGTGAAATGATGTGTCTTCACACCGTCCACAACACGGTTCGACCCCACGCGATGCTGCACGGTGTAGGCATCGACGCTACTGAGCATCGGATCATGCGCCTTGAGCGCCTCGGCAATTGCCTTGATACCAAAGCCCATTTCCGCACCTTGCTGGGCATGCTCACGGGTCAACGGCCCCTGCTCGCCGCGAACCAACAGGGCGTGCAGGTTTTTCATACTCAAGTACAGACCGCCTGTGCCCTCTCCAGCCAGTAGAACGTTGCCGGGGTCATTGCTCGGCGCCAACAACTCCTTGTGCAGCGCCTCGCGAAACGCGGGATCACTTTTTGAATGCGTCCACAAACCGCGAACCAGGTGTGCCATATGTGATGACAGTTGCGATGCTGGCGAGTCGTCGCGGAGCAAATCTTTCTCAACGCCCAGACCAATGGCCATTTCAGACTCGATATGCGTAAAGAAATGCTTCGCTCGGCGCGCAAGGTGTTCTGGGTTCTCGTAGTTGGAGTTTTGCAGCGTATCGTTGACGAAGGCATTGACCAGGTAGTCTTTTTCAGCGGGAGAGTAGTTTTTCCCCGCGATGGAGACTCCGGTGTGCGGCGTGAATGCCGGGGTTTCCTCACCGGCGTACAGCTTATTGCCGCAGCCGGTATCCAAGGCCGGTGCGTACTCATTGGCTGGATTGAAAGGTTGCCTGCTGACGGAAATCAGATCTCGCATACATCACCTCAAATATTCAGATAAAACCACTATCTATTTATTGCAAGGCAACACCACACAGTTCCGGCGACGGGCTGCTGACAGCAACAAACCGAATAATCAGGCAACGGACAAGCCCAACTCCGACAACAACATCGACGCCTGGGCTTTGGAAATCACGGCGCCTTTGAACAATTTGGCATCATTGAGGCGAAACCCGCTCAGATCCGCACCGCGCAGGTCGGCGCCGGCGAAATTGGCACCGTTGATACGCGCGTGGGCGAGGCTGCAGTCGATCAATTCGGCCTTGCGAAAATCCGCATCCGACAAATCGCTGTCGGAAAAATCCAGGTTATTCAGCACAGTACGCGCGAACGACAACCCCGACAGAAAGGCGCTGTTCAACCGGGTTTCGCTGAAGCTCAGGCCCAGGGAGGCGCAATGGGTGAAGTTGGCGCCGGTCAACTTGCAGTGCTCAAAACTCGCCTGGGACAACTTGCTGCGCTGCCAACGGGTGTTGTTCAGGTCGCAGCTGTGGAACTGCGCCTCCAGCAGGTTCGCCGCTTCAAAGATGGCGTGGCCGGCGCGGCAGCTTTTCCACTGGGTACCCTCTAAGCGCGATCCAAGGAACGAGGTCTGGACCAGGATGCAGCGTTCGAACACCCAGTGATCCAGGGCCATACGCGACAGATCGGCGCCACTCAAGTCAACGCCCACCAGGCGCAAGGGGCCGCCGTGCTGATCGATCAGGTCTTCCAGCTCACAGCGCTGCAAGGTGCCGCCGTCGATGTCGGTGTGGTGCATGGGTGGGCTCCAGCCAATGAACAGATCACAACAAGACGCGAGTCTAACCCGTCGACGCCCACAAAAAACCCGGCACTGCGCCGGGTTTTCCTTTTAGGTGCGGGCGCTTACTTCAACGCTTCACTCGCTGTCGTCAGCGCCGCATCGGCACTGCGCTTATTCTTGAGCCCATAACACCCCGCCATGAACACCACCCACACCGGGATCGCGTACACCGACACCTGAATCCCCGGGATCATCAGCATGATCACCAGGATAAACACCACGAACGCCAGGCACACATAATTGCCATACGGGTACCACAGCGCCTTGAACAAGGGCACCTGGCCGGTGCGGTTCATGTGCTGGCGGAACTTGAAGTGAGAGAAGCTGATCATCGCCCAGTTGATCACCAGCGTTGCCACGACCAGCGACATCAGCAGTTCCAGCGCGTGTTGCGGGATCAGGTAGTTCATCAACACCGCCACCAGGGTGATCGCCGCCGAAGCAAGGATGGCGCGTACCGGCACGCCGCGCTTGTCGATCTTCGCCAGTGCTTTAGGTGCATCGCCCTGTTCGGCCATGCCCAGCAGCATGCGGCTGTTGCAGTAGGTGCCGCTGTTGTACACCGACAGCGCCGCCGTCAGGACCACGAAGTTGAGGATATGCGCGGCAGTGTTGCTGCCCAGCATCGAGAACACCTGCACGAACGGGCTGCCGCTGTAAGCGTCGCCGGAGGCATTGAGGGTCGCCAGCAGGCTGTCCCACGGCGTCAGCGACAGCAGCACCACCAGGGCACCGATGTAGAAAATCAGGATGCGATAGATCACCTGGTTGATCGCTTTTGGGATCACCGTGCGCGGCTGGTCGGCTTCGGCTGCAGTGAAGCCGAGCATTTCCAAGCCGCCGAAGGAGAACATGATGATCGCCATGGCCATCACCAATCCGCCGACGCCGTGCGGGAAGAAGCCGCCGTGGTCCCAGAGGTTGCTCACCGAGGCCTGCGGGCCGCCGGTGCCGCTGACCAGCAGGTAGCTGCCCAGGGCGATCATGCCGACGATGGCCACCACCTTGATGATGGCGAACCAGAACTCGGCTTCACCGAAGACTTTGACGTTGGCCAGGTTGATCAGGTTGATCAGCACGAAGAACGCCGCTGCCGAGACCCACGTCGGGATCTCCGGCCACCAGTAGTGCACGTATTTACCGACGGCCGTCAGCTCCGACATCCCCACCAGGATGTACAAAATCCAGCAGTTCCAGCCCGACAGGAAGCCGGCGAAACCGCCCCAATACTTGTGGGCAAAATGGCTGAAGGAACCGGCAACCGGCTCTTCGACGATCATTTCGCCGAGCTGGCGCATGATCATGAAGGCAATGAAGCCGCAGATGGCATAGCCCAGGATCATCGACGGGCCAGCGGATTTGAGCACCCCGGCCGAGCCGAGGAACAGGCCGGTTCCGATGGCGCCACCGAGGGCGATCAACTGGATATGCCGGTTTTTCAGGCCGCGTTTCAGCTCGCCTGAAGAGGAATGGGGTCCACTCATGAAAAGGGTCTCACGCAAGGTTTGAGGATGTTGAATGCAGGTTGCTGCCTTGAATTACCGACTCAAGCAGCGCCGCTCAAACCCCAGCGCAGGCACCAGGAGTACAGCGTCGTTCTAACGGTCATGCGTCACCTGTTTGTTTTTATCTGTGACGAAATCGAACCCGTCCGGCTCGTGGCCAGGCGGAGTGATCAGGGCGGGTAAACCCCGAGGTCTTGGCCTTTTGCGTGGTTACGCAAGGGGGTCACAGTAAAACGCGGCGGATTGTACACCGCTCGACCGCTTGGGGGGGGGCCGCGAAAAGCGAGTGCGACGATCTGTCAGGTAATCCTTACAGCGCAGGATCGGCCAACAATGTCGCCATCTACTCGTAAATTAATCGTTACAGCATGGAAAATTAGCGTTACAGCTGTAATTTTAATAAAAATTGACGGTAGGAAATTTCTGGCAGATTAGTCGCGCCAGCTACCTGTATTCATTCAAGAAAAAACGATCGCCTAAAAACAGAACAAAAAATCCAAATGAAACCGTGTCAATAAAAATTTTGCATTTATAAACACTCTCTCCTAGGTTCATCCCACTTGCCCGCGAAGCCCGTTGGCAAGCCGTTCTCAAACAACGTCCTCTAGGAGATACACCATGCAAGCACTGGAAAACGACCTGGAAACCGAACTGCAACTCGACGATTGGTTTGAAGCGCCGACCCATGAGGCCGCCGTTGAAATGATGCAAGCCGATGCCGTTGTGCCGTTCGGCACCGCGATGTGGCCATTCTAAAAACCGGCAGGCATTCGGCAGGTGCTGTGCACGGCACCTGCCCCCTTACCCAAGGCACAGAAAGGAAGTACGTCATGGACAAGGCCCGCGCCGTCGAACACTTTCTCTACTACCTCGCGCACCACCCGGCGCTCAACGGCCTGAGCTGCCCCACTGTGTTGCTGGGCCATACCGAGCGCTACGACGCCATCGCCCAGGCGATCACCCACAGCAGTGCCGCCCGCTTCAACTTCCAGGTGCAGCGCCTGGACCTGGCCACCAGCGATACCCTGGCCGAAGCGATTGAAACCTGCGACCTGTACCTGTTCCTCTACGATTCCTCGACCTTGCCCAACCCTCGCGCCGAAGGCCCGGACTTTATCCGTGCCCTGCAAGGCGTGATGGCCGAGCACTGGAAAAAATCCCTGCTGTTCAAGGATTACGGCGACTACTTCTACGACACCTTCAGCGTCGAACCCCAGCGCATTGCCGACCTCAACGCCACGCTGATCCGGCGCATGTCCCAAGCCACTGTGCTGAGCTTTACCGATAAGCACGGTTCGCGGCTGGAAGCGCCGATGAGCAGCATCAAGAAGTGGACCAATATCAACGGCGTCGGTAACCACGACCTCGCCCCCGGTGAGATCGCCACCCACAGCGAAGCCATCAATGGCCAGGTGCGGTTTGTCGGCACCTTTCTCAGCACCATCCCATTCGCGCGTAAATACGGCGTGCTGCAATCACCGCTGGAGCTGTGGATCGAGAACTCGACCATCTGCAGCGTGGCCAGCGACGTGCCTGGGCTGGCGGATGATTTCAATAAATACCTGAATGCCAACCCGTCCAACCGGCGTGTGGAGGAACTGGGAATAGGCACCAATGAAGGCGTGAAGGACCTGTATGCGCGCAATGCCGGGTTTGAGGAGCGCCACTGCGGGTTGCACCTGGGCCTGGGGGGCGGGCAGAAAGGCAGCCATCACCTGGATCTGATCTTCGCCAGTGGGGTGCTGGCGCTGGATGACAAGCCGGTGTTTGATGGCACCTTTGCATTCTAAGCGCTGACGTCGATTCTCATAGAGATCCACTGTGGGAGGGGGCTTGCCCCGGATGGCAGTGGGTCAGCTGATGTATGGGGTGGCTGGCACACCGCTATCGGGCGCAAGCCCCCTCCCACATTTTTGACGGTATTCCAAAGCAAAAAAAAACGCCAACCCGAAGGTTGGCGTTTTTTTATGCAGCACTTACATCACTGCGGCTTCTTGCGACCAAAACCCGGGCGTTGACCCGAACCGGCCGGGGCGCCACGGCGCTTGCCCGACGGCTCGTCCGCGACCAGTTTCGGGCCGGGGCGCTTGTTGGCCGCCGGCTTGGCTGGACGCTTGGTGCTGGCGTTGTCCGCTGGACGATCGGCTTCACCGCGGTTGCTGCGACCACCCGCCGGGGCAGGACGCGGGGTGCGCGGAGCACGCTCGCCTTCCTGACGCGATGGCGCGGTGGGGCGGCGCTCGCCTTCGATCTGCGGCTCACGCGAAATACGACCGCCGGTCGCCGGTGCATTCAGCGCCGGGCGCAGGGTGCGGGCAACACGTTCGGTGCGAGCCACAGGGCGCGACGATTTACGCTGCATACGCTCGAGCTTGTCTTTGCTCTTGGCGTTCATCTGCGGCATCGCGACCGGCGTCAGGCCGACTTCGGCGCTGAGGATGTCGACTTCGTACTGGCTCATTTCGCGCCAGCGGCCCATCGGCAGGTCGGAGTTGAGGAACACCGGACCGAAACGCACGCGCTTCAGGCGGCTCACCACCAGGCCCTGGGATTCCCACAGGCGACGGACTTCACGGTTGCGACCTTCCATCACCACGCAGTGGTACCAATGGTTGAAACCTTCACCGCCTGGGGCTTGCTTGATGTCGGTGAACTTGGCCGGGCCATCTTCCAGCACCACGCCAGCCTTCAGGCGCTCGATCATTTCGTCATCGACTTCACCGCGTACACGCACGGCGTATTCGCGGTCCATCTCGTAGGACGGGTGCATCAGACGGTTGGCCAGCTCACCGTCGGTGGTGAACATCAGCAAGCCGGTGGTGTTGATGTCGAGACGGCCGATGTTGATCCAACGGCCTTCTTTAGGCTTAGGCATCTTGTCGAACACGGTCGGACGGCCTTCCGGGTCGTCACGGGTGCAGATCTCGCCATCGGGCTTGTTGTACATGATCACGCGGCGCACCGATTCGGCGGCCTCTTCACGCTTGATGACCTTGCCATCAATGGTGATTGCATCGTGCAGATCGACGCGCTGGCCGAGGGTGGCCTCGACGCCGTTGACCTTGATGCGCTTCTGGGTGATCCAGGCTTCGACGTCGCGGCGCGAGCCCACGCCGATACGCGCCAGCACCTTTTGCAGTTTTTCGCCTGCTGGGCCGATTTCCTGGCTGTCGTTCTGGTCTTTGTCGTTCATCTTAAGCACCTCCCGGTGGGTCGATTCAGGCGTGGCCTGAAGAGTGTTGAAAGCGGGGCTTTGGCCGAATAGCTCGGCAAAGGGTCGCGAATCATACGCGCATGGCGCGCGTTGCGCATCAGAGACTAGTCGATATGCGCCCAGTCATTTGCTTTTCCGCCGACCGGTGGCGCCCAGGGCCAGCAATCGCAGCTCGGCTTCGGCCAAGACGGTACGCTTGTCGGCTTTGTCGAGTTTCTTCCAGGCACGGATCTCGCGCTTGCTGCGGCCGCAGCCAACGCAGATGTCGTCGTTGAATTTGCAGAGGCTGATGCAAGGGTCTTTGGTGGAGCTCATGCGTTTTCCCTGACAATCAAAGTCAAATGTGTGGGGCTTGCTGTGGTGAGCAGGCTTGCCCTGCGCTGGGCTGCGAAGCAGCCCCTTGAGTCGGCGGTGAACCTGTCGGGGGACAAGCCCCACTCACCACAGCAAGCCCCCTCCCACATGAGGGCAGTGGAGGTAAATAAATCGCGTCAGTCTTCGAACTGGCGGCGCTCGGCCTCGATCGCTTCGGCCAGGGCCCGGGCTTCGTCTTCTTCGTCGCTCAGCGGCGGCTGTTCGAGGGCAGCGACGGCTGCCAGGAGTTTTTCCCGCGCTTGGGCCACGCCGAGTATGTCTTCCTCGGGCGCTGCTTCTGCTTCGACTTCAGGCTCAACTTCAACGTTCACTTGCGCTTCAGGCTCAGCAGCACCGTCACGCAACAAATCATCAAAGTCGGTCTTGATCCCCTGCTCCATGTCATCCAGCTCCAGCAACAACGTGTGGAAACTGGTCTCGTCCTTCGGTTCTTCCGGCTCTGCGGTCGCGTCGGCCAGTTCCTGCAGGCTCGCGGGCACCGGCGCGTCGTCGAAATCGAGCACCGGCTCGGCTTCCATCTCGCGCAGTTCGGCCAGCGGCGGTAAATCGTCGAGGTTCTTCAGGTTGAAGTGGTCGAGAAACACCTTGGTGGTGGCAAACATCGCCGGTTTGCCGGGCACGTCGCGGTAACCGACGATACGGATCCACTCGCGCTCCAGCAGGGTCTTGACGATATGGCTGTTGACCGCCACGCCACGCACGTCTTCGATCTCGCCACGGGTGATCGGCTGGCGATAGGCGATCAGCGCCATGGTCTCCAGCATCGCCCGTGAATAACGCTGTGGGCGCTCTTCCCACAAGCGACCGACCCACGGGGAAAACTTCTCACGTATCTGCAGGCGATAACCCGACGCCACCTCGCGCAATTCAAAGGCACGTCCGTCGCAGGATTTACGCAGGATCTCCAGCGCCTTCTTGAACACCGGCGGCTCAGGGCGCTCGGCCTCCTCAAAGAGTTCGAACAGGCGCTCCAGGGATTGCGGTTTACCCGAGGCCAGGAGAAAGGCTTCCAGCAATGGGGCCAGTTCGCGGGGTTCAGTCAGATTCATCGATTCAGCTCTTTATTCGGCTCGCGCCCGCACGTGGATAGCCGCAAAAGGCTCATTCTGGACCAGCTCGACCAAGGATTCCTTCACCAACTCGAGGATCGCCATAAAGGTCACCACCACCCCCAGGCGCCCTTCTTCGGCCGTAAACAGCTCGACAAACGGCACGAAGCCGCCGCCCTTGAGGCGCTCCAGCACGTCGCTCATACGCTCACGGGTGGACAGCGCCTCGCGGCTGACCTGGTGGTGCTCAAACATGTCGCCACGGCGCAGCACCTCGGCCATGGACATCAACAATTCTTCCAGGCTCACATCCGGCAGCAACTTGCGCGCACGGGCTTCGGGGGCGTCGAGCTTGGGCACCACCACGTCGCGACCCACACGGCTCAAGCCGTCGATACCTTCGGCGGCGGCCTTGAAACGTTCGTACTCTTGCAGGCGGCGGATCAGTTCGGCGCGCGGGTCGTCCTCTTCAGCTTCGACCGTCTCCGAGCGCGGCAGCAGCATGCGCGACTTGATCTCGGCAAGCATGGCGGCCATCACCAGGTACTCGGCGGCGAGCTCCAGGCGCACCGACTGCATCAGCTCCACATAGCCCATGTACTGGCGAGTGATTTCCGCCACCGGAATGTCGAGGATGTTGATGTTCTGCTTGCGGATCAGGTACAGCAACAAGTCCAACGGACCTTCGAAGGCGTCAAGGAAGACTTCCAGCGCGTCCGGCGGAATGTACAGATCCAGCGGCATTTCCATGACCGCCTGGCCATACACCATGGCAAACGGCAGTTCCTGCTGGGCGCCTGCCTGGGGGTCGACGGTTTCCACGGCCGACATTCAGGCCTCGACCATAAACGGCGCCGGGTCGCCGCAACCCACGCGGATCACTTCCGGTTCGCCATCGGCCAGGTTGATCACGGTGGACGCCTTGCCGCCGCCGAAACCGCCGTCGATGATCAGGTCGACCTGTTTTTCCAGCAATTGGCGCATTTCGTACGGGTCTTCCAGCGGTTCGGTATCGCCAGGCATGATCAGCGACACGCTCATCAGCGGTTCACCCAGCTCGGCCAACAGTGCCAGGGCGATGGGGTGCTCCGGCACCCGCAGGCCGATGGTGCGCTTCTTCGGGTGCAACAGCAGGCGCGGCACTTCGCGGGTGGCGTTCAGAATAAAGGTGTAGGGCCCTGGCGTGTGGGCCTTGAGCAGGCGGAAGGTGCCGGTGTCGACCTTGGCGAACAGCCCCAACTGGGACAGGTCGCTGCAGATCAGCGCAAAGTTGTGCTTGTCGTCCAGTTGACGCAGACGTCTTACACGCTCGACCGCGCCTTTGTCGCCGATCTGGCAACCAATGGCGTAGGAAGAGTCGGTTGGGTAGATCACCACGCCACCGGCGCGAATGATCTCGACGGCCTGTTTAATCAGGCGCGCCTGGGGGTTTTCCGGATGAATCTGGAAGAATTGACTCACGTGTTCTACCTGTTCAGACGGTGGCAATAATGGGGTCATGCTTGAATCGCCCCCACAAGAGCGGCAAGTCTTCCGGGACGGGGCGATACTCGCCGATCTCGGACCAGCCGCCTGGGCCATGAAAATCACTGCCGGCACTGACCAGCAGACCAAATTCGCGGGCAAGAATCGCCAGGCTGCCGACCTGTTCGGCGGGTTGATGCCCGTTGACCACTTCGATTGCGTGGCCGCCCGCTCCAATATAGTCGGCAATCAGCTTGCGACGCTTGCTGCGGGTGAAATCGTAATGCCAGGGATGCGCCAGGCTGACCCAGGCCCCAGAGGCGCGCAGGGTCTCGACGGTGTCTTCCAGGGTCGGCCAATGTTGCTTCACATCCCCCAACTTGCCGGCGCCCAACCACTTGCGAAAGGCTTCGGCACGGTCCTTGACGAAACCTTCCCGCACCATCCAGTCGGCAAAGTGCGGCCGGGCCGGTGCATTGCCGCTGTCACCCAGTTCCTGCTGGATGGCGCGGGCGCCTTCGAGCGCTCCAGGCATGCCTTTAAGGCTGAGCTTGCGGCTTATTTCTTCGGACCGCAGCCAGCGGCCATCGTGCAATTGGGCGATGGCCGCGACCAAAGGCGCGGCGTTTTGATCGAAACCGTAGCCGAGCACATGAATGGTGGCGCCGCCCCAGGTGCAGGACAACTCCACACCGTTGACCAGTTGCATGCCCAGTGAATGGGCGGCTTCGCGGGCTTCGTCGAGGCCTTCGAGGGTGTCGTGGTCGGTCAAGGACAGGACTCGCACGCCTTTTTCAAACGCACGCGCAACCAGTACCGCGGGCGCCAGGGCGCCGTCGGAGGCCGTGCTGTGGCAGTGCAAATCGACATTCACGGGGATGTGTAACCTCAAGTCAGCTGGCGCTTTCGCTACCTAGGATGTTTGTTATTATGCCGCCACATCCAGCTTCTGGCTCTTACTGTGAAACAATTCATCGACTTCATCCCGCTGTTGCTGTTTTTCATCGTCTACAAACTCGACCCCAGGGTCATCGATCTGGCCGGCCATGAGCTGACGTTCGGGGGCATCTACAGCGCCACCGCCGTGCTTATCATCAGCTCCGTCGTGGTCTACGGCGCCATCTTCATCTCCCAGCGCAAACTGGAAAAAAGCCAATGGCTGACCCTGGTCGCCTGCCTGGTCTTCGGCAGCCTGACCCTGGCCTTCCACAGTGAAACCTTCCTTAAATGGAAAGCCCCGGTGGTGAACTGGCTGTTCGCCCTGGCGTTCATCGGCAGCCATTTCATCGGTGACCGCCTGTTGATCAAGCGGATCATGGGCCATGCGTTGACCCTGCCGGAGCCGGTGTGGACGCGTTTGAACGTAGCCTGGATCGTGTTCTTCCTGTTCTGCGGCGCCGCCAACCTGTTCGTGGCATTCACGTTCCAGGACTACTGGGTCGACTTCAAAGTCTTCGGCAGCCTGGGCATGACCGTGCTGTTCCTGGTTGCCCAGGGTATTTACCTGTCACGTCATCTGCATGACGCCGATCCCACCACGCCAAAAACCGAGGACTGACATGCTCTACGCCATCATTGCCACCGACGTTGCCAACTCGCTGGAAAAACGCCTGAGCGTGCGCCCGGCTCACGTCGAACGGCTGAAACAGCTGCAAGCCGAAGGACGTATCGTGTTGGCCGGCCCGCATCCTGCGGTGGACAGCAATGACCCGGGCGATGCCGGTTTCACCGGTAGCCTGATCGTTGCCGAGTTCGCGTCCCTGGCCGATGCACAGGCCTGGGCCAAGGCTGACCCTTACGTCGCGGCCGGCGTTTACGCCGACGTCGTGATCAAACCGTTCAAGCAAGTCCTGCCTTGATCAAAAGGCGTGCCGAACCTATTCGGTTCGGCGAACGCCTAATTGCTCATTATTCTGGGTAACCTGCCGACAACGTTCTGAATATTCGTGTGGAATCAGGAGTTCCGATGCGCTTACGTCAGTTGTGTCTGTTGGCAGTGTTAATGATCGGGGCTACGGCCCACGCTGAAGAAACCTCGAACACCGGCAGTTCCACGCCCCTGTCCTTGAGTGCCGGCGCCCAGATCAGCGAGTTGCAGCAACGTTTGAAAGAAAGCGAACGCCAGCGTGAAGAACTGAGCAAGCAACTGCAAAGTGCGGACGCTACCCGCGAGAGCGCCCAATTGAATCGCCTTCGCCAAGAGAACCAACGCCTGGCCCAGCAACTCAAAGAGACACAGGGCGGGGCCTTGACCCGATGGCTGACCGAGCAACAACAGTGGTTCGTCACCGGCGGGGCTGTCGCACTGATCGCCCTGCTGTGCGGGATCTTCGCCAGCGGTGGGCACCGTCGCCGTCGACAATGGCTAAATTGAGTGAGTCATGAGCGAGCTGTTACTGATAGATGATGACCAGGAGCTCTGCGAGCTGCTGACCAGTTGGTTAAGCCAGGAAGGCTTCCAGGTGCGCGCCTGCCATGACGGCTTGAGCGCCCGCAAAGCCTTGGCCGACAGCGCCCCGGCAGCGGTGGTGCTTGACGTAATGCTGCCCGACGGCAGCGGCCTTGAGCTGCTCAAGCAATTGCGCAACGACCACCCTGAGCTGCCGGTGCTGATGCTGTCGGCCCGCGGCGAACCGCTGGACCGTATCCTCGGCCTGGAACTGGGCGCCGATGATTACCTGGCCAAGCCCTGCGACCCTCGCGAGCTCACCGCCCGCCTGCGCGCGGTACTGCGCCGCAGCCACCCGGCGGCCGTGTCTACCCAACTGGAGCTGGGCGACCTGTGCTTCAGCCCGGTACGCGGCGTGGTCAGCATCGATGAACAGGAATTTGCGCTCACCGTCTCCGAAAGCCGATTGCTGGAAGCTTTGCTGCGCCAGCCCGGCGAACCGTTGGACAAACAGGAACTCGCGCAGATTGCCCTGGGCCGTAAGCTGACCCTTTACGATCGCAGCCTGGACATGCACGTGAGTAACCTGCGCAAAAAGATCGGCCCACACCCGGATGGCCGGCCACGGATCGTTGCGTTGCGCAGTCGCGGTTACTACTACAGCCTCTAACGCTCCCAGCGTTCCACGGTAGAGGCTGGCGTGTTTGAATAGTCAAACCCAAGGGTTTTGTCAGTTTGCAACAAAACCCTCTTTACCCAAGCTTTACGCACACCTGACCGCCGCTGACCTTGATCTCCGTAATCTACTCACATCCGGACTCACCGGAATAGAGACAGGAGAATCACCATGCGCAAGACCCTTATCGCTTTGATGTTCGCCGCCGCCCTGCCGACCGTTGCCATGGCTGCAATGCCCGAAGGCCCCGGCCCGATGGGCGGCCCAGAAGGCCACATGATGGGTGGCCCGGGCCACGGCGGTGAACACGGTCCGCGCGGCAAAGGCGGCCCTTTCAGCCAACTGGACCTGAGCAAAGAGCAGCGCGAGCAGATCGGCAAACTGATGGGCGACCAATGGCATGCTCGTAAAGACCTGACCAAAAAGTACCTGGATAAACTGCCCGCTGCCGACCAGAAAGCCATGCAGGACGAAATCGCCGCCGGCAAGCAGAAAACCCAAGCTGACATCCGTGCCGTGCTGAAGCCCGATCAGCAGAAAAAATTCGACGAGATCGTCAAGAAGCAAGAACAGCGCCGCGCCGAATGGAAGGAATTCCAAGCCTGGAAAGCGCAACAGCCGCAAAAAGCGCAATAATGCCCCCGTAACGCTCCCAGCCCAGTGGCTCCCGCCACTGGGCTTTTCCTGTTTTGAGGGTTTCCTGTGCGTTCATTGTTCTGGCGCATCCTGGCCAGCTTCTGGCTGGCCATCGCCTTGGTTGCCGGGTTGTCGATCCTGCTTGGGCACATGCTTAATCAAGATGCCTGGATTCTCAGCCGTCACCCCGGCCTCAATAACCTGGCCGAAGAGTGGACCCAACTCTACGAAGCCCAGGGTGAAGACGCTGCCCAGGATTTGCTGCAACAGCGTAAACGCCAGTATCACATCGATGTGCAGGTACTGAACGAAAGCGGCGAACCGGTGGTACGCGGTACGTTCCCGCGCCGCGCCGCCGCTTTTGAGGCTCGGCAGAACGACAGCAATGACGGCCACCTGCCTTGGCGCCGCCTGACCGCTGAATACACCAGTGAGAAGACCGGCGACACTTACCTGTTGATCTACCGCATCCCACACCCGGAGCTGGACGAATGGCACCGCAGCAGCCTGGCATGGCCGTTAATGGCATTGGTCGTCGCCTTGGTGGTGCTGACCCTGTTCAGCCTGTTCGTCACGCTGTCCATCACGCGCCCGTTGAGCCGCCTGCGCGGTGCCGTGCATGACCTTGGCCAAGCCACTTACCAGCAAAACAGCCTGGCGCAGCTGGCCAACCGACGCGATGAGTTCGGCGTGCTGGCCACCGACTTCAACCGCATGGGCGCGCGCCTGCAAAGCCTGATCGGCAGCCAGCGCCAGTTGCTGCGCGACGTGTCCCACGAACTGCGTTCGCCCCTGGCCCGCCTGCGCATCGCCCTGGCCCTGGCCGAACGCGCCAGCCCCGAGGAACGCGAAAAACTCTGGCCTCGCCTGACCCGCGAATGTGATCGCCTGGAGGCACTGATCAGCGAAATCCTGGTATTGGCCCGCGTCGATGCCGACAACGCCAGCGCCGAAGAGATCGACCTCAACCCGTTGCTCAAGACCCTGCAAAAGGACGCCCAACTCAGCGCGCCGGACCAGGTGGTGCAGCTCACCACCGATACCGAACTGCACCTCAAGGGGTGGCCGACCATGATCGAACGGGCAGTGGATAACCTGCTGCGCAACGCCCAGCGCTTCAACCCGCCGGGCCAGCCGATCGAGTTACACGCCCACCTTCACGGCGAGCATATTGTGATCAGCGTGCGCGATCACGGCCCCGGCGTTGACGCCGAGCACCTGAGCCAATTGGGCGAACCGTTCTACCGCGCCCCTGGCCAGACCGCACAAGGCCACGGCCTGGGCCTGGCGATTGCCCGGCGCGCCGCCGAGCGCCATGGCGGCAGCCTGTTCCTGGCCAATCATGCCCAAGGCGGTTTTATCGCCAGTATCGACCTGCCGCTGGAGCCTGGGGTTGTCACACCGGCCTGATGATCTTCTATAGTGGCCCTTCTATTACGGAGAGCCTTTGATGACTGACCTGCTGACTCCCATCCAAGCCGCACTCGACCTGCCACACACCCCGCTGACGTTGACCGAAGCCGGCGCCCTACCCTCGACCTTTGCCGTGACCGACCTGGCCTGCGCCAGCATCGGTGCCGCCGGCCAGGCCGTGGCCCAGTTGATCCAGCAACAGACCGGGCGATTGCCCGGCGTCAGCGTGGACCGCCGCCTCGCGTCCTTCTGGTTCTCCTCCTCTATTCGCCCGGTAGGCTGGGAAACCCCACCGCTGTGGGACCCGGTGGCTGGCGACTACGCCAGCGCCGATGGCTGGATTCGCCTGCACACCAACGCGCCCCATCACCGCGCCGCCGCCGAGCGGGTGTTGGGAAAAGCCGCCGACCGCAGCGAGATGGCCGCCTATGTTGCCAAGTGGAAGGCTGCTGAGTTGGAGCAGGCGATTGTCGATGAGGGTGGCTGCGCGGCGCAGATGCGTTCGTGGCAGGCATGGCAGTCGCATCCCCAAGGGTTGGCGGTGAATGCCGAGGCGTTGGTGCAGCGCCAGACCTATCAAACCACCCCCGACAAAGCCTGGCTCGGCTCGGTGGCGCGGCCGCTGGCGGGCCTCAAGGTCCTGGACCTGACCCGCGTACTGGCCGGCCCCGTGGCCAGTCGTTTTCTCGCGGGCCTGGGCGCCGATGTGCTGCGCATCGACTCCCCGAGCTGGAACGAGCCTGGCGTGGTGCCGGAAATGACCCTGGGCAAACGCTGCGCCCGCCTGGATCTCAAGAGTGCCGAAGGCCGCCGGATTTTCGCCAGACTCCTCCAAGACACCGATATCCTGTTCCACGGCTACCGCGCCGACGCCCTGGAGCAACTGGGCTACACCGCCAGCGCCCTGCAAACCCTCGCCCCTGGCCTGATCGACGTGAGCCTGAACGCCTACGGCTGGAGCGGCCCGTGGCGCAATCGCCGAGGTTTCGACAGCCTGGTGCAGATGAGCAGCGGGATTGCCGCGGCGGGCATGGCCTGGAAACAAGCGGACAAACCGGTGCCGCTGCCGTTGCAGGCGCTGGATCACGCCACCGGGTACTTGATGGCGGCCAGTGCGCTTCAAGCCTTGAGCGAACGCTTGAAATCCGGGCGTGGCGGTTCGGCGCGGTTGTCGTTGGCGCGTACGGCAAAATTGTTGGTGGAGGCAGGGCAGGTGCCGGAGCAGCCGGCGTTGCGAGCCGAGGAAGCGAGCGATCAAGGGCTGGTGGTTGAACAGACCGCGTGGGGCCCGGCGCATCGTTTGCTTGCGCCGGTGACCATCAGCGGTACACCGTTGCAGTGGGATCTGGCGGCAGGCGAATTGGGGTCACACCGAGCGCAGTGGTGAACCGACTGCCGCCATCGGGGGCAAGCCCCCTCCCACATTTTGACCACATTCCAACGGATGTACCCGGTCAAGTGTGGGAGCTGGCTTGCCTGCGATGAGGCCAGTACAGACAGTATCAATCTGACCGCTGCAACGACGTCCACAAATGTTGCGCCGCATACGCCCTCAGCGGCCGCCACGCCTCAGCCCGCGCCAACAACTGCCGGGCAGACACCGGCCCGCCCTCCAGCGCCGCCAGCGCATTGATCAGCCCGATATCCCCCGACGCAAACGCATCCGCTTCGCGCATCTGGCGCATGGCGATGTACTGCGCCGTCCAATCGCCAATCCCCGGCAACGCGACCAGCCTGGTGACGCCCTCCTTGAGGCTGGCCTTGGGTTCGAACACCTCAGGATCATCCAGCAATGCCTGGGCGACACCTGACAACGTGCGCCCACGCGCCTTGGGCATGCCAAGGGTGGCCAGGTCCGCCACGGCCAAGACTTCAGCCGTGGGGAACACATGGGTGATACCGGCGTAAGGCGTTTCCAGCGGTTGGCCGTACTGCGTCACCAACTTGCCCGCCAAGCGAATGGCCGCCACCACGGTGATCTGCTGGCCCAGCACTGCACGAATCGCCAGCTCCAGCCCGTCCCAGGTGCCCGGTACGCGCAAGCCCGGACGGGCCGCAACCAACCGGGCCATCAATGGGTCGGTCGCCAGTTGCGCATTGATCTGCTGGGGTTGGGCGTCCAGATCAAACATCTTGCGCAGGCGGCGCTCGATCTCGGGCAACGCCGCCCCCTCTGGAAAATCGACGCCAACATCCAACCCATCGCCAGTCCCCGGCGCCACACTGATCCAGCCATGCCGTCCCTCGACGCTGATGCTGCGCCGATACACGCCCGCCTCCACGGTCTCCATCCCAGCGATCGCCCGTGCCGACAGAAAGCCCAACATCGCCGCCCAGTCATACGGCGGCTGATACGCCAATCTCACAACGACAACACCCCGCTGTACAACCCATACGCCGCCAGCCCCGCGCCAGTGACCACGCAGCTGAAAATGCCTTTTTCCAGGTGAGTAAACAAGGGCTGGCCTTGCTCACGCTTGGCCAGGGCAAACAGGATCACGCCCGGTGCATACAGCAACGCCGACAGGAGCAGGTACTTCAAACCGCCGGCGTAGAGCAGCCACACCGCGTAGCCGAGGGCAACCAGGCCAACCAGCAAGTCCTTCATGCGCTGGCCGTGGGCGCCTTCGTAGGTTTCGCCGCGCCCGCTCAATAAGACGGCATAGGCCGCCGACCACAGGTACGGCACCAGGATCATCGACGAGGCGAGGTAAATCAGGGTGGTGTAGGTGCTGTGGGAAAACAGCGTGATCACCAGGAAAACCTGGATCATCACATTGGTCAGCCACAACGCGTTGACCGGCACCTGGTTGGCGTTTTCCTTTTTCAGGAAGGCCGGCATGGTCTTGTCATGGGCCGTGGCATAGAGGATTTCGGCGCAAAGCAACGCCCAGGACAGCAAGGCGCCGAGCAGGGAAACCGCCAAGCCAATGCTGATCGCCATCGCGCCCCAGGGGCCGACAATATGTTCGAGCACGCCGGCCAGGGACGGGTTCTGCAATTGCGCAAGTTCCGGCTGGCTCATGATCCCCAGGGACAGCACATTCACCAGCACCAGCAAGGCCAGCACCCCAAGAAAACCGATCACCGTGGCGCGGCCCACGTCCGAGCGTTTCTCCGCGCGCGCCGAATACACGCTGGCGCCTTCGATACCAATAAACACAAATACGGTGACCAGCATCATGTTGCGCACCTGGTCCACCACGTTGCCGATGTTCGGGTTGCCCAGGCCCCAGATATCCCGAGTGAAAATATCGGCCTTGAACGCCACACCCGCGATCACGATAAACATCAGCAACGGTACAATCTTCGCCACGGTGGTGATCTGGTTGATGAACGCCGCCTCCTTGATCCCGCGCAGCACCAGGAAATGCACGGCCCACAGCAGCAACGACGCACACCCAATGGCCACCGGCGTGTTGCCCTGGCCGAACAGCGGAAAAAAGTAACCCAGGGTACTGAACAGCAACACGAAGTAACCGACGTTGCCCATCCATGCACTGATCCAATAGCCCCAGGCCGACGAGAACCCCATGTAGTCGCCGAAGCCCGCCTTGGCGTAGGCATATACGCCCGAATCCAGGTTGGGTTTGCGATTGGCCAGCGTCTGGAACACGAACGCGAGGGTCAGCATACCGACGGCGGTGATCGCCCAGCCGATCAACACCGCCCCCACCTCGGCACGCGCGGCCATATTCTGCGGCAACGAAAAAATCCCACCGCCGATCATCGACCCCACCACCAGGGCAATCAGGGCGCTGAGTCGAAGTTTTTGAGCGGGTTGAGACATGAACACTCCTGATTAAATAAAAGTTTTGACTGATAAGCGCGCACTCAACTGATTAATCCAGCGCGTGTAGCGTTATTAGGGGCCGCGATAAAAGTACCCTGCTCATAACCCTGCGGTATGACAGTTTATATATTTTAAGCTTATTTATAATTTAAATACGGACGATCATTCGTCGCATCCAAGCTACTTACTGTCGCATTCCCGAAAAGTTTGCACATTCCTGAAAAAGGTCTAGTTTAAATCCTCCATACGCAGCACTAAATGATTAATCAACACGCAGAGATCGCTCTGGAAAGCGCCTTTGCGCGAAAAACTATTGCCCAGGACTTTCCACCCTAAGTCATTAATTCACAATGGAATGTGCCAATGAAGTGATCTGAGTCAGCTGTTTGATTAGCGCACGGATTTATTCTGTGGTCTCTCTTCTCCTGCATTGGAGTTATGCGATGTCTGAATCTCCCGGAAAACTTCGATTGGGCGCACTGGTTGCACTTGTCGTCGGCTCAATGATTGGCGGCGGGATCTTTTCACTCCCGCAAAATATGGCCGCCAGTGCCGATGTTGGTGCGGTATTGATTGGTTGGGTGATTACCGCCATCGGCATGTTGACCCTCGCCTTTGTGTTCCAGACCCTCGCCAACCGCAAGCCCGACCTCGACGGCGGGGTGTACGCCTATGCCAAGGCGGGTTTCGGCGACTACATGGGCTTTTCATCAGCCTGGGGCTACTGGATCAGCGCGTGGCTGGGCAACGTTGGCTACTTCGTGTTGCTGTTCAGCACCCTCGGCTATTTCTTCCCGATCTTTGACGAAGGCAATACGCCGGCGGCGGTGATCGGTGCTTCGGTGCTGCTGTGGGCCGTGCATTTCCTGGTGCTGCGCGGCATCAAGGAAGCCGCGTTCATCAACCTGGTGACTACCGTCGCCAAAGTGGTGCCACTGGTGCTGTTCGTGCTGATCGCCGTGTTCGCGTTCAAGCTGGATATCTTCACCGCTGACATCTGGGGCGTGAAAAACCCGGACCTGGGCAGCGTGATGAACCAGGTGCGCAACATGATGCTGGTCACCGTGTGGGTGTTTATCGGCATCGAAGGCGCGAGCATCTTCTCGTCCCGTGCGGAAAAACGTTCTGACGTCGGCAAGGCTACCGTCATCGGTTTTATCACCGTGCTGCTGTTCCTGATGCTGGTGAACGTGTTGTCCCTGGGCATCATGACCCAACCGGAACTGGCCAAGCTGCAGAACCCGTCGATGGCCGCCGTGCTGGAGCATGTGGTGGGCCACTGGGGCGCGGTGCTGATCAGCGTCGGCTTGATCATCTCGCTGCTGGGGGCGCTGCTGTCGTGGGTGCTGCTGTGTGCGGAGATCATGTTCGCCGCCGCCAAGGACCACACCATGCCGGAGTTCCTGCGCAAGGAAAACGCCAACCACGTACCGGTCAACGCGCTGTGGCTGACCAACGCGATGGTCCAGATTTTCCTGGTGATCACGCTGTTTTCCGCCAGCACTTACCTGTCGCTGATCTACCTCGCCACCTCAATGATCCTGGTGCCTTACCTGTGGTCGGCGGCCTACGCCCTGCTGCTGGCGGTGCGCGGCGAAACCTACGAAACCGCCCTGGCAGAGCGCAAGAAGGACCTGTTCATCGGCGCCGTCGCGCTGATCTACGCGGTCTGGCTGCTCTATGCCGGCGGCACCAAATACCTGCTGCTCTCGGCCCTGCTCTACGCCCCCGGCGCGATCCTGTTCGCCAAGGCCAAGCGTGAACTGGGCAAACCGATTTTCACCAACGTCGAGAAGCTGATTTTCGCTGCAGTGGTCGCAGGCGCCCTGGTGGCTGCTTATGGCCTCTACGACGGCTTCCTGACCTTGTAATTGTGTCTCACTGGAGGATCTGTAATGACCACGGAAAAAGTGAAGTACGGCGTACATTCCGAAGCCGGCAAACTGCGCAAAGTCATGGTGTGCTCCCCAGGTTTGGCCCACCAGCGGCTAACCCCCAATAACTGCGATGAACTGCTGTTCGATGACGTGCTGTGGGTGGCCCAGGCTAAGCGCGACCACTTCGACTTCGTCACCAAGATGCGCGAGCGGGACATTGATGTGCTGGAAATGCACAACCTGCTCACCGACATCGTCGCCATCCCCGAAGCCCTGGACTGGATCCTGGAACGCAAGATCACCTCCAACACCGTAGGCCTGGGCCTGGTCGAGGAAGTCAGTTCGTGGCTGCGCAGCCTGGAGCCGCGCAAGATCGCCGAGTTCCTGATCGGTGGCGTGTCGGCCGATGACCTGCCAAGCAGCTTCGGTGGCAAGACCATCGAGATGTTCCGCGACTTCCTCGGCCACGCCAGTTTCATTCTGCCACCGCTGCCCAATACCCAGTTCACCCGCGACACCACCTGCTGGATCTACGGCGGTGTGACGCTCAACCCGATGTACTGGCCGGCGCGACGCCAGGAAACCCTGCTGGCCAGCGCCATCTACAAATTCCACCCGGAGTTCACCCACGCGGACTTCCAGATCTGGTACGGCGATCCCGACCAGGAACACGGTGCCGCCACGCTGGAAGGCGGCGACGTCATGCCAATTGGCAATGGCGTGGTGTTGATCGGCATGGGCGAGCGCTCGTCCCACCAGGCCATCGGCCAACTGGCGCGCAACCTGTTCAAGAACAAAGCCGTGGAACGCGTGATCGTGGCCGGCCTGCCGAAATCCCGCGCGGCGATGCACCTGGACACCGTGTTCAGCTTCTGCGACCGCGACCTGGTCACCGTCTTCCCTGAAGTGGTCAACCAGATCGTGCCCTTCACCCTGCGCCCAGATGACAGCAAGCCACACGGCATCGACATCCAACGGGAGAAAACCAACTTCCTCGACACCGTCGCCGCAGCCCTCAACCTCAAGGCGCTGCGCGTGGTCGAGACCGGCGGCAACAGCTTTGCCGCCGAACGCGAGCAATGGGACGACGGCAACAACGTGGTGGCCGTGGAGCCTGGCGTGGTGATCGGCTACGACCGCAACACCTACACCAACACCCTGCTGCGCAAGGCGGGCGTGGAAGTGATCACCATCAGCGCCGGTGAACTCGGCCGTGGCCGCGGCGGCGGTCACTGCATGACCTGCCCGATCATCCGCGACCCTATCGACTATTAATTTCCAGGCCTTGGCCGTCGCTCATAAGGCGCCGGCCAAGGGGATAACCTAAACAGAAGGAGATCCATCATGGCTTTCAACATGCGCAACCGCAGCCTGCTCTCGCTGATGCACCACACCACCCGCGAGCTGAACTACCTGCTGGACCTGTCCCGCGACCTCAAGCGCGCCAAATACACCGGCACCGAGCGTCCGCACCTGCAGGGCAAAAACATCGCGCTGATCTTCGAAAAAACCTCGACCCGCACCCGCTGCGCCTTCGAAGTGGCGGCCCATGACCAGGGCGCCCACGTCACCTACATCGACCCGGTGTCGTCGCAGATCGGCCACAAAGAAAGCATGAAAGACACCGCCCGCGTACTGGGCCGGATGTTCGACGCCATCGAATACCGTGGCTTCGAACAGGAAATCGTCGAAGAGCTGGCCAAGTTCGCCGGGGTGCCGGTGTTCAATGGCCTCACCGCCGAATTCCACCCGACCCAAATGATCGCCGACACCCTGACCATGCGCGAGCACAGCGACAAACCGCTGCATGACATCAGCTACGCCTACCTGGGCGATGCGCGCTACAACATGGGCAACTCGCTGCTGATGATCGGCGCCAAGCTGGGCATGGACGTGCGCATCGGCGCGCCGAAAGCCCTGTGGCCGCACGAGGATTTCATCAAGCAATGCCAGGCGTTTGCCGAGGAAAGCGGCGCGCGTATCACCATCACCGAAGACCCGAAGGAAGCGGTCAAGGGCGTGGACTTCATCCACACCGATATCTGGGTGTCCATGGGTGAGCCGGTGGAAGCGTGGGACGAGCGCATCGAGCAGCTGCTGCCGTACCAGGTCAACGCCAAGATGATGAAAGCTTCGGGCAACCCTCGGGTGAAGTTCATGCACTGCCTGCCGGCCTTCCACAACAGCGAAACCAAGGTGGGCAAGGACATCGCCGCGCGTTATCCGAACCTGGCCAATGGCGTGGAAGTGACCGAGGACGTGTTCGAATCGCCGGCCAATATCGCGTTTGAGCAGGCGGAAAACCGCATGCATACCATCAAGGCGATTCTGGTGTCGGCACTCGCAGATATCTAAATCTTACTGCTGGAACACAGTCAGTGTGGGAGGGGGCTTGCCCCCGATGGTGGTGTGTCAGTCAGCACATTGATCAACAGATCCACCGCTTTCGGGGGCAAGCCCCCTCCCACACTGGCCGTGTTCACAACGATGAATTTCAGAAGGACACTCTTTATGCGCATCGTCGTAGCCCTGGGCGGCAACGCCCTGCTCCGCCGTGGTGAACCCATGACGGCGGACAACCAACGCGCCAATATCCGCATCGCCACCGAACAGATCGCCAAGATCCATGCCGGCAACGAGCTGGTGATCGCCCACGGCAATGGCCCGCAAGTCGGCCTGCTGTCGTTGCAGGCGGCGGCCTACACCCAGGTGTCGCCTTACCCGCTGGACGTGCTCGGCGCCGAGACCGAAGGCATGATCGGCTACATCATCGAACAGGAACTGGGCAACCTGCTGGACTTCGAAGTGCCCTTCGCCACCCTGCTCACCCAGGTCGAAGTCGACGCCAAGGACCCGGCCTTCCAGAACCCGACCAAACCCATCGGCCCGGTGTACTCCAAAGCCGAAGCGGAAAAACTCGCCGCCGAAAAAGGCTGGGCGATTGCACCGGATGGCGACAAGTACCGCCGCGTGGTCGCCAGCCCACGGCCCAAACGCATCTTTGAAATTCGCCCGATCAAGTGGCTGCTGGAAAAAAACGCCATTGTGATCTGCGCCGGCGGTGGTGGCATCCCGACGATGTATGGCGACGACGGTAAGCTCAAAGGCATCGAAGCGGTGATCGACAAGGACCTGTGCTCCTCCTTGCTGGCGGCGCAACTGGACGCCGATCTGCTGGTGATCGCCACCGACGTCAACGCCGCGTTTATCGACTACGGTAAGCCGACCCAGAAAGCCATCGGCCAGGCCCACCCCGACGACCTGGAAAAACTCGGCTTCGCCGCCGGTTCCATGGGCCCCAAGGTCCAAGCCGCCTGTGAGTTCGCCCGCCAGACTGGCAAAACCGCCGTCATCGGTTCACTCTCGGACATCGAAGCCATCGTCCAGGGCAGTGCCGGCACGCGCATCAGCACGGCAACACCTGGCATCACCTATCTGTGAAGTAGAGGAGATACGCCTATGGCCACCTTTGAACCGGGTCACCTGCACGTTGAACGTCACGCGCTGAACAAGGATGACTACAGCTACAACCTGTGTATCGATTACGAAGTCAGCCAGGACCCAAAGGAAGGCAAGGGCATGCTGTTCAAGCTGCACGGCTCGGTGCAGGGCAAGGACCTCAAGGAAGAGTTCTTCTTGCCCAAGGACCAGGCATTCGACTTTGCCCGGCATGCGATGAACATCGCGCAGAAGTATGGGATGCCGAAGATTGCGGTACTCAATGGCTCGATGCACAAGCAGTACGACCAGATGTTCGAAGATGTGCGGCATCAGTTGGATGTGAAATCGGGTGACCCCATCAAACCCGAACACTTGGAATAACTGGCACAACCTAGCTTCAAATGTGGGAGGGGCGGTGCGACGATTCGACTTGCCCCCGATAGCGGTGCATCAGTTACAAATTGGCTGACTGACACACCGCCATCGGGGGCAAGCCCTCCCACATTTTGATCTCCACCCTCTGCAAGGCATACTTGCTGCCTCTCGCGTCCCAGAATTGTCAGCAGCCCCATGCGTATCCACGTCAGTTTCATCGACCGCGTCGGCATTACCCAGGAAGTCCTGGCCTTGCTCGGTGGGCGCAATCTCAACCTGGATGCGGTGGAGATGGTGCCGCCCAACGTCTATATCGACGCGCCGACCCTGAGCGCCGACGTCCTCGAAGAACTGCGTGACGCGCTGTTCAGCGTGCACGGCGTGCAGGCGGTCACGGTGGTGGACATCCTCCCCGGCCAACGCCGCCACCTGCAACTCGACGCCCTGCTGGCCGCCATGACCGACCCGGTGCTGGCGCTGGACAGCGCGGGCAAGATCCTGCTGGCCAACCCGGCGTTGATCGCCCTGTACGGTCGCGAACCGGCCGGGGAAAGCATCAGCGAGCTGTTCAATGACCCGGCCCTGCTTGAGACCTTGCTGGAGCAAGGCTTTCGCTTGCCGCTGCGAGAGATCAGCGTCAACGGCCAGACGCTGTTGCTGGACGCCACGCCGATTACCGACGCCGGCGCGCTGCTGACGCTCTATCAACCCAATCGCATTGGCGAACAACTCTCGGCGTTGCACCACGACCATGCCGAAGGCTTTGATGCGCTGCTCGGCGAGTCGCCGGTCATCCGCACCCTCAAGGCGCGCGCGCAGCGAGTGGCAGCGTTGGATGCACCGCTGTTGATCCAGGGCGAAACCGGCACCGGCAAGGAATTGGTCGCGCGTGCCTGCCACGCCATCAGTGCACGCCACAGCGCGCCGTTCCTGGCCTTGAACTGCGCGGCGCTGCCGGAGAACCTCGCCGAGAGCGAGCTGTTCGGTTATGCACCGGGCGCCTTTACCGGCGCGCAACGCGGTGGCAAGCCAGGGCTGATGGAGTTGGCCAACCAAGGCACGGTGTTCCTCGATGAGATCGGCGAGATGTCGCCGTACTTACAGGCCAAGCTGCTGCGTTTTCTCAATGACGGCAGCTTCCGTCGTGTCGGCGGCGACCGTGAAGTGAAGGTCAATGTGCGCATTCTCAGCGCCACCCACCGTGACCTGGAAAAAATGGTCAGCGAGGGCACCTTCCGCGAAGACCTGTTCTACCGCCTCAATGTGCTTAACGTTGAAGTGCCGCCCTTGCGCGAACGCGGCCAGGACATCCTGCTGCTCGCCCGCTACTTCATGCAGCAGGCCTGCGCACAGATCCAGCGCCCGGTGTGCCGCCTGGCGCCCGGTACTTACCCGGCGCTGCTCGGCAACCGCTGGCCGGGCAACGTTCGGCAACTGCAGAACGTGATCTTCCGCGCCGCCGCCATCTGCGAAAGCAGCCTGGTCGACATCGGCGACCTCGACATCGCCGGCACCTCGGTGGCGCGCCAGGGCGACGGCGAAGTCGACAGCCTGGAACAGGCCATGGAAGATTTCGAACGCAGCCTGCTGGAAAAGCTCTACGCCAGCTACCCCTCGACCCGCCAACTGGCCAGCCGGCTGCAGACCTCCCACACGGCGATTGCTCATCGCCTGCGCAAGTACGGCATTCCCTCCAACAAGCCCTGACTGGCTGGGTCGATAGAGGTCAAATGTGGGAGGGGCGGTGCGACGATTCGACTTGCCCCCGATAGCAGTGTGTCAATCAAAGCATCTCTAACTGACCCATCGCCATCGGGGGCAAGCCCCCTCCCACATTGGCAGCATTCCAAACATCGACCGCCTGCCAGGTTTTGGTCTGAGAACGACATCGGCTGTACTGAAAGCGCTACAGCGTAACGATATCGCTACAACCCTGTTTTTTGCGCGCCATGCAAGGCTTTGATCCACATAGGCTTTTTTTCACGCGCACGCGTGTAGCGAAATCGCTACAGCCAACCGTCATATCGTCATCACCATTTTCTATAACCTACTGATTTATAAAGACTTAACAACCTTGGCCGCGATATTGCTAAGCAACTCCCCATTATTCCAATCCCGTCCACCAGACGAATCTGGCCCCGAGGAGTTTCCATGAGCGAGTTGCGTTTCACTGAAGATCACGAATGGCTGCGCGCCGAAGCTGACGGCAGCGTCACCGTGGGTATCACCGCGTTCGCGCAGAACGCGCTGGGTGATGTGGTTTTCGTGCAACTGCCGGAGTTGCAGGCCTACGACAAGGGCGCTGAAGCGTCCACCGTGGAGTCGGTCAAGGCCGCCAGCGGTGTGTACATGCCGCTGGACGGTGAAGTGCTCGAAGTGAACGACAAACTCGATGGCAGCCCGGAGCTGGTCAACGAAGACCCGATGGGCGAAGGTTGGTTCTTCCGCTTTAAACCCGCTGATGCCAGTGCAGTGGCTAAGCTGTTGGATCAGGATGCGTACGACCGCCTGATCAAAGCCAACGCTGAAGCTTGAGGAGCGCGCCATGACCGTTAATCTGACTACCGCCAACGAATTCATCGCCCGCCACATCGGCCCGCGCCAGGAAGACGAGCAACACATGCTCGCCAGCCTGGGCTTTGACTCCCTGGAAGCCCTGAGCGCCAGCGTGATCCCGGAAAGCATCAAGGGCACCAGCGTGCTCGGCCTGGAAGACGGCCTGAGCGAAGCCGAGGCCCTGGCCAAGATCAAGGCTATCGCCGGCCAGAACCAACTGTTCAAGACCTACATCGGCCAGGGCTACTACAACTGCCACACGCCGTCGCCGATCCTGCGCAACCTGCTGGAAAACCCGGCCTGGTACACCGCCTACACCCCGTACCAGCCAGAAATTTCCCAAGGCCGCCTGGAAGCGTTGCTGAACTTCCAGACCCTGATCAGCGACCTCACCGGCCTGCCGATCGCCAACGCCTCGCTGCTTGACGAAGCCACCGCTGCCGCCGAAGCCATGACCTTCTGCAAGCGCCTGAGCAAGAACAAGGGCAGCAATGCCTTCTTCGCCTCGGTCCACAGCCACCCGCAAACCCTCGACGTGCTGCGCACCCGTGCCGAGCCACTGGGTATTGATGTGGTGGTGGGCGATGAGCGTGAACTGACCGACGTCAGCGCCTTCTTCGGCGCCCTGCTGCAATGCCCGGCCAGTAACGGTGACGTGTTCGACTACCGCGCGCTGACTGAGCGTTTCCACGCTTCCAACGCCTTGGTCGCGGTGGCCGCCGACCTGCTGGCCCTGACCCTGCTGACCCCGCCGGGTGAGTTCGGTGCCGACGTGGCCATCGGCAGCGCGCAACGCTTCGGCGTGCCGCTGGGCTTTGGTGGCCCGCACGCGGCGTACTTCTCCACCAAGGATGCGTTCAAGCGCGACATGCCGGGCCGTCTGGTCGGCGTCTCCGTGGACCGTTTCGGCAAGCCGGCCCTGCGCCTGGCCATGCAGACCCGCGAGCAGCATATCCGTCGCGAGAAAGCCACCAGCAACATCTGCACCGCCCAAGTGCTGTTGGCCAACATCGCCAGCATGTACGCCGTGTACCACGGCCCCAAAGGCCTGACGCAGATCGCCCAGCGCATTCACCAGCTGACCGCGATCCTGGCCAAGGGCTTGACCGCACTGGGCCAGAAGGTCGAGCAGGAACACTTCTTCGACACCCTCACCCTCAACACCGGTACCAACACCGCCACCCTGCACGACAAGGCCCGCGCCCAGCGCATCAACCTGCGTGTCGTGGACGCTGAGCGTCTGGGTGTGTCGGTGGACGAAACCACCACACAGGCCGACATTGAAACCCTGTGGGCGATCTTCGCCGACGGCAAGGCCTTGCCTGACTTCGCGGCCAACGTGGACAGCACCCTGCCGGCAGCGCTGCTGCGCCAGTCGCCGATCCTCAGCCACCCGGTGTTCAACCGCTATCACTCCGAAACCGAGCTGATGCGCTACCTGCGCAAGCTGGCCGACAAAGACCTGGCGTTGGACCGCACCATGATTCCGCTGGGCTCGTGCACCATGAAGCTCAACGCCGCCAGCGAAATGATCCCGGTGACCTGGGCCGAGTTCGGTGCCCTGCACCCGTTCGCTCCAGCCGAACAAAGCGCCGGCTACCTGCAACTGACCTCGGACCTGGAAGCCATGCTCTGCGCGGCCACCGGTTACGACGCGATCTCGTTGCAACCGAACGCCGGTTCCCAGGGCGAGTATGCAGGCCTCTTGGCCATTCGTGCCTATCACCAGAGCCGTGGCGAAGAACGTCGCGACATCTGCCTGATCCCGTCGTCGGCCCACGGCACCAACCCGGCCACCGCCAACATGGCGGGCATGCGTGTCGTGGTGACCGCTTGCGATGCGCGTGGCAACGTCGATATCGAAGACCTGCGCGCCAAGGCCATCGAGCACCGCGATCACCTCGCCGCGCTGATGATCACCTACCCGTCCACCCACGGCGTGTTCGAAGAAGGTATCCGCGAAATCTGCGGCATCATTCACGACAACGGTGGCCAGGTGTACATCGACGGCGCCAACATGAACGCCATGGTCGGCCTCTGCGCACCGGGCAAGTTCGGCGGCGACGTGTCCCACCTGAACCTGCACAAGACCTTCTGCATTCCTCACGGCGGTGGCGGCCCGGGCGTTGGCCCGATCGGCGTCAAGTCGCACCTCACGCCGTTCCTGCCGGGCCACGCCGCCATGGAACGCAAGGAAGGCGCGGTATGCGCAGCGCCGTTCGGCAGCGCGAGCATCCTGCCGATCACCTGGATGTACATCAGCATGATGGGCGGCGCGGGGCTCAAGCGCGCTTCGCAGCTGGCGATCCTGAATGCCAACTACATTTCCCGTCGCCTGGAAGAGCACTACCCCGTGCTGTACACCGGCAGCAACGGCCTGGTGGCGCATGAATGCATCCTCGACCTGCGCCCACTCAAAGACAGCAGCGGCATCAGCGTAGATGACGTGGCCAAGCGCCTGATCGACTTCGGCTTCCACGCGCCGACCATGTCGTTCCCGGTTGCCGGCACGTTGATGATCGAGCCGACCGAAAGCGAATCCAAGGAAGAACTGGACCGCTTCTGCGACGCCATGATCGCCATCCGCGAAGAAATCCGCGCGGTGGAAAACGGCACCCTGGACAAGGACGACAACCCACTGAAAAACGCGCCGCACACCGCGGCGGAACTGGTGGGTGAATGGAGCCATCCGTACAGCCGCGAGCAAGCGGTGTACCCGGTTGCTTCGCTGATCGAAGGCAAGTATTGGCCGCCGGTTGGCCGGGTCGACAACGTGTTTGGCGATCGCAATTTGGTGTGTGCGTGCCCGTCGATCGAGAGCTACGCATAACTTAAGGATGTACTGGGTACAAATGTGGGAGGGGGCTTGCCCCCGATAGCGGTGGGTCAGAGACAGATGAGCTGACTGGCACACTTTCATCGGGGGCAAGCCCCCTCCCACACTTGACCAAGGCGACCTCCAGAAAATAATAAGAAACCGGAGAACAACTCATGTCTTTAAGCGTGTTCGACCTGTTCAAGATTGGCATCGGCCCCTCCAGTTCCCACACCGTGGGCCCGATGCGCGCCGCCGCCCGATTTGTCGAGGGCCTCAAGCGTGACAACCTGCTGAGCACCACCACCGCCATCAAGGTGGAACTCTACGGCTCGCTCGGCGCCACCGGCAAAGGCCACGGCAGCGACAAGGCCGTACTGCTTGGGCTAGAAGGCGAACACCCGGACACCGTGAATACCGAAACCGTGGCAACGCGCCTGGCGCAGATGCGCAAGGACGGCCGCCTGAATCTGCTCGGCGAACACAGCATCGTGTTCAACGAGAAAGAACACTTGGCGATGATTCGCAAACCCCTCGCCTATCATCCCAACGGCATGATTTTCCGCGCCTTCGACGCCGCCAATATCCAGATCCGCAGCCGCGAGTACTACTCGGTGGGCGGCGGTTTTGTGGTGGATGAAGACGCCGCCGGCGCCGACCGGATTGTCGAAGACGCCACGCCATTGACCTTCCCCTTCAAGCACGCCAAGGACTTGCTGGGCCATTGCACCACTTACGGGCTGTCCATCAGCCAGGTGATGCTGACCAATGAAAGCGCCTGGCGCCCGGAAGCGGAAACCCGCGCCGGCCTGCTGAAGATCTGGCAAGTGATGCAGGACTGCGTGGACGCCGGCTGTCGCAATGAAGGGATTCTGCCTGGCGGCCTGAAGGTCAAGCGTCGCGCCGCGGCGTTGCATCGTCAGTTGTGCAAGCACCCGGAATCGGCGCTGCGCGACCCACTGTCGGTGCTGGATTGGGTCAATCTGTACGCGCTGGCGGTCAACGAAGAAAACGCCAACGGCGGGCGCGTGGTCACGGCGCCCACCAACGGTGCGGCCGGGATTGTGCCGGCGGTGCTGCATTACTACATGCGCTTTATCCCCGGCGCGAACGAAGACGGCGTGGTGCGCTTCCTGCTCACCGCCGCCGCCATCGGCATTCTGTACAAGGAAAACGCTTCGATCTCGGGGGCCGAAGTCGGCTGCCAGGGTGAAGTCGGCGTGGCCTGTTCCATGGCCGCCGGCGCGCTGTGCGAAGTCTTGGGCGGCAGCGTTTCCCAGGTGGAAAACGCCGCCGAAATCGGCATGGAGCACAACCTCGGCCTCACCTGCGACCCGATTGGCGGGCTGGTGCAGGTGCCCTGCATCGAGCGCAATGCGATGGGCTCGGTCAAGGCGATCAATGCGGTGCGCATGGCGCTGCGTGGCGACGGGCAACACTTCGTCTCGCTGGACAAGGTCATCCGCACCATGCGCCAGACCGGCGCCGACATGAAAAGCAAATACAAGGAAACCGCCCGTGGCGGTTTGGCGGTCAACATTATCGAGTGCTGACGCCTAACGGCGCGCCAGCACGTTTTTCAGGAGCTGAATATGTCCACCGAAACCCTGTTGAAAACCCCTCTGCACGCCCTGCACATTGAACTGGGCGCGCGCATGGTGCCCTTCGCCGGCTACGACATGCCGGTGCAATACCCACTGGGCGTCATGAAGGAACACCTGCACACCCGTGATCAGGCCGGGCTGTTCGACGTGTCCCACATGGGCCAGATCCGCCTGACCGGTGCGAATGCCGCCAAGGCCCTGGAAACCCTGGTGCCGGTCGACATCATCGACCTGCCGGTAGGCATGCAGCGCTATGCGATGTTCACCAACGCTCAGGGCGGCATTCTCGACGACCTGATGGTGGCGAACCTTGGCAACGACGAACTGTTCCTGGTGGTCAACGCCGCCTGCAAGGACCAGGATCTGGCGCACCTGCGTCAGCATATCGGCGACCAGTGCAGCATCGAGCCATTGTTTGAAGAGCGCGCCTTGCTGGCGCTGCAAGGCCCGGCGGCGGTCAAGGTGCTGGCCCGCCTGGCACCGGAAGTCACCCAGATGACGTTTATGCAGTTCGCCTCCCTGCGCCTGCTGGGCGTGGACTGCTATGTCAGCCGTTCGGGCTACACCGGTGAAGACGGCTTCGAAATCTCAGTACCGGCCGCCAACGCCGAAAGCCTCGCCCGCAGCCTCCTGGCGGAGACCGAAGTGCAGGCCATCGGCCTGGGCGCCCGCGATTCGTTGCGCCTGGAAGCGGGCCTGTGCCTGTACGGCCACGACATGAACACCGACACCACGCCGATCGAAGCCAGCCTGCTGTGGGCGATCTCCAAGGCCCGTCGCGCCGATGGCGCACGTGCCGGTGGCTTCCCGGGTGCCGACACGATCTTCACCCAGCAGCAAGCCGGTGTGAGCCGTAAACGTGTAGGCCTGTTGCCACAAGAGCGCACGCCCGTGCGCGAAGGCGCGGAGATCGTCGACGCCGACGGCACAGTGATTGGCAGCGTATGCAGCGGTGGTTTCGGTCCGACCCTCGGCGGCCCGTTGGCAATGGGTTATCTGGACAGCGCATTCATCGCACTGGATACCGAAGTCTCTGCGTTGGTGCGTGGGAAAAAGGTGCCACTTCGTGTAAGTAAAATGCCATTTGTACCGCAACGTTACTTCCGTGGCTGATTGACTGTTTCTATAAGTAACGCGGTTGCGTTAACGTGCACTAATCTGTAACGCAACCGCCATAAAACAGTGCACTGTCGATAGTCTTTGTTATAGGGTTCAACCTATAACAAGTGACCAACTCTATCGAATAAGTCAGACCCACAACATTCATACAAGTGTCATTAGCCCCAGCAAAAGCTGGGCTTTTGGCAGGACTTGTTTTTTCTCTGTTAGTTGGCGTAGAGTTTGACCACTGTGTTTGCATGGGTCGCTTGGAACCTGGACCTGGGCAGTAGCTGAAGTAGTTGTGCTACAACCCGTTCGACGTCTCTTACTTTCCTGCAACCCAGCCCAGTACTCTTTCATTCGAAAGGGGCTGTCATTAATTTTTAGCGTCAAAGGAAAGAAGAAATGTCGACACGTCAGAGCGGTACCGTCAAGTGGTTTAACGACGAGAAAGGGTTTGGTTTTATCACTCCAGAAAGCGGTCCGGATCTGTTCGTGCATTTCCGCGCTATTCAAGGCAACGGCTTCAAGAGCCTGAAAGAAGGCCAGAAGGTGACCTTCGTTGCCGTGCAGGGTCAAAAAGGCATGCAGGCTGATGAAGTAATCGCAGAAGCCTGATCCTTCCCTGCGACAAAAAGCCCCTGATGCTGACATCAGGGGCTTTTTTATGCGCGTTTGCTCGTAAAATGGCTTTTTTCATAAGAGAGCCCTGCCATGCCGAAACCCCTGCTGAGCCCCCAAGGCGAGTTCCCCGCCGTTGGCCTGGGCCGTCGCCTGGCAGCGATGTTCTATGACTTCCTGTTGTGCACTGCCCTGCTGATTGTCACTGCGTTTATCTACAAGCTGGTCTGGATCGCGTTTGTTGGCGAGGCCAAGATGCGCACCCTCACCGAATCCGGCGCGCTGGACGGCGACCCGTTGCTGTCGACGATTCTGTTGTTTGTGCTGTTTGGCTTCTTTGCGAAGTTCTGGACCCATTCCGGCCAGACCCTGGGCATGCAGGTGTGGGGCGTGCGCGTACAGAACGCGGACGGCTCGCGGATCAGCCTGTGGCAGGCGCTGTTGCGCTTTGTGGTGGCGATCGCGTCGTGGTTATGCGTGGGGCTGGGGTTTATCTGGTCGCTGTTTGATAAGCGCAAACGCAGCTGGCATGACATCTATTCGGATACGCAGTTGGTGCGGATTCCGAAGCAGAAGAAATAACGCCCTGACGAGTGGAAATCAACCTGTGGGAGGGGGCTTGCTCCCGATAGCAGGGTATCAGTTGCAGATGAGCTGACTGACACTCCGTTATCGGGAGCAAGCCCCCTCCCACATTTTTTACTGAGCCCGCCTTGAGTCAGGCGTTGCCGGCGAGTTTAAGGCGTGCGGCCTGGGTGAAATCCAGCATGCGCTTGAGCGGGCGCACCGCCTGCGGGATCACGGACGGCTCGACGAAGATCTCGTTAGTGCCCTCACGCAGGCACTGCAGCGTGCGCTCCAGCGTGTTCATCGCCATCCACGGGCAATGCGCGCAACTACGGCACGCAGCCCCGTTGCCGGCGGTAGGCGCTTCGACGAAGACCTTGTCCGGGCACAGCTGCTGCATCTTGTAGAAAATGCCGCGGTCGGTGGCGACGATAAAGGTCTTGTTCGGCAGGCGCTGGGCAGCCGCAATCAGTTGGCTGGTCGAACCCACGGCATCCGCGAGTTCGATCACCGCAGTCGGCGACTCAGGGTGCACCAGAATGGCTGCGTCCGGGTACAGCGCCTTCATGTCTTCCAACTGCTTGGACTTGAACTCTTCGTGGACGATGCAGGCGCCATCCCACAACAGCATATCGGCACCGGTCTGGCGCTGGATGTAGGTACCCAGGTGCTTGTCAGGTCCCCAAATGATGGTTTCACCGTTGTCCATCAGGCTTTCGACGATTTCCAGCGCGCAGCTCGACGTCACCACCCAATCTGCCCGGGCTTTGACGGCCGCCGAAGTGTTGGCATACACCACCACGGTGCGTTCGGGGTGCTGGTCGCAGAACGCCGAGAACTCCTCCACCGGGCAGCCCAGGTCCAGGGAGCAGGTAGCTTCCAGGGTGGGCATGAGGATGCGTTTTTCGGGTGTGAGGATCTTGGCGGTCTCGCCCATGAAACGCACACCGGCAACCAACACGGTCTTGGCCGGGTGGGCGGCGCCGAAGCGGGCCATTTCCAAGGAGTCGGAGACACAGCCGCCGGTTTCTTCGGCCAGGGCCTGGATGACCGGGTCGCAGTAGAAGTGAGCAACCAGCACAGCGTCTTGCGCTTTGAGCTCGGCGGCGATGGCGGTACGCAGGCCAGCCTCTTCATCGGCGCTGAGCGCCTTGGGCTGCTTGGCGTCGAGGTGGGCTTGAACCAGAAGGCGTTCGGAAATTTGCGTCATGTTCGCAAGACCTGCAGGCGCCGTTGCGCGAAAGTCGAGTGTACCACCGGCTCTGGAGCCCTTCGGGCGCCGCCGGACGAAGTGATTGTGTTCATCAAGCACGGTTAGCGATGAAGCTGCGCAAGGCTACAGAATATCCAATGGTTTCAAAAGCCTAATCTGGCATTCGCGGGTACGTCCGTCGGGTGTAAAAAAACGGGAAACCCCAAGGCTGGGGTTTCCCGTTTTTACAACCGACGCTGTGCGTTGCGCGGACGTCAGAAGCGGTAAGTCACCGACCCACCAAAGCCATTGGCGCTATTTTCATACTTGGCATCGTAGGTGAGGCCTACCTGGGAAAGGTTCTGCCGCACCTTGATCGGCTCTTCCTTGAGATAGGAATACGCCACATCGAAGGTCAGGTTGTCGACTGGCGTCCAGCCCGCGCCCAGGCTGAAAACCGTGCGATCACCCGTCGGAATCCGCACGGATCGGTCAGTGTTGTTGGTCGGCGTCTGGTCCACCGAAAAACCGGTCCGCAGCACCAGTTCTTTGTTGACCCGATAGGCCGCGCCGATGGCGTGGGACCAGGTGTCATGCCAGTGCTGTTGCTCGGTGATCGAACCCAGGCCGCCGAATTGAGCAGTGAGGTCGGACACACCGTCGTTGTTGATGGTGATCTTCTTCAACTGACTCCAACGCGTGTACGTGCTGCCGAGGTAGAGGGTCCAGTCATCATTCAGTTGCTGGGTGACCGAGAAATCCACCGACGAAGGGGTTGTCAGGTCCAGGCTGGCGTCATACTTCTGCGGCCCACCGTCAAAGGTATCGGAAATCAGGCCGGACGCATGGGTCTTGCCGCTGAGGTGATACACCACCTGCGAGTGGTAGGTCACACCGATGCGCGTGCTGTCGAGAGGCTGCACGAGGATACCGGCGTTGAACCCCGTGGCGTTGTCGTTACCCTTGACCTTCACGCTTTCGCTGGCGCCACCCCCCAGGGGCACGTTGGAATCCAGCTCGCCGTCGATGCGGTTGAAAGTCGGGCCAAAGCCCACCGACACTTTGTCGTTGAAGGCATAGCTGACCGTTGGCTGCACGGTGATGACCGACACCTTGCTCTTACTGCCAAAAGCATTGCCCTGGAAGCTGTGCTCATAGTCGGTCACCAGGCCGAACGGCGCGTAGATGCCCAGGCCGAACGCCCAGTGCTCATCGATGGGCGTGACCAGGTAGCCCATCGGCACGGCAATGCCGGGCACCATGTCGCCTTTGTTGGTGCCTGGGTTGTTGGCACCGAACTGCGAGGAACTGGCGTCTTTGATATCGGTTTTGGCATCAAGGTAGGTCGCGCCGAGGCTGACTTCATTCTTCTTCAAGCGGGACATGCCGGCGGGGTTGCCGAACACCGTACTCGCGTCCTCGGCCGAAGAGGAGCGACCGGCGTAGCCCGTACCCATTGAACTGATGCTTTGTTCATTTAATGCGAAACCACCGGCGAACAGCTGGGTTGAGGCCAGGGAAACGGCAAGCGCCAAGGCGCCTTTAAGAGTTTTGTTATTCATTATTAGGACTCGAATGATGGGGCAGCGATGAGGAAGCTACCAACGTTCGAGCGGGTGCTTTATGAAGAGTTTTTCATCCATTGGATTGTCGGACAATCCTATGGATTTCAAAGACTTTGGCCGTATTTTTGTCTCCAGCAATGACCTTGAGACCCGATTGTGACCCATGGGTTTTGGCGACAACGGCAGCTTCGCGCAGATACAAAAAAAACCCAGGCTTTCGTTGGCCTGGGGCTCGCTGTGTTTTCAAACAGGCAAAAAAAAACCCGGAAATCCTCACTTGCGTGGGCCTTCCGGATTTTCTAAACCGCCAAAAATGGTGGGTCGTGTGGGATTCGAACCTACGACCAATTGGTTAAAAGCCAACTGCTCTACCAACTGAGCTAACGACCCGCTGTGTGGTGGCGCGTATAATACTGATTTCTAAGGATTATTCAACACCTTATTTGAAATAAATCAGAAATAACGCGTTGGGTCAGCAATTCCGGCGGCTTGGAAGCCTTCTGCACGCAGTCGGCAGCTGTCGCATTTCCCACAAGCACGGCCGTCATCGTCTGCCTGGTAGCAGGAAACAGTCAGCGAGTAATCGACGCCAAGTCCTACGCCAGCCTTCACGATATCGGCCTTGCTCAGGTTTTGCAGTGGCGCCAGGATGCGGAAGCCTTGCCCTTCTACACCGGCCTTTGTGGCCAGGTTGGCCATGCGTTCGAACGACTCGACGAATTCAGGGCGGCAGTCCGGGTAGCCGGAGTAATCCACCGCGTTGACGCCGATAAAGATATCTCGAGCGTTGAGCACTTCCGCCCAGCCAAGGGCCAGGGACAGGAACACGGTGTTGCGTGCCGGCACATAAGTCACCGGTATGCCTTCGCTGGGGGCTTCCGGCACGTCGATGCTGCTGTCGGTCAGCGCGGAGCCGCCGATGCCGTTGAGGTTCAAGCCGATCACCTTGTGCTCCACCACGCCCATGTCACGGGCGACACGGGCGGCGGCGTTCAGCTCGGCACGGTGACGTTGGCCGTAGTCGAAACTCATGGTGTAGCAGCTGTAGCCCTGCGCTTGCGCCATAGCCACCACCGTGGCGGAGTCGAGGCCGCCGGAGAGCAGGATTACCGCGCGTTTTTGATCCATGGTGTGTTCAGTCATATCAGCGTCCTGGCTCGTCGTTCCAAAGGTATTTATGCAACTGCAATTGCAGGCGCACCGGTAGATTGTCCGCAACCACCCAATCGGCGAGGTCACGGGCGTTCAAGTCATGGTGGCTTGGCGAGAACAGCACTTCGCCGGCGCGTCGGTCCAACCCGTATTGAATCAGCTTGGAGTTCGCCCAGTCGTAGTCCTCGCGCGAACAGATGACAAACTTGACCTGATCGTTGGCCGTCAGCAGCTCGATGTTCTCGTAGCGGTTACGGTGCGCTTCCTTGGAGCCTGGGGTCTTGAGGTCGACCACGCGGCTTACACGGGGATCGACTGCCGAGATATCCAGCGCACCACTGGTCTCCAGGGAAACCTCGTAGCCGGCGTCACACAGCTGCTTGAGCAATGGGATGGCGTTGGGCTGGGCCAGCGGTTCACCGCCGGTTACGCAGACATAGCGCGGCTTGTAGCCGGCCACCTGCTCCAGGATGTCATCGAGGGTGCGCACGGTGCCACCACTGAAGGCGTAGGCGCTGTCGCAGTACTGGCAACGCAAGGGGCAACCGGTGAGGCGCACAAAGACTGTGGGCAGGCCGGCCGTTCGCGTTTCACCCTGCAACGAGTAAAAAACTTCGGTAATACGTAATGTGTCTTGCATAGTCGCCACGGGCGTAACAGCTAAACAGGCTGTCCGCCTCCGTCAGGCACTTTAAGGTACCCCGCCAACGCGCAGGCCCCAAAAAGCGTGTTTCATAAAAGGGCGTGGATTCTAACGAAAAAACCCGCGCCAGGCGCGGGTTTCTTCTAAACGGGCTGCTTCGCTTACAAGCGCTGCAGGTCCCGTTGGGCCAACTGGGCAGCCGATGTACCCGGATATTGGGCCACAACCTGCTGCAGAATGCCTTTGACCTTGTCGGTATGACCCAGGCGGCGTTCTACGTCAGCGAGTTTATACAGCGAGTCCGGCACCTTGGCGTGCTTGGGGTACAGCTGGCTGACCTTGGCAAATGCCTGGCCTGCCCCCTGCAGATCACCCTTTGCCAGGTTGACCTCGCCCAACCAGTATTGGGCGTTGCCCGCGTACTGGCTGTTCGGGTATTTACGCAGGAAAGCGGTAAATGCCTGGCTGGCCTTATCGAAATCCTTGGCTTTGATCAGGTCGAAGGCTGCATCGTAATACAGTTTCTCCTTCGCCGGATCACCCGGTTCGCTGCTCGCGGCAGGGGCCTGGCTTGCCGCCGCAGCCCCCGCTGCTGCACCGCCGGCAGCGGCACTGGGCGCGCCACCGGCAGAAGAATTATCAGGAGTTGCGGCAGGTGTAACGCCGGCTCCAATGCGTCGATCAAGATCCTGGTATCGCTCCAGGCCTTCTTGCTTCAGCTGATTCACTTGGTTCTGCAGAACTTCAATCGCGCCTTGTTGCTGCGCCAGTTGATCCTGCATGCGTTGCAGCTGGTTGAACAGTTCGCCCTGTGCGGAGGGGGCGGACGTAGCCGCCCCCCCAGCATAGGCGCCGTTCGTGCCATAACCCGCTGGCGGATAACTGCTCCCGCTATTGTTATAGCCAGAGTTGCTATCTTCCACAGGAACCGCAGCCCACACCGCAAGCGGTGCGAGACTGAGAGCCAATACAGTTAGAGCACGACGGCACGTTCGCATGACGAATTACTTACGCAGTTCGACGCGACGGTTTTGAGCCCACGACTGTTCGTCGTTGCCAGTTGCAACTGGACGCTCTTTACCGTAGGAAACCAGTTCCAGTTGGCCTGGAGCAACACCTTGCAGTACCAGGTAGCGCTGAACGGCTTTCGCACGACGCTCGCCCAGTGCCATGTTGTACTCACGAGTACCACGGGCGTCAGTGTTACCTTCCAGAACAACGCGAGCGCCGTTAGCTTTCAGGTCCTTCGCGTGAACGTCCAGAGCGCGCATGGCTTCTGGTTTCAGGTCCGAACTGTCGTATTCGAAGTAGAAAGTGGTGATAGCGCGCAGAGCAGCTTCTTCGCTCAGGGAGCCGTCAACTGCACCAGTGTTAGCGCCGTAACCAGCGTTTGGATCAACAGCTGCGCCTTCACCGGCATTGTCGCCGCCTTTAGACGAGCAACCAACGGCTACGGACAGAGCCAGAGCCAGAGCAGCAAACTTACCAAACTTCAGCATTTCCATCGTGAAACTCCTAATGAACCCCAGTGTGTTAAGCAAATCTTTTTTTGTAGCGCCGCGTCAGTTCAGGTAAGGGGACCAGGATGGTTCTCTGACTTCGCCTTGTGCGGTAGGAAGCGGGAGCCTTACGCGTCCATTAATGGACACGAGCATCAAGACTCCCCGGCCCTGCTGGCGGGTGGCGTAGATTACCATGGTGCCGTTGGGCGCAACAGTGGCTGACTCATCAAGGTTGGTATCTGTGAGGATTTTTACGGTTCCGCGCTGCAAATCCTGGGCCGCAACCCGGAAATTAGTGAAACCATCCTGACGGTGAATCATCACCAACGTCTTTTCATCAGCCGAAAGCTTAGGGTTGGCGTTGTAGTTACCGATAAAAGTAACACGCTCCGCACCACCGCCATTCACGTTCGCCTTATAGACCTGCGGCTTGCCGCCTCGGTCAGAGGTGAAGTAGATGGTCGAACCATCCTTGCCCCAGAACGGTTCGGTATTGATACCCGGGCCGCTGGTTACGCGAGAGATCTGGCGCGAAGCCATGTTCATCACGTAGATGTCCGGGTTGCCGTCCTTGGACAGCACGAATGCCAGGCGCGAACCATCCGGCGACCAGGCTGGCGCACCGTTGAGGCCTTCAAAGTTGGTGATCTGCTCACGACGGCCAGTATCAATGTGCTGGACGAAGATACGCGGACGACGCTGCTCGAAAGATACATAGGCAATACGCTTGCCGTCCGGCGCAAAGCGCGGCGACAGGATTGGCTCACGCGATTGCAGCAAGGTCACAGCCCGTGCACCGTCGTAATCCGAGCGCTGCAATGTGTAACGAGTGTTGTCTACGGAAAAACGTTCAGCGGTCACGTACAGCAGACGCGTCGAGAAAGCCCCCTTGATACCGGTGAGCTTCTCAAACGACTGGTCCGAGATGTAGTGAGCCATGTCCCGCAGTTGTTCGGCGGTGCCCGACACGCTGCCGGTCAAGACCTGCTGCTCGGTGGCCACGTTGAACAAGGTGTATTGGATTTGCAGGCGACCACCGGCCGGCGTGATGTTGCCGACCATCAGGTACTGCGCACCCACCGCTTTCCAGTCACGGAACACGACTTCGCTGGCCTGGTTCGGCTGGCTGATCATGTTGCCTTTCGGAATCGGCGCGTAGTAGCCGGAGTTGCGCAGGTCGTCGCTGACGATCTGGGCCATGTCGTCCGGCAGCACGCTGCCGCCCTGCCAGCCAAACGGTACAACGGCGATCGGAGTGGCCCGATCGCTACCGCTGGTGACCAGGATGTTCTTTTCATCCGCCGCCGCTATCCCTGCCATACAGCAAATAACGACAAGCATTCCTCGAAGAAGGTTTCTCACAAGGCTAGATCCTCAGGTGTGAATGTCATCTTGAATGAACGATAGGGAGCGAAGTCGCTTGGTTTCATTCCCTGCATCTCGGTCAACCGGCCAATGTTCTTGACCGCGGCAACCGCCGAACTGTCGAACGAACCGTCACCACTGGACTTGGCCACGCTGACCGAAGTCACCGTACCGTCCGGCAACATGCCGATCTGCAGCACTACTGTCATGCCTTTACGCGCCGAAGGTGGACGTGTCCAACCCTCTGCTGCCCGCGCCCGAATCAGGTCGTCGAAACTGCCCGCGACATCATCGCCCTGCTCATCGGCCAAGGCTTGCTGACGCTGAGGCGTGTCGGAAAGCAAATCTGCCAAGGCCTGGGCCTTTTTCTCTTCGGCGGATTTACGCGCTGCTTCCTGGGCCTTTTTCTTGGTGGCGTCGGCGGCAGCTTTCTTCTTCGCGTCGTCGGCGATTTTCTTCTTCGCCTCGTCTGCTTCAGCTTTTTTCTTGGCGTCTTCGGCGGCTTTCTTCTTCGCGTCTTCGACTATTTTCTTCTTGGCGTCTTCAGCGGCCTTTTTCTTGGCCTCTTCTTCAGCAGCTTTCTTGGCTTCTTCTTCAGATTTCTTCTTGGCTATATCAGCCAATTGTTTCTCTTCGGCTTTTTTAGCTTCGGCAGCCTTCTCGGACTTTTTGGCTTCATCAGCCTTTTTCGCCTCGTCGGCCTTCTTGGCTTCGTCTGCCTTTTTCGATTCCTCGGCCTTTTGAGCCGCCTCTTCTTTCTTTTGTTCCGCAGCAGCCTTCACCGCTTCCTGCTCGACCTTCTTCTGTTCCATCTGTTCGACTTCAGTCTGGCGCGCAGCCGACTTCTGGGCCTCACCCGCAATCTTCTGATTGGTCTGGGTGGTGGCCTGGCTTTTCGATTTCAGCTGATACAGGGTCGCCTGCACGATCGGCTTGGCTGGCGGCAGGTCCGGGGTCATGGCAAAGCTGACGAACAGCATGCCAAACACCAGGACGTGCAGGGCAATCGCCCAGACGCTAGGCCAGAAGAAGCTTTCCGAGGCGGACGGCTCTCGCTGTTGCTGCATCAGGGCGCCTCGGTAATCAAGCCAACGTTACCCACGCCGGCCTTCTGCAGCCCGCCCATGGCGCCCATGACAGAGCCGTAGTCGACCGATTTGTCGCCACGGATGAACACCTGGGTGTGCTTGCCGCCTTCGTTGCCGGAGCGAATGATCTTGGTCACGGCATCGGTCATCGCGGGCAAGGTCAGGGCCTTGTCTTGCTGCTTCTGCGTGTCGACTTCGCTGCCAAGGTTCCAGTAATAGGTCTTGTCAGCCTTGATCGAAATGGTCAGGACTTGAGTGTTGTTGTCTTGCGGCAAGGCTTCACTGGAAACCTTGGGCAGATCAACCTTCACGCCCTGGTTGAGCATCGGCGCGGTCACCATGAAGATAACCAGCAGCACCAGCATCACGTCGATGTAAGGCACTACGTTCATCTCGGCGACCGGCTTGCGCTTTTTGCGAGCTCGAGCGATTAAAGCCATTGGGAATTACCTGCTTATTCTTCGCTGGTGTGCACTTTACGGTGCAGGATCGCCTGGAACTCATCGGCGAAGGTGTAGTAACGGCCGATCAACGTTTCGCTGGTGGCAGCGAAGCGGTTGTAGGCGATTACTGCGGGGATAGCGGCAAACAAGCCGATCGCCGTAGCGATCAGGGCTTCGGCGATACCGGGGGCCACGGTGGCCAGGGTCGCTTGCTGGGCCTGAGCCAGGCCGCGGAAGGAGTTCATGATCCCCCAGACGGTACCGAACAGACCAATGTACGGGCTGACGGAACCTACGGTGGCGAGGAACGGCAGGCTTTGCTCAAGCTTTTCTTCTTCGCGGGAAATGGCGACGCGCATGGCGCGGGCCACGCCTTCCATGACCGCTTCAGGGTCAACGCCTGGCTGCTGGCGCAGACGGGAGAATTCCTTGAAGCCGGCACGGAAGATCTGCTCTACGCCCGAATCAGGGTCCGGGTTGCTGCCGGCCTGGCGGTACAGCTTGGACAGGTCGATACCCGACCAGAAGCGCTCTTCAAAGCTCTCCAGGGCACGTCGACCGGCACGCAGCAGGTTGCTGCGCTGAAAAATCATGACCCAAGAGGTAACCGATGCGGCTACCAGGGTCAGCATGACCAGTTGAACCACAACACTGGCATTGCTGACCAGGCTCCACATGGAGGAATGGTCGACGACGGTAGGTTCCACGCTAAATCTCCTGCTTTGATTGTTTACCCGCGCCGCTTACGTCGGCAAAGGCCGCACGTAGAGCTTCGGGAATGGCCCGGGGTTTCAAACTATTGGTGCGCACACAGGCCACCAGGAACTGCCCCTCACAGAGCAGCGTTGCATCCGTTGCCCGCCTGACCTGCTGCTTGAAACGCAGGCTGACACGGTTCAATTCGATTACTTCAGCGCTGACCAACAGCTCGTCGTCCAGCCGCGCCGGCGCGTGATACCGCGCCTCGCTGGAGTGCACGACGAACAACAGGTCCTCCCCTGCCAGCTGGGATTGGGCAAAGCCCAGCTCCCGTAGCCGCTCGGTTCGAGCCCGCTCCATGAACTTGAGGTAATTGACGTAATACACGATGCCGCCGGCATCGGTGTCCTCGTAATAAACGCGACAGCGATGTGCGAACGACTGATCCCCGTTTTGCGCGCGCATACTCTAGTGCTTACTCCTCAGGTTGCCAATCCGGCCCGCAACTGTTTTTTCATTATCACTCTTCATCCTGAAGAATATTTCTACTGACTGAAAGACGACACCAGCCACTAGGACAGCACAAACCTCGGATAAATCGTCTGGCGTGAAGCTTTTAATCGTCCACTGCATCGAGGAATTCGTCTACTACAGGCATCTCGCCCAATCGTGACGGAATGTTTAACCCAAAGTGCAGATAGGCGTGCCGCGTCACCACCCGCCCCCTTGGCGTGCGCATGATGTAGCCCTGCTGGATCAGGTACGGCTCCAGCACGTCTTCAATGGTGTGGCGCTCTTCGCTGATGGCCGCCGCCAGGCTGTCGACACCCACCGGGCCACCGTCGAACTTCTCGATCATGGTCAAGAGTAGACGCCGATCCTGGTGATCGAAGCCATGCTCATCCACGTCCAGCAGGTTCAAGGCCAGGTCGGCCACGGCCTTGGTGATATGCCCCTTGGCACGCACTTCGGCAAAGTCCCGCACGCGACGCAGCAAACGGTTGGCGATCCGCGGCGTGCCACGGGCCCGACGGGCGATTTCAAACGCGCCTTCCGGGTCCAGCGGTAAACCCAGGATGCCCGCCGAACGGCTGACGATCGTCGCCAGGTCCGCGGTGCTATAAAACTCTAGACGTTGAACAATGCCGAAACGGTCTCGCAGCGGGTTGGTCAGCATGCCGGCACGGGTGGTCGCGCCTACCAAGGTGAATGGCGGCAGGTCGAGCTTGATCGAACGGGCCGCCGGGCCTTCGCCGATCATGATGTCGAGCTGGAAGTCTTCCATGGCCGGGTACAGCACTTCTTCGACGATCGGCGAAAGCCGGTGGATCTCGTCGATAAACAGCACGTCATGCGGCTCAAGGTTGGTCAGCAGCGCTGCCAGGTCACCCGGACGCTCCAACACCGGACCCGAGGTGGACTTGATCGACACGCCCATTTCCTGGGCAATAATGTTGGCCAGCGTGGTTTTACCCAAACCCGGCGGGCCGAAGATCAGCGTGTGGTCCAGGGACTCACTGCGCCCCCGGGCAGCCTGGATAAACAGTTCCATCTGCTCGCGCACGGTGGGCTGGCCGATGTAGTCGGCCAGGCTCAGGGGGCGAATGGCCCGGTCCTGGACCTCTTCACGGTCTCGCGGGCCGGTGGCCGCAATCAGACGATCTGCTTCAATCACTTAAATCATTCCCTTCAGGGCGCGGCGGATCATGTCTTCACTGCTCAGGTTCTTGTCCTTGATGGCCGACACAGCCTTGCTGGCTTCCTGCGGCTTGTAGCCCAGGGATATCAGCGCGCTGACCGCATCGCTTTCGGCACTGGCCACTTGGCCCGCCGGCATATCTGGCTGATTCGGCACCAGGGCAAACATGCTTGGCACAACTTCCCATGCCTTGAAACGGTCCTTGAGCTCCACCAGCAGGCGCTCGGCGGTCTTCTTGCCGACGCCCGGCACCTTGGTCAGCGCCGAAGTGTCCTGGGCCGAAACAGCACGCATCAGCTCATCGACTTCCAGGCTCGACATCAACGCCAGCGCCAATTTCGGGCCCACGCCATTGAGGCGGATCAGCTCGCGGAAGAAGTCGCGGTCGCGCTTGCCAATGAAACCATAGAGGAGTTGCGCATCTTCGCGCACCACTAGGTGCGTGTGCAGCGTTATCGGCTCACCGACCGACGGTAGGCGATACAGGGTGGTCATGGGCACTTCCAGCTCATACCCCAGCCCGTTCACATCCAGAATCAGGTGCGGCGGCTGTTTCTCAGCCAGGGTGCCGCGCAAACGTCCAATCACGGTTCAGATCCTTAAAGCTTGGGGTCAGATCAAGGCCTGACCGGAAATAACGATTGCGCTGATGCTATCAGAGACGCAGGCGCCCGCCACGACTGCGTGCCGTCCCCAGGCCATGCGGCAGCAGGCTGGAGCGTGTGTGCGCATGGCAAATGGCAATGGCCAGGGCGTCGGACGCATCGATCTGCGGTTTTGAGGTGAGCTTGAGCATGTGCATGACCATCATCTGCACTTGCTCTTTGTTGGCGGCACCGGTGCCAACCACGGCCTGCTTGACCTGGGTCGCAGTGTATTCGGCGATTTCCATGCCCTCTTCGGCGCCGGCAACGATGGCGGCACCACGGGCCTGGCCCAGCTTCAGGGCGGAGTCCGCGTTCTTCGCCATAAACACCTTTTCGATGCCCATAGTGACCGGCCCGTACGTCTGGATCACTTCACGCACGCCGCGATAGACGATCTGCAGGCGCTCGGCCAGCTCGCCCGCACCCGTGCGGATGCAGCCCGAGGCGACGTAGACACAGCCGCGCGGGGTCTGTTGCACCACGCCAAAACCGGTGATGCGCGAACCGGGGTCGATACCTAGGATTAAAGTCATAACGCCTGCAGTTTTGTGGAAACACATAGATCCAATGTGGAAGCTGCTTTTGTGGCGAGGGAGCTTGCTCCCGCTCGACTGCGTAGCAGGCGCAGGTTTTTGGGGGCGCGTCGCACCCCAGCGGGAGCAAGCTCCCTCGCCACAAAAGCCCGCTTCCCCACTGGATTTCATCATGCTTAAGCGAGTTGTTCGGCTACTGACTCTGGGATGTCGGCGTTGGAATACACGTTCTGCACATCATCCAGGTCTTCAAGCATGTCCAGCATCTTCAGCACTTTCTGCGCGCCGTCCAGGTCCAGTTCGGCACTGGTGGTCGGCAGCATGACGATTTCTGCATCGGTGCCCTTGAAACCGGCGGCTTCCAACGCATTGCGCACGGCATAGAACCCGGCAAACGACGTGAATACATCAATGGAGCCGTCTTCATTGGTCACCACGTCGTCGGCATCGGCCTCCATTGCGGCTTCCATCAGTGCATCCTCATCCGTGCCCGGCGCGAAGGAGATCTGCCCCTTGCGCTCGAACAAGTAGGCCACCGAGCCATCAGTACCGAGGTTACCGCCGCACTTGCTGAACGCATGGCGCACGGCTGCCGCGGTGCGGTTACGGTTGTCGGTCATGCACTCGACCATCACCGCTACCCCACCCGGGCCGTAGCCTTCGTAGGTCAGTTCGACCATGTCGTCGGTGTCGGCGGCACCGGCGCCACGGGCCACGGCGCGATCAATGATGTCGCGGCTCATGTTGGCGCCAAGGGCCTTGTCCAGCGCCAGGCGCAGACGCGGGTTGGAGCCTGGGTCACCCCCACCTTGGCGCGCGGCGACGGTCAGTTCGCGGATCCACTTGGTGAAGATCTTGCCTTTCTTGGCATCCTGACGCTCTTTGCGGTGCTTGATGTTCGCCCACTTGGAATGGCCAGCCATAACACAACTCCGAAATTCTGTAGAAACCTTATCAATCCCGCCCCAGGCAGGACTTCTCTCTTTAAAACACAACCCTTGTAACGCAAAGGCGCATCCGAAGATGCGCCTTTTTAGACTGCGTAAACCTCAGTGCGCTTTCACGCAGCAGCCTTACTCAGCCTTCGGCGTCTCGCGCAGGCGGATGTGCAGCTCGCGCAGCGCCTTGGCATCCACCACACCCGGAGCCTGGGTCATGACGTCCGCAGCGCTCTGGGTTTTCGGGAAGGCAATCACTTCACGGATCGACTGGGCGCCGGTCATCAACATCACCAGGCGGTCCAGGCCGAACGCCAAGCCACCGTGCGGCGGCGCGCCGTACTTCAGGGCGTCGAGCAGGAAGCCGAACTTCTCTTCCTGCTCCGCTTCGTTGATGCCCAACAGGCGGAAGACCGCTTGCTGCATCTCTTTGCGGTGGATACGGATCGAACCGCCACCCAGCTCGGTGCCGTTAAGCACCATGTCGTAGGCGCGGGACAGGGCGCCGGCCGGGTTGGCTTCCAGCTCAGCCGGCGAGCACTTCGGCGCGGTGAACGGGTGGTGCAAGGCGCTGAAGCTGCCGTCGTCGTTCTCTTCGAACATCGGGAAGTCAACGACCCACATCGGGGCCCATTCGCAGGTCAGCAGGTTCAGGTCGTGACCCAGCTTGATCCGCAGCGCGCCCAAGGCTTCGCTGACGATCTTGGCCTTGTCGGCGCCGAAGAACACGATGTCACCGTCGACTGCACCGACGCGGTCGAGGATCGCGTTCAGGTTGTCCAGCGGAATGTTTTTCACGATCGGCGATTGCAGGCCGTCAACACCGTTGGCGCGCTCGTTGACCTTGATGTACGCCAGGCCCTTGGCACCGTAGATGCCGACGAACTTGGTGTAGTCGTCGATCTGCTTGCGCGGCATGCTCGCGCCGCCAGGCACGCGCAGGGCGGCGATGCGGCATTTCGGGTCGTTGGCCGGGCCGCTGAACACCTTGAAGTCGACGTCCTTGAGCTGGTCGGCCACGTCCACCAGTTCCAGCGGGTTACGCAGGTCTGGCTTATCGGAACCGTAGCGGCGCATGGCTTCTTCGAAGGTCATGTGCGGGAAGTCGCCGAATTCCAGGTCCAGCACTTCCTTGAACAGGTTGCGGATCATTTGTTCGGTGAGGCCCATGATCTCTTTTTCATCGAGGAAACTGGTCTCGATGTCGATCTGGGTGAATTCCGGCTGGCGGTCAGCGCGCAGGTCTTCATCGCGGAAGCACTTGGCGATCTGGTAGTAACGGTCGAAGCCGGCCACCATCAGCAATTGCTTGAACAGTTGCGGCGATTGCGGCAGGGCAAAGAAAGAACCGGCGTGGGTACGGCTAGGCACCAGGTAGTCACGCGCGCCTTCCGGGGTGGCCCGGGTCAGGATCGGGGTTTCGACATCCAGGAAGCCGTTCTCGTCGAGGAAACGACGGATGCTGGTGGTCATGCGCGAACGCAGGCGCAGCTTCTCGGCCATTTCCGGACGACGCAGGTCCAGGAAGCGATAGCGCAGGCGGGTTTCTTCGCCCACGTCGGAGTATTCGTTGAGTGGGAACGGCGGGGTTTCCGATTCGTTCAGCACTTCCAACTCGTAACCCAGCACTTCGATGCCGCCGGACGCCATGTTCTTGTTCACGGCACCCGCCGGACGCAGGCGAACCTTACCGGTGATCTTCACGACGTACTCGCTGCGCACGCGGTCAGCGGCGGCGAAGCTCTCGGCGCGGTCAGGGTCGAACACCACTTGGGCCAGACCATCACGATCACGGATATCGAGGAAGATCACCCCGCCGTGGTCGCGGCGACGGTGAACCCATCCGCAAAGGGTGATTTCCTGACCTTCCAGGGTCTCGTTCAGTTGGCCGCAATAATGGCTGCGCATCATGGTAGTGGTTTCACTTCTCGTAATTCGAAATTCGGTGGAGGCCTGCCTCGTCACCGTACATTAAAGCAGGGGACGGATAATGCAGGAGCCTGCGCGTAGAGTTCAACTCAGTCTGCTTTGTCGCCGCCGGCGAGGTTCTTCTTGGCGCCGGTCTTGAAGTCGGTCTCATACCAGCCGCTGCCGCTCAGGCGGAAGCCCGGCATGGACAACATCTTCTTGAGCTCCGGTGCCTGGCAGGCAGGGCAATCGACCAGCGGCGCGGCGCTGATCTTCTGAATGGCTTCCAACTGATGACCACAGGAAGCACATTGATAGTCGTACATGGGCATGGAGATGTCTCGGCGATCAGATCGTTACTGCGCCACGCCTGCCCTACGGGTTCCGCAGCATGCGTAGCAAAGCGCGGGATTATATCTGGTAAATCGAGGCAGCGCAGCCGGCTTTCTGCCGGAGCCTTGCCCATCTCAGCGTACGACCTTGTGGTGAGCGGGCTTGCCCCGCGCTGGGTGGCGAAGCCGCGCCAATGAAGCCACCCCAATAAGGACACCCGAGGTCCAGGATAGGCCTGGGTCGCCTGGTTTGGGGCCGCTACGCAGCCCAGCGCGGGGCAAGCCCGCTCACTACAAGGGCAGGTGCCGGTGCTCAATGCACTATTCCGGTGAACAGGACGGTTCAACACCCCCTTTCAAGGCGTGAACCACACAGACCACCCTGACCAACCCACTGAAGTTTTTCACACCGCCATAACGCAAGTGCACTTCCCGGTCGACATAGGACAGCAACGCACTGACTGAACAGGCGTTGATCCTGGCTATCTCCGTGAGGATATTCCAGTAGATCTGCTCCAATCGCAGGCACGTGGAAAACCCGTTGAGCCTTACCGACCGGGACAATGGCTTGGCCAGACCCATATCGAACCCTTTCGCAAAAGGGTCGATCTTTATCCTATGAAAACCACCGGTTTCCATCACTCCATTACCCACTCCGCGTGACATACACCTGACACTCCATTGCCAAACAGCAGCCCATGGGTTGTCCCATTGGGCGATGGCCTTATAAAACCGCAGGCAGAGGCAGGCAGCCAGAAGACGGGGAGTTGATAGACGTAGGACAACGCCAGGAAACGCGCGGAAACAAGCGAGCGGCGCCAGGAAGGCGCCACTCAGGGCAGGTGTTTACTGATTTTCGAGCAGGGAGCGCAGCATCCACGCGGTTTTCTCGTGAACCTGCATACGCTGGGTCAGCAGGTCGGCCGTCGGTTCATCGCTGACCTTGTCGAGCAGCGGGAAGATGCCACGTGCGGTGCGAGTGACCGCTTCCTGGCCTGCCACCAACTGCTTGATCATCTCTTCTGCGCTGGGCACGCCTTCTTCTTCCTTGATGGAAGACAGGCGGGCATAGATGGAATAGGCACCCGGTGCCGGGAAACCCAGGGCACGGATACGCTCGGCAATGGAGTCCACTGCCAGCGCCAGCTCGTTGTACTGCTCCTCGAACATCAAGTGCAGCGTACGGAACATGGGGCCCGTGACGTTCCAATGGAAGTTGTGGGTCTTCAGATACAGTACATAGGTATCGGAAAGCAGCCGTGAAAGCCCGTCGACGATGGATTTACGATCTTCTTCACTGATACCGATATCGATTGCCATGTTTATCCCCTTCAATTGACAAGCATTCATTGATCAGGTGCAGGACCACTCTAGCAAGAGTGCCGGTGATGCGCAGCCCGGCGCGGCAATTCGCCCCGGCGTGGCCGTTCAAACGGTGCGGCCGGGCCTCTGGCCCAAGTAGGAAATATCCCTGCAACCCGTTTGAAAAGCCTGCACGTGTCTAGGACAAGCGTTTGACACAGAAATGCCGTCATCCTTGCAACACCCCGAAATGCTTGATTTGAGTAGGCACAGCCTTTGCTGTTAAATAGGCGGCGTGTCGTCGCCGTTACTTTCTGCGGCAGCGGCATAGGCTGATACCCCGCGCACGTGCCCAACGCCTCCCATTGTTCAGAAGCGAACCGTGCCAGTCAGCTCTTCCTCGTGATCCGTCTTAAAGTGAGTTAATCAAAATGTTGAAAATCGTCCACCTGCTAACGGGCGTTGCAGCGTTGCTGCTGTCCTTTATACCGAGCTTGCAACAGGGAAGCCCTCCCTACCTGGAACAACACGACGCTCTGTACCTGGCCTTGTTCGGCCTTCTTAACCTGACGCTGGCACCGGTGATCCCTTACTGGAACAAAGGCACACGTCATCAACTGCAAAACCTGGTCAGCGCGCTGCTGGTACTGACCGTGGTCGTACAAACCCTCACCCTCCTGGCACCTATGCCTGAAGTCGGCGGCCACCCGGCCATCCTGCTCAGCCTGGTGATTGCTGTGGTCGCCATCGTTCTTCACCTGGCCATCAGCTTCTACCGTTCCTCCCCTGCGGCCTCGTCGCAAACCTACGACATGACCAATCGGGATACCGGTACCGTCAAGTGGTTCAACACCTCCAAAGGCTTCGGCTTTATTTCCCGTGATTCGGGCGACGACATTTTCGTCCACTTCCGGGCCATTCGCGGCGAAGGTCATCGCGTCCTGGTGGAAGGCCAGCGCGTGGAATTCTCCGTCATGAATCGCGACAAAGGCCTGCAGGCCGAAGACGTGATCGCTGCACTGCCGCGTCGCTGATACCCGCGTTCGCAGCATAAAAAAACCGCGATCCAGCTTGGCTGGGTCGCGGTTTTTTTATGCGCGCCTGTTAATAATGAGGCGGCGGCGCTTCTTCTTCGGAGGTTTCGAATTGGCCGCCCATTTCTTCCTGGCGTTTAAGTAGCGCGGTCATCTGCAATTGCAGGCGCTCGACAGCACGCTGCTGGGTGACGAGGATGTCATTGAGGGTCTCGATGGTGTCGTCCTGGAAGGCCAGGCGGCTTTCCAGGTCGGTGACGCGGTCTTGCAGATCCATGATTCAACCCTGGGTAAAGATGAAGTCGGCGGGCAACAACTCGCGCAGACGGCCGCGGATGGCTGCCACTTGCGCATCGGTGTAAGGCTGCGCCGGATGTTTGCCCCATACCGGCGCCGGCCAGGCGGCATCGTCACGCTTGCGCACGATCACATGCACGTGCAGCTGGCTGACCACATTGCCCAGGGCGCCGATGTTCATTTTGTCGGCGCAGAAACCGTCATTCAGCGACTGGGCCAGGGCCGTCGTCTCTTGCCACAACCGCTGCTGATCGGCGACATCCAGCTGAAACACTTCGCTGATAGCGTTGATACGCGGCACCAGAATGAACCAAGGGTAGTTCGAGTCATTGGACAGCAGCAGGCGGCACAGGGGGAAATCCCCCATGACCAGCGTGTCTTGTTGAAGGCGTTGATCTAAAGCGAACACCGCAGGCACTCCGTTCGGCAGGTCAGGTTCAAGGCCCCCAGCATACCTGCGAATCGCCCACGCTTCACGCCAGCGCCTGCGCGCATGAACATGGCGCAATGAAAAAAAGTGCACCATTTAGAGACAGGCGAATATTTCGACTACGCTCAATGACCAATCCTGCTGCGATTGGCCAAACACTGATCAAAAGATTATGGCGAGACCCGCGACACAGAGGCCTCAAGAAACAAGGCATTGAGCCATCACCGCAATCAAGCGATATCTGGGGGCCTGCACCAAAATGACCCATTTATGCCTCAAAGAGATCCGCCGTCTACCCACCGACTGGGGTGAATGGGTAACGTTTTCTCCAGATTCAGGATGTGCGCACCTCTACACCGATGCGGAGCATGGGCGTCCGGGCCAAACCAATCGGCGTAAAAACCCCGTGCTTATGCGGTTTTCACGGAGCGACGACGTTTTTCACGAAAAAATGACATTCGGTTTGCGGTTTGGGCACGCTTGCTGCATTCATCCTCTTATCGTCGGCAACGGCACCAGAAGGGAATCAGGTGTTTCGCGATGAAAACAACAGCGGTTCAATGCGCGCCAAGGACGATTTCAAACTTTTAAAGTCACGTTTTTTACGCTCTTTTAACGGTTTAGAAACAGTATTGAAGTTGTCAGTCTCGTTACAGTGAGGCTGTGAATTTGCGACATGGATATAGCAATCTACGACAAGCTCGTAAAGAAGCTGAAAGGAAAGTTGGGCAAGTATCGCCAATATTGTCAGCGTGATATAACTTTGCGCCGACACAAAAAGAAAGAGCCGCCCAGACAAAAATACAGGTGGGACGGCAGTACTCTTCCTAAAACCAAAGGAGCAAATCACGATGCGCGTGATGAAGTGGAGCATGATCGCCCTGGCTGTTTCAGCAGGCACCTCGCAGTTCGCAATGGCGTCCGCCCAGGACGATTCCAAGGGCTTTATCGAAGACAGTACCGCCAGCATTCTGACGCGTGCCTTGTACTTCAGCCGTGACCGCCGTAACCAAGGTGCGGAGCAAAGCCGTATCGAAGAAACCGGTCTGGGCTTCCACGGTCTCTTCAGCTCGGGCTACACCCAAGGCACCATCGGTGTCGGTGTCGATGTCATCGGCCTGCTGGGCGTTAAACTCGACAGCGGCAAGGGCCGCGCCGGTACCGGTCTGTTCCCAGAGGGTTCCGACGGCCGTTCGCAGGACGACTATTCCAAAGCAGGCGCTGCCGTGAAGTTCCGTATTTCCAATACGGTCCTCAAGGTCGGTGATCAATACACTACCGCTCCAGTGTTCGCCTCCGATGACAGCCGCTTGCTGCCGGAACTGCCGCAAGGCGTTTCCATCACCAGCAACGAAATCAAAGACCTGAAACTGGAAGCCGGTCACTTCACCTCGATCGTTGCCCAGGATCAAACCTACCGCGACAGTATCGGCAGCTCCGAACCAGGCTCGAAACGTGGCCTGCGTGACGCCAACTTCGTGGGCGGCGTTTACAGCTGGACGCCAGAGATCACCACCAGCCTCTACTACTCCAAAGTGGAAGACTACTGGAAGAAGCTCTACGCCAACGTGAACTGGACCCACGCACTTAGCGATGACCAATCCGTGGCTGTCGACTTCAACATCTACGACACCAAGAGCGACGGCGCCGGCCTGGTACGTGCTGACAAAGACAGCACGACCAAACTCGACAACCGTGCGTTCAGCTTGCAAGGTGCGTACACCATTGGCGCTCACACCTTCACCCTGGCGGCGCAGAAAGTCAGCGGCGACGGCCAATACGGTTATGGCGTAGACGGCGGCGGCACGATTTTCCTGGCCAACTCCATCGCTCGTTCCGACTTCAACGCTGAAGACGAGAAGTCCTACCAGGCTCGCTATGACCTGAACATGGCAACCTTTGGCATTCCGGGCCTGAGCTTCATGACTCGTTATGTGAAAGGTACCGGCGCCAACACCTCTACCACTAACAACGGTAAAGAGTGGGAACGCGATATCGAAGCCAAATACGTGATCCAGAGCGGCCCAGCCAAAGACCTGAGCTTGCGCGTACGTCAAGCGACCTATCGCTCGTCTGATCAGGTTTACTCGGGTTCTCTCGACGAACTGCGTCTGATCGCGCAATACCCGCTGAACATCTTGTAATTGACGGTTTGATTACAACGATGACTTGAGGCCTCGGCCTTAAATAAAAAGCCGCTCCTTTGTTTAACAAGGGAGCGGCTTTTTTATGGCTGTATTGTTTCAGCGGAAAAATAACTAGCAAGCTAACTAACGAGATTAACCTGTGCACCTTGAACCTGACCTAACGGCCAAGTTCAAGACTATGACTTCCCATTACTTGGCGACTGTTTCCTGCATCACACGAATAACCCGCTGCGGAAATGGAATATCAATCCCCGCCTCTTTTAAACGATCACGTGCAAGTTCGTTCAGCATAAACACCACGTCCCAATAATCCGACGTCTTGGTCCAGCAACGCAGGGATACGGTGATCGAACTGTCGCCCAAGGTCGACACCACCGCCACAGCGGCCGGGTCTGCCAACACACGCGGGTCTTTCGACAGTTCCAGCAACACCTCACGGGCTTTCTGCAGGTCGGCCTCGTAGTCCACACCCACGTCGAACACCACCTTGCGAGTCGGCTGGCGGTTGGTGTTGGTGATGATGCCGTTGGACAGGATGCCGTTCGGTACGATCACGGTCTTGTTGTCGCCGGTACGCAGCACGGTGTGGAAGATCTGGATGCTATCGACGGTACCCGAAGTGCCCTGGGCTTCGATCCAGTCACCAAGGCGGAACGGGCGGAACAACAGAATCAGCACGCCACCGGCGAAGTTCGCCAGGCTGCCTTGCAATGCCATGCCGATGGCGAGGGTGGCGGCACCGATCGCCGCAATGAAAGAGGTGGTTGCCACACCGATCATCGAAGCCACGTTGACCACCAGCATGATCTTGAGCGCAATGTTCGCAAGCCTGGTAATGAAATGTTGCAGCGCCATGTCGGCATTACGCAGTGCAAGCAAGCGCCCTACCCGGTGGGTCAACACGTTGATCAGCCACCAACCGATGACCAGGGTGACCATGGCCAGCAAAAACCGGCTGCCGTATTCCATGATCATCGGGAGCCACGATTCTGAGGTCTTGATCAGGTGATCCATTTCAGCGTTCAAATCCATCTACATTCTCCTGTTTACCGGATGTTCGGTGTATTGAGTGGCCATAAATGCAATTGAGCCCCGTAGGGCTCAATCGTGGGAGCAGGTGCTGGGGCGTGGGACGTCGAAAACGACCCCAGGTTCCCCAAAGTGCCATCAGTCGCGGAAGTTATTGAACTGCAGCGGCATGTCGAACGTCTTGGCGCGCAATGCCGCAATGGCCTCTTGCAGGTCGTCACGTTTCTTGCCCGTGATACGCACCTGCTCACCCTGGATGGCAGCCTGGACTTTGAGCTTGGCATCCTTGACGTGGGCAACGATCTTCTTCGCCAGCTCCTTGTCGATACCTTCCTTGAGCACGGCTTCCTGCTTCATCAGCTTGCCGGAGGCGTAGGCGTCCTTGATTTCAAGGCACTGCGCGTCGATCTTGCGCTTGACCAGCGACAGCTTGAGGATCTCGATCATCGCTTCCAGCTGGAAATCGGCTTCAGCGGTCAGGTTGACGGTCAGTTCCTTTTCCTTGAATTCGAAGCTGCCCTTGCCTTTCAAGTCATAGCGACGGTCCAGTTCCTTGACGGCGTTCTCGACGGCGTTGGTGACTTCGTGTTTGTCCAGTTCGGATACCACGTCGAACGAAGGCATGTCATTTCTCCAATATAAGGGGCGGGCTCAGTAGAGATGGAGCGCGCCCGAGCTAAAATGCCGGGGCATTATAGCGGTTCTTTCGCCCCATTCACTGTGAGCGACCCCACGGAGCACAAACTGATGTCGACCACCTGGCATATTCTCGGCGCCGGCAGCCTGGGCACACTCTGGGCCACGCGCCTGGCGCGCGCGGGCGTCCCTGTCAGGTTGATCCTGCGTGATGAGGCGCGTCTGGCCAACTACCAGACTACCCAGGGTCTGACCTTGGTAGAGCACGGTGTAGCACAGACCTACCCGGTGATCGCAGAAACGCCTGACAGCCCGGAGCCGATTCATCGCCTGCTGGTGGCGTGCAAGGCCTACGACGCCCAAAGCGCCGTCGCACAGTTGCAACGACGACTGGCGCCCGACGCGGAACTGATCCTGCTGCAGAACGGCCTCGGCAGCCAGGATGCGGTCGCTGCACAAATGCCCCAGGCCCGTTGCATCTTTGCCTCCAGCACCGAGGGCGCGTTTCGCGACGGCGACTGGCGCGTGGTGTTTGCCGGCCATGGCTACACCTGGCTGGGGGACGCGAGCCACCCTACCCCGCCACTCTGGCTGGATGACTTGCAGGCGGCTGGCATTCCCCACGATTGGAGCGCCGATATCCTCACGCGGTTGTGGCGCAAGCTGGCGCTCAACTGCGCCATCAACCCACTGACCGTGCTGTATCAGTGCCGTAATGGCGAGCTGCAAGCCCATCACTGCGAAGTCGCCACCCTGTGCGCTGAACTCGGTGAACTGCTGGAATGCTGCGGCCAGCCCGCCGCCGCGCTGGATCTGCAGCGCGAAGTGGAACGGGTGATCCTGGCCACGGCGGCCAATTACTCTTCCATGTACCAGGACGTGGCCGCCGGCCGCCGCACCGAAATCAGCTACCTATTGGGCTATGCTTGCCAGGCGGCCGCCCGTCATCAGCTGAACCTGCCGCATTTAAACCAGCTGCAAGTACGCTTGGTCGAGCAGCTGCTCGCACGCGGATTGCCCCGCGACTGAGCCACGCGCTACCCTGCCCGCCTGTCTATCACCTGGGAAAACCCTGATGCCGCTGCGCCAGCGTCTTGAAAACCTACCCGTCGGGCAGAAATTGCTGGCCGCCCTGCTGGTGCTGTTGACCACTGTATTGCTAGTGGCCAACCTGACCTTTATCAGCGCCGCCTACTGGATCTCCCAGGAAAGCATGGCCCCCCAGGCCTTGCAGGCCATTGGTCGCCTGGTGTCCAACCCCGCGCTCGCCGCCGAGGCCCTCGAATCACCCGCCAAGGCTGACGCCCTGCTCAATGAGCTGACCAGCTATTCACCCTTGCGCGCTGCCGCCCTTTACGACGGCGAAGGCAACCGCCTGGCGCAGATGCAACACGGTGACCGCCTGCACCTGCCCGACAACTACCGGCATATCGAAGCGTGGCGCGTGACCGAGTTTCGCAGCAACCAGGTCATCACCCTGCCCCGTGCGGGCCAGCCGTCCGGTCATCTGCTGCTGGTGGCCAGCAGCGAGCTGCCGGTGGCGTTCTACACCGGCACGCTGACCGCCAGCCTGGGCATCCTGATTTTCAGCGTGTTGCTGTGGCTGATCATCGCCCGCCAGATCAAACGCCTGATCACCCGGCCGATCCATGAACTGGAAGAGCTGTCGCGCCAAGTCACCCGTGAAGAGAACTACGCCCTGCGCGCCGGTCGTGGCAACCACGATGAAATCGGCAGCCTGGCAGAAGCCTTCAACACCATGCTGTCGCGCATCGAAGCCCGCGAGCAGCAGCTCAAGCGTGCACGTGACGACTCCCAGGCCGCCTACGATCAGGCCCAAGGCTTGGCCGAAGAGACACGCCACACCAACCGCAAGCTGGAACTGGAAGTCCAAGTCCGCAGCAAGATCGAGAAAAAACTCACCGGCTTCCAGAATTACCTGAACAGCATCATCGACTCGATGCCCTCGGCACTGATCGCCCTGGATGAACAGCTCTACGTCACACAGTGGAACCAAGAGGCCAGCGCGCTTTCCGGCACGCGACTGGATGAAGCCCTGAACCAGCCGATCTACCTCGCCTTCCTGCCACTCAAGCCGTATCTGCCGCAGATCAGGGCGGCGGTCGAGCAACACACCGTGGAGCGCATCGAACGTGTCACGTGGTTCAAGGACGATGAACCCAAGCATTACGCCCTGACGTTCTACCCACTGATGGGCGGTGCCGGGCGGGGCGTGGTGATCCGTATCGATGACATCACTCAACGGCTGTCCCTGGAAGAAATGATGGTGCAGTCGGAGAAGATGCTCTCCGTGGGTGGCTTGGCCGCCGGCATGGCCCATGAGATCAACAACCCGCTGGGGGCAATCCTGCATAACGTGCAGAACATCCGCCGCCGGTTGTCTCCCGACCTGCCCAAGAACCTGGAACACGCCGAACAGGCGGGCATCGAGCTGGAAACCGTCAACCGCTACCTGCAAAGTCGTGAAGTGCCGCAACTGCTCGATGGTATCCAGCAGGCCGGGGCACGGGCGGCGAAGATCGTCACCCATATGCTCAGCTTCAGCCGCCGCAGCAACCGGCAGATGGCACCGTGCGACTTACCGGCGCTGATCGACCAGGCGGTGGAAATCGCCGGCAACGACTTCGACCTGGCCATCGGCTTTGACTTCAAGGGCCAGGCGATCATCCGTCAATTCGACCCGCAGCTGGGCCCGGTACCCGGCACCGCCAACGAACTGGAACAGGTGCTGCTCAACCTGCTTAAAAACGCCGCCCAGGCCATCCACCTGCGCGAAGACGACAGCGAGCCGGGGCGCATTATCCTGCGCACCCGCCTCAACCCACCGTGGGCGGAGATCCAGGTGGAAGACAATGGCATCGGCATGAGCGAGAACGTGCGCAAACGTACATTCGAGCCCTTCTTCACCACCAAGGAAATCGGCCAGGGCACCGGGCTTGGGCTCTCGGTGTCGTATTTCATCATCACCAATAACCACAAGGGCCAGATGGAAGTGCACTCCACCCTAGGCCAAGGCACTTGCTTTACCTTGCGCTTGCCTCTGGCCGGCAGCCAACTGCCGCCTTACGAACTTACCCAACTGGAGCAATGACCATGGGCTTTCGCCTGTCGAAAATCTACACGCGCACCGGCGACAAGGGCGAAACCGGCCTGGGCGACGGCCGCCGCGTGCCCAAGGACCACCCACGTGTGGAAGCCATTGGCGAAGTGGATACGCTGAACAGTCAGCTCGGCCTGCTGCTGGCCTATCTCGAAGCACTCGGCGGACAGCATCCGGGTTTGCAGGACGTGATCGAGGTACTCACTCCTTGCCAGCATCGATTGTTCGATCTGGGCGGCGAGCTGGCGATGCCAGAGTACAAAGCCTTGAATGCGGCGGAAGTGGATCGGCTGGAAGCGGCGATTGACCGCTGGAATGAAGAAGTGGGGCCGCTGGAGAACTTCATCCTGCCGGGTGGCTCGGCGCTGATCGCCCAGGCCCATGTGTGCCGTAGCCTGGCGCGCAGTGCGGAGCGTCGGTGTCAGCAGTTGAATGCGCTGGAGCCGCTGGAAGGCGTGGGGTTGGCGTATATCAATCGGTTGTCGGATTTACTCTTTGTGGCCGCCAGGGTTATCGCCAAGCGCCAGGGTGTAGCCGAAGTGTTGTGGCAGGCAGCAGCGAAGCCCCACTAACCCAATAAAAACGCCAAACCTGTAGTGAGCGGGCTTGCCCCGCGCTGGGCTGCAAAGCAGCCCCAACAAGGCCGCCGCGTAGGCTCAGACACAACACGCCGTCTGGTTTTGGGGCTGCTTCGCAGCCCAGCGCGGGGCAAGCCCGCTCACTACATGTCCGCGTTAAGTTTGCGGCCAGAACGCGCGAATGCCCGCCACACCTTGAGCGCCAGCTTCCCAAGCCTGTTCCCGCTCGGCAGGTCCTACCCCGCCCAACAGAAACACCGGCTTGCTGAACCCACGGATCAACTCCGCCGCCTGCGCCCACCCCAACAGCTGCGCGTCAGGATGGGTCTGAGTCGGCTGCACCGGCGACAGCGTGACAAAATCCACGTCCATCATTTGCGCCAACGCCAGCTCTTCAGCGTTGTGGCACGAAGCCGCCAGCCAGCGATCCTTCGGCAGTGGGCGGCCCTTACTCGCGTATTTACGCAGTTGCGCCGCCGTCATGTGCCAGCCGGCTGCAGGAAAGTCCCCCAACCATTCAAACGGCCCCTTGAGCATGAGTTGGGCCTTGCCCGCGCACAGGCCCACCGCGTCGACCGCGAGGTCGCGGTATTTGGGGTCGTAGCCGTTGGGCGCGCGCAGCTGCACCAGCTTGATGCCACCCGCGATGGCTTTCTGGATGCCACGCAACAACGCCGGGGTTTCCAGCTCGCCTGGCGTGATCAGGTACTCGGCAGGCAAGCGCGCCGCCGCAACGATCGGTGCATTGGCCGCCGGAAACTCATAGTTGATCAGGTCCCGAGGGGCGACCCACTCCAGCGGTTGTCCTTCGACACCCTGCGGTTCGCCGGTAAACGCCGAAACCTCCCAGACATCCAGCAACACCTGCTTGTCCGGGTAGTCATGCTGCACCTTGATCAGCGGCCGCGCGGTGGTGACCTGGATACCCAGCTCTTCCTGCAGTTCGCGGGACAGTGCGCTGGCGACCGATTCATCGGCCTCCACCTTGCCACCGGGAAACTCCCAGAGACCGCCCTGGTGCTGGGTATCGGCGCGGCGCGCCAGCAGAATCCTGCCGTCAACACCGCGGATCACCGCTGCTGCTACATGCACTCGTTTCACCGCGATTTTCCTCTTGTCTGTCAGGTACGGTATTCCGCGTTGATCTTCACGTACTCGTGGGACAGGTCGGTGGTCCAGATGGTTTCGCTGCACTCGCCGCGACCCAGCTCGATGCGGATGGTGATTTCTTCCTGCTGCATCACCGCCGAGCCCTGAGCTTCGGTGTAGGTCTCAGCACGGGCGCCACGGCTGGCGATACACACGTCACCGAGGAACACATCGATCTTGCTCACGTCCAAGTCCGGCACGCCGGCACGGCCGACGGCTGCCAGGATACGGCCCCAGTTCGGGTCAGAGGCGAACAGCGCAGTCTTGATCAGCGGCGAGTGAGCCACGGTGTAACCCACGTCCAGGCATTCCTGATGGTTGCCGCCACCGTTCACTTCAACCGTCACAAATTTGGTCGCGCCCTCGCCGTCACGCACGATGGCCTGGGCCACGTCCATGCACACTTCGAACACGGCCTGCTTCAACGCCGCGAACAGCGGGCCGCTGGAGGAGGTAATTTCCGGCAGGTTGGCCTGGCCGGTGGCGATCAGCATGCAGCAGTCGTTGGTCGAGGTGTCGCCATCGATGGTGATGCGGTTGAACGACTTGTTGGCGCCGTCCAGGATCAGGCTGTGCAGCACATCGCGGGAGACTTTGGCGTCGGTGGCGATGTAACCGAGCATGGTGGCCATGTTCGGGCGGATCATGCCCGCGCCCTTGCTGATGCCGGTGACCGTGACGGTCACGCCATCGTGCACGAACTGGCGGCTCGCGCCTTTTGGCAGGGTGTCGGTCGTCATGATGCCGGTGGCGGCGGCGGCCCAGTTATCCACAGACAGGTCGTCCAGCGCGGCTTGCAGTGCGCCTTCGATTTTTTCCACCGGCAGCGGCTCACCGATCACACCGGTGGAGTACGGCAGCACTTGGCTAGCGTCGACGCCGGTCAACTGGGCCAGCTTGGCGCAGGTGCGCGCCGCGGCCACCAGGCCCGGCTCGCCGGTGCCGGCGTTGGCATTGCCGGTGTTGGTCAGCAGGTAACGGATCGTGCCGGCCACGCGTTGCTTGGCCAGGATCACCGGCGCGGCGCAGAACGCGTTGAGGGTGAACACACCGGCGACGGTCGAGCCTTCGGCACAGCGCATCACCACCACATCCTTGCGCCCCGGGCGTTTGATGCCGGCCGAAGCGATACCGAGTTCAAAACCGGCAACCGGGTGCAACGTGGGCAAAGGACCAAGACCAACAGCCATGAATGCGCTCCTTAAAAATAGGTGATGTCTGTGCCGTCATGAACGACGGTGAAATTAATGGCAAAACGCCGCGACGGCAGAGGCCGGTCGCGGCGCGGGGTGTTACAGCGTCAGGCGGAAATCTTATTCGATCTGGCCGTGGCAGTGCTTGAACTTCTTGCCCGAACCGCAATAGCACAGCTCGTTACGGCCCAGCTTCTGATCGTTGCGAACCGGGGTTTGAGCCAGGGCCACATCGATCTCTTCGCCCAATACTTCAGGGGCGTCCAGACCCGGGGCTTCATCGTGCTGGAACTGCATGCGCGCAGCCAGTGCCTCGGCTTCCTGGCGCAGGCGGGCTTCTTCCTCGATCGGGTCTTCGCGACGCACCTGAACGTGGGACAGCACGCGAATCGAATCGCGCTTGATCGAATCCAGCAGTTCGGAGAACAGCGTGAACGACTCGCGCTTGTACTCCTGCTTCGGGTTCTTCTGGGCGTAGCCACGCAGGTGGATGCCGTGACGCAGGTGATCCATGGTCGACAGGTGGTCTTTCCACAGGTCGTCCAGCACGCGCAGTACGATTTGCTTCTCGAAGGTGCGCAGTGCTTCGGCACTCGCCTGCTCTTCTTTCTCGTTGTACGCCGCCAGCAGCTCGGTCATGAGCTTCTCGCGCAGGGTCTCTTCGTAGAGGTGATCGTCCTCGTCCAGCCACTGCTGAACCGGCAACTCGACACCGAAGTCGTTCTTCAGCGCGGCTTCCAGGCCGGCAACATCCCACTGCTCAGGCAGGGACTGTGGCGGAATGTGTGCGCTGACGGTGGCGTTGAGCACGTCCTGGCGGAAATCGGCGATGGTTTCGCCAATGTTGTCGGCGGCCAGCAACGTGTTACGCATGTGATAGATCACTTTACGCTGTTCGTTGTTGACGTCATCGAACTCGAGCAGTTGCTTACGGATGTCGAAGTTGCGGCCTTCAACCTTGCGCTGCGCCTTCTCGATGGCGTTGGTCACCATGCGGTGCTCGATCGCTTCACCGGACTGCATCCCCAGGGCCTTCATGAAGTTCTTCACGCGGTCCGAGGCGAAAATGCGCATCAGGCTGTCTTCCAGCGACAGGTAGAAGCGGCTGGAACCGGCGTCACCCTGACGACCGGCACGACCCCGCAGCTGGTTGTCGATACGGCGCGATTCGTGACGCTCGGAAGCGATCACCTGCAGGCCACCGGATTCCAGCACGGCCTGGTGGCGTTTCTGCCAATCAGCCTTGATCTGGGCGATCTGCTCAGGCGTCGGGTTGTCCAGGGAGGCCACTTCCACTTCCCAGTTGCCGCCCAGCAGGATGTCGGTACCACGACCGGCCATGTTGGTCGCGATGGTCAGTGCGCCTGGGCGACCGGCCTGGGCGATGATTTCGGCTTCTTTTTCGTGGAACTTGGCGTTGAGGACCTTGTGCTCGATGCCTTCCTTATTGAGCAGGTTGGACACGTGCTCGGACGTTTCGATAGTGGCGGTACCTACCAGGATCGGACGCCCCTGGGCCATGCCGTCCTTGATGTCGTTGATGATCGCCGCGTATTTCTCTTCGGCGGTCAGGAACACCAGGTCGTTGAAGTCTTTACGCGCCAGCGGTTTGTTCGGTGGGATAACCACGACCGACAGACCGTAGATCTGGTGGAATTCGAACGCTTCGGTGTCGGCCGTACCGGTCATGCCGGACAGTTTGTTGTACAGACGGAAGTAGTTCTGGAAGGTGGTGGAGGCCAACGTCTGGCTTTCAGCCTGGATGTTGAGCACTTCCTTGGCTTCGATGGCCTGGTGCAGGCCTTCGGACAAGCGACGACCCGGCATGGTACGGCCGGTGTGTTCGTCAACCAGCACCACCTGCCCGTCCTGCACGATGTACTCGACGTTGCGATGGAACAGCTTGTGCGCACGCAGGCCGGCATACACGTGGGTCAGCAGGCCCAGGTTGTGGGCCGAGTACAGGCTTTCGCCTTCAGCCAGCAGGCCGATCTGGGTCAGCATGTCTTCGACGAACTGGTGACCGGCTTCGTTGAGTTCGACCTGGCGGGTCTTCTCGTCGATGGTGAAGTGACCTTCTTTGGTCACCACGCCTTCCACTTCCTCGATGTGCTGCTCAAGACGCGGGATCAACTTGTTGATCTCGGTGTACAGGCGCGAACTGTCTTCGGCCTGGCCGGAGATGATCAGCGGGGTACGGGCTTCGTCGATGAGGATGGAGTCGACTTCGTCGATCACGGCAAAGTTGAGTTCGCGCTGGAATTTTTCTTCCATGCTGAACGCCATGTTGTCGCGCAGGTAGTCGAAACCGAATTCGTTGTTGGTACCGTAGGTGATGTCGGCAGCGTAGGCCGCGCGCTTCTCTTCCGGCGGCTGGAACGGCGTTACCACGCCGACGGTCAGGCCGAGGAATTCATACAGCGGGCGCATCCAGTTGGCATCCCGGCGAGCCAGGTAGTCGTTCACCGTCACAACGTGCACGCCCTTGCCGGACAGTGCGTTGAGGTAAACACCCAAGGTTGCTACCAGGGTCTTGCCTTCACCGGTACGCATTTCGGCAATCATGCCTTCATGCAAGGTCATGCCGCCGATCAACTGGACGTCGAAGTGGCGCATGCCCATGACACGCTTACCGGCTTCACGGGCGACCGCAAAGGCTTCGGGAAGCAGCTTGTCGAGGGTCTCACCTTTAGCTATGCGGGCCTTGAACTCTTCGGTCTTGGCGCGCAATTGCTCGTCCGAAAGGGCAACCATCTGCTCTTCGAAGGCATTGACCAGCTGCACCGTCTTGAGCATGCGTTTGACTTCGCGCTCATTCTTGCTTCCAAAAAGTTTCTTTAACAAAGGCGCAAACATATCGGCAGGTTCTTCCACACATAGGGATGGAGGGCGCACCGTCAGTGGCCCGAGCAGCCCTCACGGCCGCATGCGAACGCGCATTCTACCCGGAATCGTGGGTGAGGAAAGTGGCGTTATTCCCTGATGCTGGCATGAGGCGGTGAGAGGGCTTGTTTAAAATAAGGGCTTTTGCTGGAACTTCAACCCATGGAGGGCAGAAGTTACCAATTGATTTCACGAACAAAACCCAGAAAGGCATGGCCTGGGGGCGTAGAGGTGCTTTCTGCTAAGATGGCCGCTCTGTTACTTTAGGTGTCCAATAATGGCATTTCGCCCCCTGACAGCCCGCGCTCCTGCCGTGTTGCTTCGCGATGCCAAGCCGTTGAAAGCCATCTTTGGCCATGCGCAACGCTTGGGCCATCTGCAACGCCTGCTCGAAAGCCAGCTGCAACCGGCTGCGCGCGAACATTGCCGCGTAGCGTCCTGGCGCGAAGGCAACCTGCTGCTAATTGTCACAGATGGCCACTGGGCAACGCGTTTGCGCTATCAGCAAAAACGCCTGCAACGTCAATTGATGGCGTTTGATGAATTTGCGGGCCTGACCCGGGTCCAGTTCAAAGTACAACCGCCCACTACGCTGCCGGCGGTGGCCGAGCATACTCACGATCTATCGACGAATGCGGCCGAAACCATTCAGGCAACGGCCGAGGGCATCAGCAACCCAGGCTTGCGCGCGGCGCTTGAAAGGCTCGCCGCCCACGCCAAACCCAAGCCCTGACGCGCTATTTGCGCTTGCTACCGCCCAACAGCGACCCCAACAAACCCCGCACCAGTTGCCGCCCCATCTGGTTGGCGGCTTGTTGCATCGCTGACTTCAGGGCCTTGCCGGCCGTGGTGCCCAGAAACGCTCCCGCCTTGTCGGTGAAACTCGGCTCGTCGCTGGCCGACTTGGCGTCCTCGGTCGGCCCCAGTTCCTTGCGTGACATCAGCACTTCATAGGCAGATTCACGATCGATCGGCTTGTCATAACGCCCTTGCAACGGTGAACGGGCCACCAACGCGGCGCGTTCGGCGTCGCTGAGCGGCCCGATCCGCGATTGCGGCGGTGCGACCAATACCCGCTGCACGACTTCCGGCGTGCCCTTTTCCTGCAAAGTGCCCACCAAGGCCTCACCCGTGCCCAATTCGGTCAATACCGACAACGCATCAAATGCCGGGTTTGGTCGAAAACCCTCAGCCACGGCGCGCAGGGATTTTTGCTCTTTGGTGGTGAACGCCCGCAGGCCATGCTGGATACGCAGGCCGAGTTGGGCCAGTACGCTGTCCGGCAGGTCGCCGGGCGATTGGGTGACAAAATACACACCCACGCCTTTGGAACGAATCAGCCGCACTACCTGTTCGAGACGATCCTGCAACGCCTTGGGCGTGTCGGCGAACAGCAAATGCGCCTCATCGAAAAACAGCGCCAGCAGCGGTTTGTCGGCGTCACCGCGCTCGGGCAGTTGCTCGAACAACTCCGCCAACAACCACAGCAGGAACGTCGCGTACACCTTGGGTGCCTCGTGCACCAGGCGGCTGGCGTCCAACAGATGAATGCGCCCGCGCCCGTCACCGGTGGGCTGCAAGATATCTTCCAACTGCAAGGCCGGTTCGCCGAACAACGCTTCGGCGCCCTGCTGTTCCAGCACCGCCAGGCGGCGCAACAGTGCCTGGCTGGAACCGGTGGTCATCAGTGCCGCGTCTTCCCCCAACAACTCCGGGTGATAGCGCAGGTGGTTGAGCAGTGCCTTGAGGTCCTTGAGGTCCAGCAGCAACAGGCCTTCGCGATCCGCCACCTTGAACGCAGCATAAAGGGCCGACTGCTGGCTGTCGGTGAGTTCCAGCAGGCTGCCGAGCAACAACGGGCCCATTTCGCTGATGGTGGTGCGCAGTGGATGACCGGATTGCCCGTGAATATCCCACAGCGTGACCGGATAAGCCTTGGCGGTGTAATTGAGGAACGGCATGCCGGCGATACGTTCGGCAACCTTGCCTTGAGGGTTCGCCGCAGCACCCAGGCCGCACAGGTCACCCTTGATGTCCGCGGCAAACACCGCCACGCCCGCATCACTGAAGGCCTCTGCCAGGCGTTGCAACGTGACGGTCTTGCCCGTGCCGGTGGCGCCGGCGATCAACCCGTGACGGTTGGCCAGGCGCATGGCCTGGGCGATGGGCTGGCCGGAAAGGTCTGCACCGATAAGGAGTTGCGTGGAGTCAGGCATTTCGTCACCCATGGTTAATCTTTAGTGTCGCCAGGTCGATACAGGCTTATGTGAGACCCACAAAGTCCAAAAAAAGGTCAGGTAGTTCCTACAGGGACCCACAGAACTATCACAAGAAGTATCACACCTTTTTTGACGCTGCCATTTTGCGCATCCCATAAGGACGCGCTTCGGATATTAAGACCTTAGCGGACCCTACAAGCCATGAATAAAAATCTGCGCTTCAGCCATAAAATCCTGCTTGCAGCCTCCCTTATCGTCATCGCCGCATTCGCGCTGTTTACCCTCTATAACGACTACCTGCAACGCAACGCCATTCGCGACGACCTCAACAACTACCTGCATGAAATGGGTGATGTCACCGCCAGCAACATTCAAACCTGGCTGACAGGGCGCATTGCTCTGGTGGAAAACGCCGCGCAAAACATCGCCATCAACCCCGAGCCTTCCGTGGTTGCCGGCCTGCTGGAACAGAAAGCGCTGACCTCTGCCTTCATGGCGACCTACGTCGGCGACAGCAAAGGCGCCTTTACCATCCGCCCTGATACCAAAATGCCAGACGGCTTCGACCCGCGCGTCCGCCCCTGGTACAAGGGCGCCCAGAGCAGCAACGGCTCAACCCTGACAGAACCTTATATCGATGCCGCCACCGGCAAACTGATCATTTCCGTTGCCACTCCCAGCACCCAAGGTACCCAGAGCATCGGCGTGGTCGGTGGCGACCTGAGCCTGCAAACCCTGGTGGATAACATTGGCGCGCTGAATTTCGGCGGCATGGGCTATGCGTTCCTGGTCAGTGCCGATGGCAAAGTATTGGTACACCCGGACAAAAACCTGGTGATGAAGACCCTGGCCGACGTGTATCCAAAAAACACCCCGAAGATCAGCCCGGACTTCAGCGAAGTCGAGGCCAACGGCAAGGACACTATCGTGACCTTTATACCGATCAAGGGCCTGCCTTCCGTGAACTGGTACCTCGGTATTGCGGTGGATAAAGACAAATCCTTCGCCATGCTCAGCGAATTCCGCACTTCGGCGGTCATCGCCACGCTCATTGCCGTGGTGATCATCATCGCCCTGCTCGGCATGCTGATCCGCATCCTGTTGCAACCACTGCATGTGATGACCCGCGCCATGCAGGACATCGCCGACGGCGAAGGCGACCTGACCCGACGCCTGACGATCCAGAATCACGATGAATTCGGCACGCTGGGTAACGCCTTCAACCGCTTCGTGGAGCGGATTCATACGTCGATCCGCGAAGTATCCTCGGCCACTGAACAGGTCAATGAGGTGGCACTGCGCGTGGTCAGTGCCTCCAACTCGTCGATGGTCAACTCCGACGAGCAGGCCAACCGCACCAGCAGCGTCGCCGCTGCCATCAACGAATTGGGGGCTGCGGCCCAGGAAATCGCGCGCAATGCCGCGCAAGCCTCCCATCAAGCCAGCGATGCACGGCATCTGGCTGAAGACGGCCAGCACGTGGTCGAGCGCAATATCCAGGCGATGAACCAGCTGTCAGCGATGATCAGTGCTTCCAGCAGCAACATCGAAGCACTCAATAGCAAAACCGTGAACATCGGACAGATTCTTGAGGTGATCACCAGTATTTCCCAACAAACCAACCTGCTGGCGCTGAACGCAGCCATTGAAGCGGCTCGCGCAGGCGAAGCCGGACGTGGGTTTGCGGTGGTCGCGGACGAAGTGCGCAACTTGGCGCATCGCACTCAGGAATCAGCGCAACAAGTGCAAAAGATGATCGAGGAATTGCAAGTCGGTGCCCGGGAGTCGGTCAGCACCATGAGTGAAAGCCAGCGTCACAGCCTCGACAGTGTGGACATCGCCAACCTGGCCGGTGAACGCCTGAACAGTGTGACCCAGCGCATCGGCGAGATCGATGGCATGAACCAGTCAGTCGCCACCGCCACTGAAGAGCAAACCTCGGTGGTGGAGTCGATCAACATGGACATCACCGAGATCAACACCCTTAATCAAGAAGGCGTGGAAAACCTGCAGTCCACGCTGCGCGCCTGTGCCGACCTCGAGCAACAGGCCGCGCGATTGAAGCAATTGGTCGGTAGCTTCCGAATCTGATCCTGGCGGGCAGTTACTCGCCCTCGGGCTCGGGTTTACGCTGCTCCCGCTCCCACAATTGGGCGGCACCGGGAAAATCGGTGCCGTCCTCACTGTCCAGGTCATCCGGATCAAATCGACTCAAACACCCCTCGCCCACCGTCGCCGGGGCTTTTGATGTGGCTTTGTCCAGCGGATCACTCATTGCTCACTCCTCAACGGCACGCAAAGAAAAAGGGCCTGGGACGATTTAACGCCCAGGCCCTTCATTCTTCAATCACAACAGGTCGGTCAGAACACCACCGTCTTGTTGCCGTGCACCAGCACGCGGTCTTCCAAGTGGTAACGCAGGCCACGGGCCAGCACCATCTTCTCGACGTCACGGCCGAAACGCACCATGTCTTCAATGCTGTCGCTGTGGCTGACACGCACCACGTCCTGCTCGATGATCGGGCCGGCGTCCAGCTCCTCGGTGACGTAGTGGCACGTCGCGCCGATCAGCTTCACGCCACGCAGGGAAGCCTGATGGTAAGGCTTGGCGCCCACGAACGACGGCAGGAAGCTGTGGTGAATGTTGATCACCTTGCCGGCGTATTCGCGGCACAGCTCCGGCGGCAGGATTTGCATGTAGCGCGCAAGCACCACGACATCGGCGTCGTGCTGCTTGACCAAGCGGGAGACTTCGGCGAAGGCCGGCTCCTTGTCCTGCGGGTTGACCGGCACGTGGTAATACGGGATGCCATGCCACTCAACCATGCTGCGCAGGTCGTCGTGGTTGGAAATCACGCAAGCGATCTCGCAGTCCAGTTCATCACTGTGCCAGCGGTGCAGCAAGTCAGCCAGGCAGTGGGATTCGCGACTAGCCATCAACACCACGCGTTTTTTCTGCTCGGTGTCGGTGATGTGCCAGGTCATCGAAAACTCTTCGGCGATCGGCGCAAATGCCTCGCGGAAGGCCTCAAGGCCGAAGGGCAGCGTATCGGCACGGATCTCATGACGCATGAAGAACCAACCACTGAGATTGTCCGAGTGATGACTCGCCTCGGTGATCCAACCGTTGTGGGACGCCAGAAAGTTACTGACTTTGGCAACGATGCCGACCCGGTCCGGGCAAGCAATCACCAGCCGAAAAGTGCGCATTAGGGGGAAACTCCAGAACTTCGCAAAGGCCGCCATTCTAGCGATTGCGCAGGAAAACTGCAGTATCCGTTAACGCTTATTCTGATCACCGGCCCACGCCTTGACCCTTAAGACGCTAAGGTTTTACCACCTTTATATGAATCTATTTTGCCACCCTACGGTTGTTCCGCGCATTTCAGGAGAATTGTCTTTAGGTCTACGCCCTTGTAATTAACTCGAATGCATAGCATTGCTACAAACATTTAAAGTAATTCAGAGAAATGCGACCTTAAATGTTTACTTGGGCATACCGCCTGACTATTATTGGGCCACTATCCCTGTCAATCAGCGCTCTACATAAGGTAGTCCACATGTCTCTGATCAACGAATACCGTGCCACCGAAGAAGCTATCAAAGAGCTGCAAGCCCGTTTGAAGAACCTGTCCCAAGACGACAAACTGCAAACCGAGCTGGAATTCGAAGGCAAACTGCGCACCCTGATGGGTGAATACTCCAAATCCCTGCGTGACATCATCGCGCTGCTGGATCCAGAGTCGAAAGTTAAAGCACCGCGCGGCGCTGTGAAAACTACCGGCACCAAGCGTGCTCGCAAGGTCAAACAATACAAGAACCCACACAACGGCGAAGTGATTGAAACCAAAGGTGGCAACCACAAAACGCTGAAAGAGTGGAAAGCCAAGTGGGGCGGTGACGTGGTTGAAGGTTGGGCTACCCTGCTGGGCTAAGCCTCGCCAGGCTCGCGCCTGATACGCGACACATTAAAAAAACGCCAGCCTGCTGGCGTTTTTTATTGCCTGTCTATTCTGTGAGCCGCGATTACAGATTCATCCTCGCGGCTAGAGTGTCCGCATATTCCTGCCATTGCTCCAGCACCCCATGCTGAAACGACGTCGCACTAACGGCAAACTCCTGCCGAGCCTGATTAAATGCGTCAAGGGTATTCGGTGCGCCCCATTCCGGGCTGGACAAACGTTGCTGACAAAAAAGTTTCCAGCGTTGTTGCTCCTCGCTGTTCAAGGTATCGGGGAAGTTACGTGCACGGTAGCGAAATAATAATTCAGGCAAACGGTGATCATCAAATGGCCACTGCTGGCGTGCTAATTGCGCAGGCTCGGCCGTGCGGACTTGTTCACATAAACGCCGATCCCGGTCCCCGATAAAACCGTCGTAAAGCTGTTGTTCCGGGTCGGCACTCGCTGCGAAATCCTCTTCGGCGTAAATGGCCCCTAACTTATCGCGCCAAACTTCCTGTGCGTCAGTTAGCCGCAGCGCTCGCTCCTGATAAATATTCATGTCCAAGTGCAGGCGTTCACGATCTTCTGCCCGTAGCACATTCAAGGGAGCAACCACCGGGCAGCGATTGATATGCACCAATTTGAGCGGTACCGGCAGTTCGCCCTCCGCCAGCGCTTCACGGCGGGTATAAAGGCGTTGGCGCAGCGTGTCGGCATCAAGGTCCAGCAACCCTTGCGGGTCGAGCCCAAGGTCGCAGACGATCAAGGCATTGCGATTGCGCGGATGCCATGCCAGCGGCAGCACAACCCCCAAATAATGACGCTCGGCGGAAAAACGCCCGGAGATGTGCACCATCGGTTGCAGCAAGCGCACCTGGTCCATCACCCGTTGCTTGCTGCGCAGCTGAAACAACCATTCATACAGCTTGGGTTGTTTCTCACGAACCCGTCGAGCCAGGGCAATCGTGGCGCGCACGTCGGACAACGCATCGTGCGCCTGACCATGGTCGATACCGTTGGCTTCGGTCAGGCGTTCCAACTTGAGCGTGACGCGCCCATCCTGCTGTGGCCATTCAATCCCCTCGGGGCGCAGGGCGTAGGCCGTGCGGACGACATCGATCAAATCCCAGCGACTGTTACCGCCCTGCCATTCCCGTGCGTAAGGATCAAAGAAATTGCGATACAGGCTGTAGCGCGTCATTTCATCGTCAAACCGCAAGGTGTTGTAACCCGCGCCGCAGGTCCCCGGGGCGGCCAGCTCAGCGTGCACCCGCGTCATGAAGTCGGCCTCGGCCAGGCCTTTTTCCGCGAGTATCGCGGGGGTGATACCGGTAATCGCACAGGCGACAGGATGGGGCAGGATATCGTCGCTGGGCTGGCAATAAAGATTGACCGGCGCGCCGATCTCGTTGAGTTCGAGGTCCGTACGAATGCCGGCTACCTGAAGTGGGCGGTCGCTGCGCGGGTTGATACCGGTGGTTTCATAGTCGTACCAGAAAATGGAGGTCACGGGCTTTTCCTGTACTGAAGATCGTCAAAGTCTAGGCGTTGAGCAACCCCCGCGACCAGCACCAAATGCACTGTACAAACATCCAGCAAAACCTTGAGTGGTTGCTTCCATCGCCGACACTGCTAGCATCCGTGTCTTCCAGCCACTCTGCACTGCCAAGGATCGCGATGCCGTCAGCCCCATTGGACACCCGCTACCAGATCGAGACCCCGGAGGGCATCGACCTGCCACTGCGCCCGGCCGGCCTGGTGCCACGCGTGCTGGCCTTCGCCTTTGACTTGGGTTTGCGCGGAGTCATCATGGGTATTCTGTTGGTACCGCTGGCCTTGCTGGGCAACGTCGGTATCGGCCTGGGCTCGCTGCTGCTGTTCCTGATCAGTTGGTGGTATATGGTGCTGTTCGAGGTGCTTAACCAGGGATGCTCGCCCGGCAAACAGGTCATGGGGTTACGTGTCGTACAAGATGACGGCACCCCGATTAGCTGGTCCGCGTCACTGATCCGTAACCTGCTGCGATTTGTCGACATGCTGCCATTCGGCTATTTCCTCGGCGCTATCAGTTGCCTGCAGCATGTTCACTTCAAGCGACTGGGCGACCTGGCCGCCGGCACACTGGTGATTTACCGAGAGCAGCCGTTGGAGCGCCCCCAGATACCTCAAGCTGCAGCCTTGCGCCTGCCCTTTGCCCTGGACTTGAGCGAACAACGGGCCATCCTTGCCTTCGCGGAACGCCAGACTGAACTGTCCACTGAGCGCGTTCACGAGCTGGCTTCGATTCTCGCCACCCCTTTGCAGGTATCCCCGGCTCGCGCTGTAGAGCAACTCAACGGCGTGGCCCGTGGCCTATTGGGGCCAACATGAAGCAGAGCCTTTTCGAAAGCCGCCACCAGCCCCAATGGCAAGCCTTTGCCGAACACCTGAAACAGTTGGAGCAAGGTAAGGCCAAGCCCGGCGACGTGGCTGACTTCCCCCATCAGTACCGACGCCTGTGCCAGCACCTGGCCCTGGCCCAGGAGCGTGGCTACAGCAGCTACCTGGTAGACCCACTGCAGCAACTGGCCCTGCGCGGCCATCAACAACTTTACCGTCATCGCAGCCAATTGGCGGCCAATGTACTGGGGTTCGTACTCGCCGATTTTCCTCGGTTAGTGCGGGAACAGTGGCGTTTCGTGCTGATAGCAAGCCTGCTGTTCTTTGGCAGCCTGATCGGTATCGCGCTGCTGGTGTACCTGTTTCCGGACCTTATCTACAGCATCGTCAGCCCCCAGCAAGTGGCCGAGATGCAGGGCATGTATGACCCCGACGCCAGCCGACTGGGCCGCGCCGCCGAGCGAGCATCGAGCGAAGACTGGATGATGTTCGGCTACTACGTGATGCACAACATCGGTATCGCGTTCCAGACATTTGCCGCCGGCTTATTGTTCGGCCTGGGCAGCGTGTTCTTTCTGATTTTCAACGGTCTGGTCATCGGTGCAGTCTCCGGGCACCTGACCGAAATCGGCTATGGCCAGACCTTCTGGTCATTCGTCATCGGCCATGGCGCATTCGAACTGACCGCGATCGCCCTCGCCGGTGCCGCCGGTTTGCAGTTGGGCTGGGCGCTGGTCGCTCCGCGACAGTTGACCCGTGGTGAATCCTTACGGCTGGCGGCGCGCAAGAGCGTGCAAATGTTGTGCGGCGTCATGATCTTCCTACTGATCGCTGCCTTCATCGAGGCCTACTGGTCATCCACCACTGCGATAACCCCTTGGGTCAAATACCTGGTGGGCGCTGTCCTGTGGCTGCTGGTGATCGTTTACCTGAGCGTTGCCGGAAGGACCCACCATGCGCCTGAGTGATGCCAGCGTGGTAATCCGCCCCCGTACTGCCTGGGAGGCCATGGACCTTGGCGTACTAATGGCACGGGAACACCGCCTGCTATTGATGAGCAGTTGGGCGTTGATCACCCTGCCAGTGTTTGCCTTACTCACTGCCCTGCTGTGGCAGTACCCGTCTACGGCGATATTCCTGTTCTGGTGGCTCAAGCCCGCCTTTGACCGCTTGCCGCTGTACATCCTGTCCAAGGCCTTGTTTGGCGAAACGCCCAGCCTCAAGCAGGCGGTGCGCCAGTGGCCAAGCCTGCTCAAAAGCCAGCTGCTGGCCAGCCTGACCTGGCGACGGCTCAGCCTGAGCCGAAGCTTTTTAATGCCTGTGAGCCAACTCGAAGGCCTGGATGGCCCAGCACGCCAAAAACGCCTGGGCGTACTGCAGCAACGCAACGCTGGCGCCGCACGTTGGCTGACCACCGTCGGGGTGCACCTGGAAATCGGCCTGTGGTTTGGTTGCATGGCGCTGTTCTATTTCTTTATTCCCCAAAACATCGAGACGGATTGGGACTGGCAACGCCTGGCACTGGCGACCAGCGCGGAAGGGCTTTGGTTGGAACACCTGGGCAACGCCTTCTATGCCTTGATCCTGGTGTTTTGGGAGCCGATCTACGTCGCCTGCGGTTTCAGCCTCTACCTTAACCGCCGCACCGCACTGGAAGCCTGGGACTTGGAGTTGGTCTTCCGACGTCTTCGTCAACGCCTCAGCAGTGTGGTGCCGTTGCTATTACTGATGATCGGGTTAACGTTGCTGCCATTCAGTCCGCCCGTCCTGGCCGATCCTTCCAGTCCTCCCAAGCCGCTGAGCACCCAGAGTGCGAGCCAGTCCGTAAAGGTGATACTGGACAAGCCGCCCTTCAAAAACCCGGAAACCGTCACCCGCTATCGCTTCGGCGAAGAACAACCCGCCACTAAAAACAAGGCTCACAGTGATGGCAGACTTCCGGCCTGGCTGAAGGCGCTGCTGGACAACCTCAACAGCAATACCTTCAAACACATCGCCCAAGGTTTGGAAGTCCTGTTGTGGGGGCTTCTGATCGGTAGCCTGATCTTGCTCGCGTGGCGGTATCGCGAATGGTTGCGCACCTTCGTCACTCGGCGGGGGCCTCGCAAACCGAAAACCGTCGCCCCCCTACCTACGCAACTGTTCGGCCTTGAACTGGGCGCCGAGACCTTGCCCGACGATGTCGCCAGCGCTGCGGAACGGCTGTGGGCCACCCAACCCAGGGAAGCCCTCGGCCTGCTGTATCGGGGCCTTCTCAGCCGACTGCTGCATGACTTCAGCCTGCCGCTGAAAAGCGCTGACACTGAAGGTCAGGTCCTGGCACGTGTAAACCAATTGCAGCAGCCGCAATTGCTGGCTTTCAGCGATGAGCTGACTCGGCACTGGCAAAATCTCGCCTATGGCCATCGCCTTCCGCCCCTCACCGTCCAGCAAAAACTGTGCAGTGACTGGCGCACCCTGTTCAGCTCAGGGAGCCAGCCATGAACCGACCATTACTGTGGGTTGGGCTATTGCTGGCGTGCCTGCTTGGAGCGGGTGGTTACTACGCCTGGAGCAAGGCGATTCCTTACGATGAAGTCGTGGACCGCGGCCCTTCCCCGGAAGCCTTGGCCAACCCCTACCTGGCGGCCGAACACTTTCTGCGCCAACAAGGCCTGACAGTTGAACAGGCCAATAGCCTGGAACGGCTGACGACCCTGCCGGCCAAGGGCAACAGCCTATTACTGCTCGGCGAACGCAGTAACATGTCGCCACGCCAAGTGGAGCAACTGCTGGGATGGGCAAAATCCGGCGGCCACCTGCTACTGGTGGCCGAGGCACTCTGGGATGAAGAGACCGGCAAAAGCGGCGACCTGCTGCTCGATCGTCTGCCTATCCACCAGACCTTGAGTGACGAGCCTGACGAGCTCGCCCCCACCCGTGAAAAGCCGCCTAAAAAGAAAGCCCCGGACCTGACCAAGCTCTATGTCGACAATGAAACCGCACCGGCGTATTTCAGTTTCGACACGGACTTCAACCTCACCGACCCCAAGCATCTGGCGCAATTTTCCGCCAATAGCGCAAAGTCGACTCACCTGATGCAACTCCAGCTCGGGGAAGGCAGCGTCACGGTAATCACCGACAGCGACCTGTGGAAAACCCCGGACCTAGGCAAGCACGATAATGCCTGGCTGCTGTGGTACCTGAACCAGGGCACCGCCGTGACCTTGCTGTTCAACAGTGACTTCGAAGACCTGTTCACCTTATTGCTACGGTATTTCCCCCAAGCCCTGGTGGCACTCATTGCCTTGGTCGCCTTGGCACTTTGGCGGGCCGGTATGCGTCATGGCCCGATCCGGCCACCCGCCTCCAACGCCCGTCGCCAATTGCAGGAACACCTGAAAGCCAGCGCCGACTTCCTGTTGCGCCGTAGCGGCCATGGCACGCTGCTGCATGCCCTACAGCGCGATATCTTGCGCACCGCACGGCGCCGCCACCCAGGTTTTGAACACCTCGACAACGCAGAACAGTGGCGGGTGCTTGAACACCTGACGCGTCAACCTTCTCACGTGATCAGCCAGGCCCTTGGCCCACTCCCGGCAAAACGGCTCTCCAGCGCCGATTTCAGCCGGCAGGTGGCATGCCTGCAAACCCTCAGGAATGCCCTATGAGCGAATTTCCAAGCGCCACCGCCTTGCCCCGCGAAACCTTGCAACGCGCCAGCGGACAAGCCCAGGCCCTGCGCACTGAGCTACGCAAGGCGGTGATTGGCCAGGACGCGGTGATCGACGATGTCTTGACCGCACTGATCGCCGGCGGCCATGTGCTGCTGGAAGGTGTGCCAGGGCTGGGCAAAACCTTGCTGGTACGCGCCCTGGCGCGTTGCTTTGATGGCGATTTCGCGCGTATCCAGTTCACCCCGGACCTGATGCCCAGCGATGTCACCGGCCACGCCGTGTACGACCTTCACACCGAACAGTTCAAGCTACGCAAGGGACCGGTGTTCACCCACTTGTTGCTGGCCGACGAAATCAACCGCGCGCCGGCGAAGACCCAGGCAGCCTTGCTCGAGGCTATGCAGGAACGGCAGGTCACCCTCGAAGGCGAGCCGCTGCCCATCGGCCAACCGTTCATGGTGCTGGCGACCCAGAACCCCATCGAACAGGAAGGCACCTACCCCCTGCCGGAAGCGGAACTGGACCGTTTCATGCTCAAGGTGCGCATGGATTACCCCGACGCACAGCAGGAATTGGACATGGTGCGCGAAGTCACGCGCTCGTCGCGGGCCGACATGCTGGACGTACACCCATTGCGCACGGTGTTGCAGGCCGGGGACGTGCTGCAGTTGCAGCAGATTGCCAGTGACCTGGCCCTGGACGAACACGTGCTCGATTATGCCGTACGCCTGGCACGCGCCACCCGTAGCTGGCCAGGGCTGGCGATCGGCGCCGGGCCTCGCGCCTCGATCGACCTGGTACGCGGCGCCCGCGCCCGCGCGTTGTTGCGCGGTGGTGAATTCGTCACCCCGGACGATATCAAGGGATGTGCCCTGGCAGTACTGCGCCATCGGGTGCGTATCGCGCCCGAGCTGGATATAGATGGGCTTGAGGTCGACCAGGTGCTCAAGCAACTGCTCGATCAGATCCCGGCTCCCCGGCAATGACTCGCCCATGAAACCGACCCGTCTGCTGTTGAACTGGCTCGGCGTATTGCTGGGCCTGGGCATCCTGCTGGGCACTGCAGCAGCATTGCAGTTCAAAGTGCCCGACACCTTGCACTCCGTGACGTGGGGATTGCTCCTGGCGCTGTTGCTGCTGGCCATGCTGGATGCGATGCGCCTGCGTCGCCGCCCGTCTCCCCGCGTACACCGACAGATGCCCGCAAGCCTGGCACTTGGACGGTGGGGTGAGGTACGCCTGGCCTTGGAGCATGACTTCCCACAGCCGCTGACAGTGCAGGTATTCGATCACGTCCCCGACGGGTTGACCGTGGAAAACATGCCCCAGTCCATAAACCTGCGCCCCGGTGAACGCAGTGAGCTGGGTTATCGTCTGCGCCCACTGCGGCGGGGACACTTCAGTTTCAGCCGCTGTGAAATTCTGCTGCCCAGCCCAATGGGCCTGTGGTCAGCGCGGCGCTTTATCGAGGTCAGCGATGCCACCCGCGTCTACCCGGATTTCGCCCGACTCTACGGCGCACAGCTGCTGGGCGTGGACAACTGGCTGAGCCAACTGGGTGTGCGTCAACGTCAACGCCGAGGGTTGGGGCTGGAGTTTCATCAGTTGCGCGAGTTTCGCGACGGCGACAGCCTGCGGCAAATCGACTGGAAGGCCACCGCGCGGCAGCGCACCCCAATCGCCCGTGAATACCAGGATGAACGCGACCAACAGATCGTGTTCATGCTTGATTGCGGCCGGCGCATGCGCAGCCAGGATGACGAGCTGTCGCATTTTGACCATGCCCTCAATGCCTGCCTGTTGCTCAGCTACGTCGCCTTGCGTGAGGGTGATGCGGTAGGGCTGTGCACCTTTGCCAGTGACCAGCCGCGCTACCTCGCGCCAGTGAAGGGCAGTAGCCAGTTGAACCTGTTGCTCAACGCGGTATACGACCTGGACACCACTCGACGGACTGCCGATTATCAGGCTGCGGCCAGCCAACTGCTGGCTCGGCAAAAGCGCCGTGCATTGGTGGTCGTGGTGACTAACCTGCGGGATGAGGACGATGAGGCGCTGCTGACGGCCGTCAAGCGCATCAGCCGACAGCATAGGGTGATGGTGGCCAGTTTACGCGAGGAAGTGCTCGATCAATTGCGCCAGGCTCCCGTGCAAACCTTGTCCGAAGCCTTGGCCTACAGCGGCACCATCGACTACCTCAATACCCGCGATGAGCTGCACGACCGCCTCGGCGCCCAAGGGTTATCCGTATTGGATACCTTGCCGTCTGAACTGGGACCGGCCCTGGTGACACGTTACCTGGGCTGGAAGAAAGCCGGGGCTTTCTGACAAAAGCCCCCTTTAAACAGCGCACGGCCACAACAGGGGCTGCACTACCCCGGAACGGGTCGACCAGGCACTGTGATTCAGGCCGACGCCTGTAAGGGATCAAAACTGAAGTAGTGCAATAAGACACTGATCAACTGCCCATATTCCTCGGAGACCTTGAGCACGCTGAACCCGGAATCATAATGCTGCGGGTTGATATCTTCGTGGCTCCACAAACAGGTCGCCGTGAGATCAATCGGATGGAAGGTGCCGTCAGCACCGGGAATTTTCAAGCGCAGCTCGAAATCCACGTCGACCATCATGGGCAATTGGCTGATTAACATCAGTCCGTCTTCCGAGACATTGCCTAGAAAACCGATGGGCTTATCGGTGAGGCGGTTAAACACTTGCAGAAAATAAGGTAGCTGATGCCGCTCGATCCGTCGGTCGGTAAACATGGTGAGATCGCCATCCAATGGCCATGACTGCGGCCGTGCCAGTGATTCGGAACAGGCTAAAAGCCCGCTCTCCCTGGATCTCGGTGTGATAAGAGGCAATATTTTGCCGCCAAACAGCCGCCGAGTCCGGGCCCCACATCCGTTTGCGCTTGAAACTTGTACAAACGAACATCTAAAGGATAGCCCAAGACTGGCAACGGGCCAGTTATGAAATGACGAATATCATCATAACGAAGCTGGACGCGGCCGAGCGACGCTTGCGCCGGGGTAATGCCCCAGTTGTTGCAGGGTGTCGAGCCGCGCACGCGCACGATAGGCGTACTCACTCGAGGGGTACTGATTGATGATGAATTGGTAGGTCTGCACCGCATCGACGAACAGCTTTTGCCGCTCCAGGCATTGCCCGCGCAACATCGAAACCTCTGGCTGCACATAACGTCGGGTGCGACTTTCGCGGTCGACCTGGGACAATTCCAGGGTGACACGCTCACAATCACCGACCTTGTAGGCGCGGTAGGCGTTGTTCAAATGGTGGTCCATCGACCAACGGGTGCAGCCGACAACACTGACGGCCAGGGCAGCAATGAGCAAAATTCGCATGAGGGTTCTCCTGTCTTGTGCAGTGTATCGACCCCTCGTCGAAAATCTTCAAGGATGTTCGTATTCCACCGCAGCGAAAACAAGTCAATCATCGATAAGTAGTGCAAACGAACAATGACTACAACGAAAGAGCATAGTAGCCTTCCTCAGCGCTTGAACTCAGGAGTCTGTGCATGTCCGTCCGTCGTACCAAAATCGTCGCCACCCTTGGCCCGGCCAGCAACTCGCCGGAAGTCCTCGAACAGCTGATTCTGGCTGGTTTGGACGTTGCCCGTCTGAACTTCTCCCACGGCACCCCGGACGAGCACAAGGCTCGCGCCAAGCTGGTGCGTGAACTGGCTGCCAAGCACGGCCGCTTCGTGGCCCTGCTGGGTGACCTGCAAGGCCCGAAGATCCGTATCGCCAAATTCGCCAACAAGCGGATCGAGCTGAAAATCGGTGACACCTTCACCTTTTCCACCAGCCACCCGCTGACCGAGGGCAACCAGCACGTCGTGGGTATCGACTACCCGGACCTGGTCAAGGACTGCGGCGTCGGTGACGAGTTGCTGCTGGACGATGGCCGCGTGGTCATGCGCGTCGACACCGCCACCGGCACCGAGCTGATCTGCACCGTGACCATCGGCGGCCCACTGTCCGACCACAAAGGCATCAACCGCCGTGGCGGCGGCCTGACGGCCCCGGCATTGACGGAAAAAGACAAGGCTGACATCAAGCTCGCCGCCGAAATGGAAGTGGACTACCTCGCCGTGTCCTTCCCGCGCGACGCCGCCGACATGGAATACGCCCGTAAACTGCGCGACGAAGCCGGCGGCACCGCCTGGCTGGTCGCGAAGATCGAACGCGCCGAAGCCGTGGCCGACGACGAAACCCTCGACGGCCTGATCAAGGCTTCCGACGCGGTGATGGTTGCCCGTGGCGACCTCGGCGTGGAAATCGGTGATGCCGAGCTGATCGGTATCCAGAAGAAGATCATCCTGCACGCACGCCGCCACAACAAAGCGGTGATCGTGGCGACCCAGATGATGGAGTCGATGATCCAGAACCCGATGCCGACCCGTGCCGAAGTGTCCGACGTGGCCAACGCCGTGCTCGACTACACCGACGCCGTGATGCTCTCGGCTGAAAGTGCCGCCGGCCCGTATCCGCTGGAAGCCGTACAAGCCATGGCGCGTATCTGCATCGGCGCTGAAAAGCACCCGACCAGCAAGACCTCCAGCCACCGTATCGGCAAAGAGTTCGAAAGCTGCGACCAGAGTATCGCCCTAGCGGCCATGTACACCGCCAACCACTTCCCAGGTGTGAAGGCGATCATTGCGTTGACCGAAAGTGGCTACACGCCATTGATCATGTCGCGCATCCGTTCGTCGGTGCCGATCTACGCGTTCTCCCCGCACCGCGAAACCCAGGCCCGCGCGGCCATGTTCCGTGGCGTGTACACCGTCCCGTTCGACCCGGCCTCGTTGCCGCCGCACGAAGTCAGCCAGGCTGCCATTGATGAGCTGATCAAGCGTGGCGTTGTAGAGAAAGGCGACTGGGTCATCCTGACCAAGGGCGACAGCTACCACACCATCGGCGGTACCAACGGCATGAAGATTCTGCACGTTGGCGACCCAATGGTCTGAGTGACACGCTGAAAAACAAAAGCCCCGCCCTGTGAATGGCGGGGCTTTTTGCATTTCAGACCAGAGTGACCTGCTGGCTGTCAGGGCCTCATCGACTTACCTTCAGCGACTGCTGATAAACCCCGACAACGCCGCAATCGCCTCAGGCGACCTCAACCGCTGGGTAAACAACGCCCCCTCCTCCTCGATCACCTGCCGCAACTGTTCGCGGTCCACGCTTTTCATCAACTGCTTGGTCACCTGCACCGCCCCCGGCGCCAGGGTTTCAAAACGCTCGGCCACTTCCCGTGCCTTGGCCAGCGCCGCCTCACCACTGCCCAACGCCTCGGTGGCAATGCCCCAGGCAGCCGCCTGTTCACCGGTGAACCCCTCACCCAGCAATAGCAACTCAGCCGCCTTGGCGTGCCCCAACAAGCGCGGCAGGATCAAACTCGAGCCAAATTCTGGACACAGTCCCAAATTGACGAACGGCATGCGCAACCGCGCATCGCGGCTGACATACACCAGGTCGCAATGCAGCAACAGGGTCGTGCCGATGCCCACCGCCGCACCCGCCACAGCCGCAATCACTGGTTTTCGACAGTTGAGCAGGCTCTTCATGAAGTGGAACGGCGGGGTATCAAGATCGCTGGGCGGATGGTCGAGAAAATCGCTAATGTCGTTGCCGGCAGTGAAGCACTCACTGCTGCCCTGGATCAGTACGCAGCGAATCTCCCCGTCCGCATCGGCCTGCTCCAACGCCTCGGCCAGTTGCGTGTACATGGCGCGGGTCAGGGCGTTCTTTTTGTCGGGGCGATTGAGCTGCAGGATCAGCAGCCCACGTTCGCGCCGCTGTTGGATGGCGTCAGTCATGGTCAATCTCGCGACTGTAGAGTTCAGCGCTCAACCACGGGGCAGGAACACATCGGCCAGCAGTTGATTGCGCGGCAGTCCCGCCAAGAACAAGCGCTTGGAAAACGCTTCCACGCTGGCAGGGTGCCCGCAGAGTAAGGCCAGAGTTTGCCGCGAAACAAGCCGCAGTTGCGCCAATGCCTGGGCCGACTCGGCCGCCGTCCATAGCTCCACCGTCAGGTTGGGGTACTGCGCGGCCAGCGCCGCCAAGGGTTCGGCCAGGTAATGGCCATCCGCATCATGGGCCAGGTGAATCACACGGATGGCCCCCTGATGATCCTGGCGCAGCGCTTCACGCAACACGCCCCACAACGGCCCCAATCCGGTACCAGATGCCAGCAGCCACAACGGCCGGGATTGCCAGTCAGGATCATATTGCAGTGCGCCACCGCGCAATTCGCCCAAACGCAATCGGTCACCCACCGACAGCGCCCGCGCCGCATCGCTGAATTCGCCCGGCTGACGGCAATCGATATGAAACTCCAGAAAGGCATCCTCCTGGGGCAAGCTCGCCAGGGAATACGGGCGCGCCACCGACCCCGCCCACAGCACCAGGTGCTGCCCGGCCCGGTAGCGCAGACTGCGCTCCGGTTGCAGGCGCAGGCGCAATACCGTCGAGTTCAACCACTCGATGCCCACCACCTCGGCCGGCAAACCGTCACGCAGCGGGTCAAACGTTTCGACGCGCAGATCCCCACGGACCTGGCACTGGCACGCCAAGCGCCAACCCTCCTGGCGTTGCGCCGCGCTCAAGGCCTCGGGCTGCTTGTCCTCGACCTCGCCCTGGCACCGCACCAGGCACGCGTGGCAACTGCCGGCGCGGCAACTGTAAGGCACGGCCACACCCGCCTGGTTCAAGGCATCCAGCAGATTACTGCCGGCCGTTACCGACCAATGGCGTTCGCCGACGTACAGTTCAGGCATATAAGGACTCAATCACAAAGGGCGCGCACAGGGAATCATGCCTGCGACAGTTTGACCATAGTCGGGTGTATCGGCCACCGCGCCGGGTTATACTGCCGCGCCTTTTTAGCGTCGCGCCTGCACCACTTTGGCGTGCCTTGGAAAGGTGAGCTCAGCCGACCGATGCAACACTGGGCTCACCTTTATTGAATGTTCCCTTATAGAGGAGCGCGACTCATGACCGTGATCAAGCAAGACGACCTGATTCAGAGCGTTGCCGACGCCCTGCAATTCATTTCCTACTACCACCCCGTTGATTTCATCCAGGCCATGCACGAAGCCTACCTGCGCGAAGAATCGCCAGCGGCGCGTGATTCCATCGCCCAGATCCTGATCAACTCGCGCATGTGCGCCACCGGTCATCGCCCGATCTGCCAGGACACCGGTATCGTCACCGTGTTCGTGCGCGTGGGCATGGACGTCCGTTGGGATGGCGCCACCATGGGCCTGGACGACATGATCAACGAAGGCGTGCGTCGCGCCTACAACCTGCCGGAAAACGTCCTGCGTGCCTCCATCCTGGCCGACCCGGCCGGTAGCAGGAAGAACACCAAGGACAACACCCCTGCGGTCATCCACTACTCCATCGTCCCGGGTAACACCGTGGAAGTGGACGTGGCGGCCAAGGGCGGCGGTTCCGAAAACAAGTCGAAAATGGCCATGCTCAACCCGTCCGACTCGATCGTCGACTGGGTGCTCAAGACCGTTCCGACCATGGGCGCCGGCTGGTGTCCACCGGGCATGCTCGGCATCGGTATCGGCGGCACCGCCGAGAAAGCCGCGGTGATGGCCAAGGAAGTGTTGATGGAGTCCATCGACATCCACGAGCTGAAAAAGCGCGGCCCGCAGAACCGTATCGAAGAGATGCGCCTGGAGCTGTTCGAGAAGGTCAACCAACTGGGTATCGGCGCCCAGGGCCTGGGTGGCCTGACCACCGTGCTCGACGTGAAGATCATGGACTACCCGACCCACGCCGCCTCCCTGCCGGTGTGCATGATCCCCAACTGCGCCGCCACCCGTCACGCGCATTTTGTGCTCGACGGCTCGGGCCCGGCGTCGCTGGAAGCGCCACCGCTGGACGCCTACCCGGAAATCGTCTGGGAAGCCGGCCCTTCGGCCCGCCGCGTCAACCTCGACACCCTCACCCCGGAAGAAGTGCAGAGCTGGAAGCCGGGCGAAACCGTGTTGCTCAACGGCAAGATGCTCACCGGTCGCGACGCCGCGCACAAGCGCATGGTCGAGATGCTGAACAAGGGCGAAAGCCTGCCGGTGGACCTCAAGGGCCGCTTCATCTACTACGTCGGCCCGGTTGATCCGGTGCGCGAAGAAGTGGTTGGCCCCGCGGGCCCGACCACCGCGACGCGGATGGACAAGTTCACCCGTCAGATCCTCGAGCAGACCGGCCTGTTGGGCATGATCGGCAAATCCGAGCGCGGTCCGACCGCCATCGAAGCGATCAAGGACCATAAAGCCGTGTACCTGATGGCCGTCGGTGGTGCCGCTTACCTGGTGGCGCAAGCCATCAAGAAGTCGCGCGTTGTCGCCTTCGCCGAACTGGGCATGGAAGCGATCTACGAGTTCGATGTGAAAGACATGCCGGTCACCGTGGCGGTGGACAGCAAGGGCGAATCCGTCCACATCACCGGTCCTGCCATCTGGCAGAAAAAGATCAGTGACAGCCTGGCGGTAGAAGTGCAGTAAGCATTTCCCCTGCAAGGATAGGCGACTGCGGCCTTGGGCCTAGTCGCCTTTTTATTGCCTGCTGGTTTCTCTGTAGTGAGCGGGCTTGCCCCGCGCTGCGTGGCGAAGCCGCCCCATCATTTTGCCAAACAGAACGCGGTGTCAGGTTTTAGGGCGGCTTCGCCACCCAGCGCGGGGCAAGCCCGCTCACTACACAACCCCGCTCGCCACAACGTTAACGTCGTGCATGCTATGGTGCACTCCCCTTTCTGCGCCTGCCCATCACCGTATGATCGTGATCCCTCGCCCCCTGCGCCTGACGTTCTACTCACTGCTGATCATCGCCGGTGCCGTGCTGGCTGCCGCCTTGGCCACGCGCCATGCCGAACGCCAAGCCCTGGTGGACGATGCCGCCCGCGCCAATCAGCAGCTTGCGTTGTATGCCAACTCGCTGCACACCCTGATCGAACGCTACCGCGCCCTGCCCGCCGTGCTGGCGCTGGACTCGGAGATGATCAACGCCTTGAAGGGCCCGCTGGATCCCTCCACCCAGGACCTGCTCAACCGCAAGCTCGAACGCATCAACGGGGCTGCGCAGTCTTCCACGCTGGAGTTGATGGACCGCACCGGCCTGGCCGTGGCCGCCAGCAACTGGAACCTGCCGAGCAGTTACGTGGGGCATAACTACGCGTTCCGACCGTACTTCAGCCAGACGTTGAGCCAGGGCACCGGGCGCTTTTATGCGGTGGGCGTAACCACCGGGATCCCCGGTTACTTCCTTTCCAGCGCGGTGCTGGATGAACACGAGCAGTTCCTCGGCGCCATGGTGGTCAAGCTGGAGTTCCCCGAGCTTGAGCGCGAGTGGGCCCAAGGCAATGACTTACTGCTGGTCAGTGATGCGCGTGGCATCGTGTTTATCGCCAATCAACCCGGCTGGCGTTATCGCAACCTGCGGCCGCTGTCGGCCAGCGACCTTGCCGAACTCAAGGCCACCCGCCAATACGACAAAAAACAACTGCTGCCGCTGGATGCCCAGTCACTGCAGCGCTTTGGCGAAAACAGCCATTTGATGCGCGTCAACGGCCCGGAGGGCAGCGCCAACTACATCTGGGAGTCCTTGCCGCTGAAAGCCGAAGGCTGGACCCTGCACCTGCTGCGCAAGCCCCTGTTAGCCTTCGAGGATCAACGCAACGCCGGGCTGGCCGCCGCCGGTTCCTGGCTGGCGCTGGTGTTCCTGGTGCTGTTCCTGACCCAACGCTGGCGCCTGGCCCGTTTGCGCCAGCGCAGTCGCGAGGAGCTTGAACAACTGGTGGAAGAACGCACCCAGGCGCTGCGCACCGCCCAAGATGGCCTGGTGCAATCGGCCAAGTTGGCAGCGCTGGGGCAGATGTCCGCCGCCCTCGCCCACGAAATCAATCAGCCACTGACGGCCCAGCGCATGCAGTTGGCCACGTTGCGCCTACTGCTCGATCACGGCCGCGTCGACGACGCCTACAAGGCGCTCACCCCGCTGGACGACATGCTCACGCGCATGGCCGCGCTCACCGGTCACCTCAAGACCTTCGCGCGCAAAAGCCCGAGTGGCCTGCGTGAACGCCTGGACTTGGCCACGGTGGTGGACCAGTCCCTGCATCTTCTGGATGCACGCCTGCGCGATGAAGCCATCGGCGTAGTGCTGGACCTGACCCGCCCCGCCTGGGTCCGCGGCGATGCGATTCGCTTGGAGCAGGTGCTGATCAACCTGCTGCGCAACGCCTTGGACGCCATGGCCGACAAGCCGCGCAAACGCCTGGAAATCCGCCTGCATGCCGATCAACAGCTGTGGCAGCTGACCGTCAGCGACTCCGGCGGCGGGATTGCCGACGACCACCTGAACAGTGTGTTCGACCCTTTCTTCACCACCAAGCCCGTGGGGGACGGGCTCGGCTTGGGGTTGGCGGTGTCCTACGCTATCGTGCACGAACTGGGCGGACGCCTGAGCGTCGGCAACCGGGGCGATGGCGCGGTATTCACCCTGACCTTGCCTATCGCGCTGGAGACGCCCGAACCATGCTGAACGCGGTGATTGTGGTCGATGACGAAGCCAGTATTCGCACAGCCGTCGAGCAATGGTTGAGCCTGTCGGGGTTTGAGGTGCAATTGTTCAGCCGCGCCGACGAATGCCTGGCGCGACTGCCCAAGGACTTCCCCGGGGTGATCCTGAGCGACGTGCGCATGCCCGGCCTCAGCGGCCTGGAACTGTTGGCCGAGGTGCAGCGCCGCGACGCGGATTTGCCGGTCATCCTGCTCACCGGCCACGGCGATGTGCCGATGGCCGTTGAGGCCATGCGCGACGGTGCCTACGACTTCCTGGAAAAACCCTTCAGCCCCGATGCCTTGCTCAACAGCCTGCGCCGTGCCTTGGACAAGCGTGGCTTGATTCTCGAAAACCGACGCCTGCATCAACAGGCCGATCATCGGGCGCAGTTGGAATCGACGCTGCTGGGCGTGTCCCGGGGTTTGCAAACCTTGCGCCGCCAGGTGCTGGACCTGGCGAGCCTGCCGGTTAACGTGCTGATCCGTGGCGAGACCGGCAGCGGCAAGGAGCTGGTCGCCCGCTGCCTGCATGATTTTGGCCCGCGCGCGAAAAAGCCGTTTGTGGCACTCAATTGCGCCGCGATTCCCGAGCAATTGTTCGAGGCCGAACTGTTCGGTCACGAAAGCGGCGCGTTCACCGGCGCACAGGGCAAGCGCATCGGCAAGCTGGAGTACGCCCACGGTGGCACGCTGTTCCTCGATGAAATCGAAAGCATGCCGCTGGCCCAACAGGTGAAACTGCTGCGCGTGCTGCAGGAGCAGAAGCTGGAGCGGCTGGGCTCCAACCACAGTATTCACGTGGACCTGCGCATCATCGCCGCCACCAAGCCGGACCTGCTGGAAGAGGCCCGCGCCGGGCGCTTTCGCGAAGACTTGGCCTATCGCTTGAACGTCGCGCAATTGCGCCTGCCGCCTTTGCGTGAGCGCCGCGAGGATATCCCATTGCTGTTCGACCACTTCACCCACAGTGCCGCCGATCGCCTGGGCCGCACCGTCGAACCGCTGAGCGGCGCGCAACTGGGACGCCTGCTCAGTCACGACTGGCCGGGCAATGTGCGTGAGCTGGCTAACGTCGCCGAGCGCCAGGTGCTGGGGCTTGGCGACCCGGAACCGGAAGGCGTCGAGGCCGGGCAATCCCTGGCGGCACAGCAGGAGGCGTTCGAGGCTCATTGCTTGAAGGCCGCGTTGACCCGGCATAAAGGCGATATCAAGGCGGTGCTGGCGGAGTTGCAACTGCCGCGCAGAACCTTGAATGAAAAAATGCAGCGGCATGGGTTGGTGCGGGAGATGTTTCTCTAGGCCCATCGTTGTGTTGACTGGCAGGCTGCTATCGGGGTGTAGAACCGTAGACATCGTTTACATCTGAAACCGGGGACATCGTTTACACATTTGAGGCTTGGACGCGGGTCATACCCCGTCCAAGCCTCCCCAAGGAATAATCACACAGGTACAAATCC
>NZ_PKKS01000002.1:0-282369 GCF_002859085.1 Pseudomonas sp. QC2
GGGCAGCGCTACGTTCAATACATCAATCGAACCTATCAACGAACGGGCACGTTGTGGGAAGGACGTTTCCGCTCCTGTCTGGTTCAAAAAGACAACTATGTTTTAGCTTGCTATCGATATATCGAAATGAATCCGGTTAGAGCGGGCATGGTTGCTCATCCGGGCGACTATCGCTGGACCAGCTACAGGGCAAATGCACAGGGCGAGCCATCAAGCTTTTTAAGCCCACATGCGGTCTATAGAGAGTTAGGTAGCAGCACCGTGCAACGAGCCGAATCCTACCGGTCTTTATTCAAGGATCGGCTTTCACCTGAGTTGATAGAGCAAATTCGATTTTCTACAAACGGTAATTACGTTTTGGGCGATCAGAAGTTTGCGGCCGAGATTGAGCAGGCATTAGGTAAACGAGTTTCGCAGGGGGTGTCAGGACGCCCAAGGAGTGTGAGCTAAAAGAATAGAAGAATAGTGGTCTGACCCCTATTTCCAGCTCTATTTCCAGCTTGGTACCGCTAAGACACCCGGTGGTAAGCAAATCAACTATCATGCTGCGGATCGTATGGTAAATCCGCCTAAAGGCAGAGAACCGATGACCATTCTGGAAGTGGAGGATTTTATTGATGCCGCAGATAAAATTAGAAAAATAAAAATAGATGATCGTGGTACCTCAGTTACGCTCATGAACTCTAAATATCCTAAAGCTCAAATTGCTGTGGATGGGGATCGTATTATTACGGTTGTTAATCCGGTAAAGAAAAAATGACGATAAATAATTTGATTGAGCATCTTGATAGATTTGTGAGCGGTTCTAATATTTCGGTTCAATGGGCAAAAGACGCGGAAACCCTTCTGGATGAAATTGAAGAAAATGAAGGCTTTGGTAAATTTGAAAATCTGTTTGATGAGCTGCAGGAAAAGCTTTCGCTTTATCGGCCTGGTGGCGGAGAGCATCTTATAGATGAGTTTGAAATGAAACTGTTCTGTATAAGGGTTGTTTCAGCACTTTTAGAAGGGAGGTAGGCAATAGGGTTAGTCCGATATTGTCCTCCTGTGAAATAGGGGAATATAGGAGGCAGACCACGATTAGTGCCCTAATGTATATTGGTGGTCTGACCCCTATTTTTCCAAGGTGTAACAGTCAAAGTCGGTGTTCCCGCCCCCAGTAAAACAGGTGTAGCAGAATTTAAGGTGGAACCATGGACCAAGAAGTAATTCAGTGCGAGCGCTCGGGCGTAAACCCGAAATGGCCCTCCTTCAAAAGTGTGCTGGGGCGCATAGCCAAGGGGCCACACGTCTCAGATGAATACGAGTTGAATGGCATCCGTGAATATGTTGAGCGCGGCGATGCATTTGCGAAGCCATCAATGCCTGTACCGAATAGTGACAACGTTACGCGTAGTAGCTCCGAATGGATGGCCGTCACACGAGCCCACAAGGTATTGGCAACCGCACCAGATAACCCGCAATGGCTTCTGGAATTGGCCCATTGGCTGCGCTATTACCAAGTAGGAATTTGGCAGTTGTTCTTCTGGGCGGGTCAGTTCGACATTATTGCCAAAGCGGCAGGCAATGATCGACGCCGCCAAAACTACAGCATCCAAACCGCCACCAATATGATGGCCGCCATGGCGATCCTAGGATGGAAGGATGCCGTCATCCATCAGGGCTATCTCACCCATGCGGCTCTCAACCGTGGGCATCAATTAGTGATTGAGTACGAAGAGCAACACCGCCGCGCCCAAGCCTTTATGCTGCGTGTGTTTGCCGATTGGGTGGGCGATGTCTCGCATCAATGGCCTGCTTATGCTTACGACGAACCCATCTACGAAGCCTTGTTGGCCAAGTGGCGCACTCCCAGCCCCGACGACCTGATGCCCTGCCTGTTGGCCGCGTGTGACCGCCACACTTGGCAAACCGGCAAAGAGAGCCAGAAGAATTCTTACGACTTCAATCAGGACTGGCACTTGGAGCGCGTGCCGGTGGAAATTCTCTATATCCTGCGCCTGCGCCAGTGGGAAGGTTTAGCCAATCCGCAGAAGATTGATCATCCGCTGCTGGCCGTGCCCTTTGATCAATTACCGCCCGAGCAGCCAGTGCCTGAGCTGGACGAGTTGATGCAAGGTGTGCTCAAGCGTGCAAGGGAAGATTGGCCACAGTACGATGAAGTGCTGTCTTTGCCAGCATTGAAGGGTTGAACAGGTGCAAAAGGGAAATAGGGGTCAGACCACGATTAGTGCGCCAATGTATATTGGTGGTCTGACCCCTATTTCCCTGCGGGAGAAGTGAAAATTGTGAACGGCGAAGTTAAATATATTGATAATACATCGGGGCACTATGAGCCCTCTGGTCGGGCTGCTCAAACCGCAGCAGAAGATGCTTTTTCTCGAAAAGGGCTTGATGTGGGAGGGAAGTATATAGAAAAGTCTGGGTGCCAGATTCTAGCAATTCCAGAAAAGGCGCCTGGGTGCCGAAATGAATGACGTCATTAAAGAGTTTGATAAACTTTGCGATATGGCTATAGCCGCTTTTGGTGAAGAGCTAGACATTTCCTACGAGATGTCCTTATTAAAGATTTTGGAGTTTGTAAAAAAACATCCTGGCTATAAAGAAAATTTTATAGATAGATTTAAATTGATTTTAATGTCTGGAGACTCGCCCTTTGAAGTGGTGGCATTTTGTATGCGTGAGCTTCAGTGGCCCGAAATTAAAAAATTTGTAATTTCAAAGATGAATCCTTCTGAGGACCCTCGTAGCGAGGCCCTGCGAAGCACATTAACTGTATATGACGAACTTTGGCCTGATGCGGATCTTTACAGTTACTATAGTGTGAATTAATTGGAGAAAATAGGGGTCAGACCACGATTACTGCTAAAATGTATCTTGGTGGTCTGACCCCTATTTTCTCTTTACGTTGATAAGTTAGACCTGCTTGCTGAATTGTATGGCTGTAAAATTCACGCAATGTGCTTGATGACAAATCACGTTCACTTGTTGTTGACCCGCACCTGCTTCGCAGGGGCTGGTCTACTTATGAAAGGGCTGGGCAGCGCTACGTTCAATACATCAATCGAACCTATCAACGAACGGGCACGTTGTGGGAAGGACGTTTCCGCTCCTGTCTGGTTCAAAAAGACAACTATGTTTTAGCTTGCTATCGATATATCGAAATGAATCCGGTTAGAGCGGGCATGGTTGCTCATCCGGGCGACTATCGCTGGACCAGCTACAGGGCAAATGCACAGGGCGAGCCATCAAGCTTTTTAAGCCCACATGCGGTCTATAGAGAGTTAGGTAGCAGCACCGTGCAACGAGCCGAATCCTACCGGTCTTTATTCAAGGATCGGCTTTCACCTGAGTTGATAGAGCAAATTCGATTTTCTACAAACGGTAATTACGTTTTGGGCGATCAGAAGTTTGCGGCCGAGATTGAGCAGGCATTAGGTAAACGAGTTTCGCAGGGGGTGTCAGGACGCCCAAGAAGTGTGAGCTAAAAGAATAGAAGAATAGTGGTCTGACCCCTATTTCCCGAGAAATTATCTCAGATAAAAAATAGAGAGGCTCTGATGGAGAACTTTGAAGTTTTGATGCGAGAGAAGAAAGATGAGCATTTATTGGATGGGTTAGACGCTGTGGATGATGCAGTTTTACGTGCGATAAGAGACAGTTTTCAAAATGTTCCCGAAGATTATCTGGCATTCTTAAAAGACTTTGGTGCTGGAGAAATTGACTATGCAGGTATCATGCTTTACAGCGGCTTTTTAGAGGCTGAAGAGATTTTTGATGCAGGTACTGCTAACGCTTTTCGGGATATTCGATTTTTCGGAGATGATATGCAGGGCCGATGCTTCGGCTTCGATACAAACGACAACTGGTCTGTAGTCGAAGTGGACTCATCGGATATGAATATTAGAAAGTTGTCTGATGAATTTTCTTGTTTTTTATATGGTTTACTGAGTTGAGGGGAATAGGGGTCAGGGAAATAGAAAGGAAAATAGGGGTAGGAAAATAGGGGAGGAAAATAGGGGGCAGACCACGATTAGTGCACTTATGTATATTGCTGGTCTGACCCCTATTTCCCCTATTTCCCCCGAGCAAATGCACAGCTGGAACCTTCAGCACTTATAACGCCTCATGATTGTTATAAGGAATTGGAAAAAATCGGGGTCTGACCCCTATTTCCCAGCAATTGAATAGGAGAAAAAGCGTGAAAATTAATAAATGGCTTCTAACAGTATTATTGTCTGCCTTGGCGGGGTGCGCACCCTCCCATTCCAATTGGGAAAATGGAATGAATCTCCGGGTAGGTACTCATTTTGACTCCCATCTTTACAAGGACTGTACGCGAGGATGTGGCGACTCATATTGGTCGCCTGTAAATAAGAACAAGACGTTTGATAAGGTTGTTGATGAGAGCGGAGGCAGTCGGTATTACATAACTTGGATTAGAGATTGCCGATATTCGGTTTTTGTCTCCGCGGATCGGCTAATAAAGTCATGGAGATACGAAACGTCTAACGTAAAAGGATGTTATGTCTTTTAACTGCTGTCTTAAGCGGAGAGAAAGAATACAGATTTATTTAGTAATTACTTGCCGATCAGCGCCAGGCCTAAATAAATCCGCTCCCACTTTCACGGTGCTTGTACGATAAGTACCGTCCGCAAATTGAAGCGGAGAAAAACGTGAGGGAAAATAAGGGGAAAATAAGGGTCAGACCACGGTTGCATTAATGGTGGTCTGACCTCTATTTCTTCGGCAAAAAATCTTTCGAAATTGCTGAGAATGAACAATATTGACGTAATTATTCATAAATAGTTTTTGAGGTTGACAATGGCGAATACCGGCGAAACGTACGATAGGCTGCTGGCCCGACGCGCTGCTGAATTCCCTGCATTCAGATCTGAGCGTCTGCCGGTGCTGCATAAGTTTTGTGAAAGTCTCGGATTTGATCAGCCGCATGAAGTATTGATTGAACCCAAAAAGTTTTTATTCCAGCTGGACAGTGGTTTTCAACGCGCTGACATCAATGAGGAAGATAGGGTTTGGTTTGTTACCCGTATCGGCTACTACATCGGCGAATACTTGATCTCCCTGTTTGGTGGCTATTGGCTACTTGATGAGGATCTGTCGTCACCCTCTTTTGCCAGATACGTGGTCGGCGGCTTTTCAAAGCCAGGTGTTAAAACTAAAATCGTCGACCCGTTTGAGATAGCACAACGCTATGCAACTACACCGGCTCCGCGCTTTTTAAGACAAGAGATCGAAACGGAGCTGGACTGAAAAAGGGAAACAAAATAAAAAGAGTGGGTTTATTTAGTGCCCAATAGGCAAATTTATTTTATGGAAATAGGGGGGCAAATCTCGGATACATTAATGGTGGTTGACCCCTATTCCCCACGCAGATCGTTGACCCTCGCCATCAGGTACCCGTACCTTCGCGCGAGGCTTATCAACTGATCCATGAGCTGCGAATTCGACCTCCAATTTCTTCTTTGGTCCTATTTCGTCATTACACAGAATGAAGGTCCCCGAGTGGTCGACGCCTCTGGCGCCAAAACGGTGAAGGCATGAACGTTAAAACAGCGTTAGAAGCGCTGGGGTTACCCGACGCGGTGGTGGCATGCGCCGATGGAAGCATCGACACGCCCATTTGCACACTGCAAGCTCCTGCCGAGTGGTATGTGTTTCCACCTGCATTGATCCCGATATGGAGTGACGGGTCTTGGCCTACTTATATCGGGTACTGGAAGCACTGGTTTGTTGATCGTGAACCCACCTTCGTAAAAATGTACGTTGGCAGCGACCTAATGACCGTAGAGATCGCCCGCACGCCTGCGCAACTGATGGGCGTGCTCGCGATGATGTCGATGAGTCTTGAGGAGGGGGTAACGCCCGAACTTGAGCGGTTCGCCAGGGCTGTGGGCCTTGATTGCCTGGACGCATTGGATGCGCAGTCGTTGAAAAGTGGTGATGACCCCAAAGGCCTCGCCAACGTCGAAACGTTCAAGACGTTGACGCCACTGGAGAGTATTTCTGACGGCGCAACCCCTTACACCGGAAGCTTCCCGAATCCGTCAGACCCAACCACTGATTGGTGGAAAAGTAGCTGCTATTTTGAGGTTGTCGATAAGCACATGCCGGTGCCGAAAGGCGTGGAACTGCCCGCTTGGTTTGATCCTGAGCGCGAGAAAAAGCCGTTGTTCGAGGATTTTATGCAGGCGGGACGCCTTGACTGCGCATGGCTGACCTTGAACTCCACTGGCTGGTCAATTGCCGATGCGCGGCAGGCACTGGTTGCGTTGCAGGAGCGCGCCGACGATAAGGCGTTTGACGCGGTTGTCGCCTACTGGTTGTCCATTGCGGATTTGGATGCTGGGGGTTATTAAAAAGGAAATCGGGTTCAGATCGCGGTTAAATTAATGGTGGTCTGACCCCTATTTCTCTATAAAGGGTATACGTTTTACGAGGAGGCTTCCGGTGAGAAGAAATAAATGGATCGGTGGGTTTTTCTTATCGATCTCACTGTTTTCCATGATTCTGGCGGTTAGCCTGCTACTCGCAATGATCATCGCTGCGGTGATTTCACTTGCCCTGCGCACTGACTCGCCTTGGGTATACAACTGGATCGGCTTTCCTCTTACGTTTGTATTCGCGGCGTATTGGATCCTCACTCGATGGACGTATGTGAAGTGTTACATATCCGGTAATGGGGGAATGTAGTGACCCCCTGCGATAAACCCCGACAGGTGCACTGCCGGGTACCTTTACCTGTTCAAGGACGATCAATGAAACCCAGAGAAAAGGGGACAGATTTATTTAATAGCTTGCCGGCCAGCGCCAGGCCTCAATAAATCCGTCCCCTTTTTTAGTCGGAAGTTACGGGCTCGGAGCGGGGAGTTTAGACGTGAATTATTCGAGAATAATTGATCTTATTAAAAAGTCGGATTTCGTTGAGTTTGCTGATTATGGTGACGGGATTGCTGATGAGTGGATTTATAAAGCTGAAACTCGTCTTGGCTTAAAATTTTCGGATAGCTATAAATGGTGGTTGAAGTGTTATTCTGGCGGGGAAATAGCTGGGGAGGAGATTTATAGTATTTACGAAATGGATTTTGACAGTGTCAATGGTGGTGATATCGTTTATATGTCAATCGTTAACGGTCGAAATGGGTTGTGTGGGAAGGAGAAGCTATTTATCTGTGAATCGCCGGGTGCAGGGGAGTCATTTTATTTTGCAGCGGGCGATGGTCTTAATGATGGGGAGTATCCTGTTTATAGGCTTGATCTTTATAATCAAGCTTCTAGTTTATATGCGAAAAATTTTATCGATTTCTTAGAAAAAAGAATAATGGCTTACAGTTGATTAATGATTGTGGAGAAAAACGGGGTCTGTAAGGGAGAGGATTGATTTATTTCAATAAATCTGTTCCTTATTCTGAAAGAATAGAGACGGTAATGAGAAAAAATGAACCTTGGTGGCTCGCAGTCTATCTTCCTTGCGCTTGTGCGTTAGGTCTATTGTTCATGTGTGTGTTCTTTCAGGTTGCCGGGTATTGGTTGAGTGGTGGCGAGGACGTTGCCGTGCTTATAAAGGAGAATGTGCCGCTTTATCTCAAGATGGCTGGAGCTGGCTTTATTCTAGGATTTGTCTTGTGGTTGTCTAATGTTCGTTGAACTTCGGATTTTCTTGTTTTATAGATGCTTTTTACCTCTTCAAGGATGATCAATGAAATCCGCAAAATTCTCGCTCCTGGCGTTCCTCATGTCCTGCCTGGTGGCAGGCTGGGGCCTGGTGTATGTCGACCGTATCAAGTGGGGTATCTGTGTCGCCGTATTGCTGTACGGCGGTTTCGCGTTGCTGGGAGCGCTGGGGTTGGTCGCTACCCCCATTGGGCTGTATGGGCTATTCGCCTTCTTGATCATCGTCAAGCTGGGCTCAGCCATCCTTTCCGCCGTACTCGCGCGTCGCTACGATGGACCGCCCAATGTGCCACGCAAGCGTTTCCACGTCCTTTACGTCGGGGTGATGGTGATTGCGGTACTGATGCTCGATGTATTGCGAGTACCCGTACTGGGGTTCAAAAACTACTACATCCCTTCCGGATCGATGGTGCCGACGCTTTCCATTGGCGACTACATCCTGACGGACCTGCGGGCCGGTCCGCCCAAGGTGGGGGATATCGTGGTGTACCGCTGGAATGGCACTGAAGCGGTCAAGCGAGTGGCGGGTGTTGCTGGAGACACGTTAGCCCTGGTGAACGGTGAACTGATCCACAACGGCGAAAACCTCGGGTTGTTTCACGCGCCAGCCGACCGCGTAAAAGGGCCTGAATCCCTTGCAATGGCACCGGTCATGGTCGAGCCAGGGCACCTATTTTTGCTGGGCGACAACCGCTGGAGCAGCAACGACAGCCGCTTCATGGGCCAGGTCGCGGTTGAGGACGTGGTGGGCAAGGTGACGGGCATCTGGTTCTCAAATGAGCGCGCGCGTATCGGGACGACGTTCCCATGAGCCTTTCGAGTGGGGCGTGTCGGATTGTGCAGTGGCTGTGCCTGCTGGTGATGTGCTGCAGCGCCAGCGTATTCATATTGGCCTGGCTTTACCTCGATCGCAGCTCGTCAGTGCTGGGCGTAGCGGCAGGCGCTTTTGTGTGGTGCGGCATTGGCCTGTTGTTTGCGTTTGTGTTTGAACGGTCTCGCACTGCCGCAGCCACGCTCCGGTTTATGTTGACTCGGACAGTGGCGCTGCTGATGCTTGCGGCGGTTGCGGCCTATCTGGTTGGCCTGCTGTGGGTCGAGCCGGAACGCGATTTCATGGAGGCTCAGTTAAAAGGGGCATCGTGTGGCAAGTACACGGGTGTGATTGAAAAAGGGTGGGAGCAAATTTGCGCTGATTCAAAGCAGCCGCAAACGCCTTGAAGCTGGCTGGGCTTGGATAGGCAGTCAGTTTGGTCCTTTTGATTGTTCAATGTTCGTTGAGCGTTTTTGATGATGAATCGATATGCAGGAAAGCCCTTTCTCCGTCTTCTTGAATGCTACGTCCTGTCGGCCATTGGTGCGCTGTCCGACCAGCAACGCGCCGATTTGACGGCACTCGAACCCAAGTTGCACGAGCTGTATGGGACGCAGGGCTGTTGGTCTGATGTCGTCGCCTCTCAGATGGAGTTTCCGACCTCCTTGGAGGAAAAAATCCGAGCCGTGTGGCGCACAAATTCGGCAAAATTCACGCAGGCCGGTGTGTCAATTAACGCCGAAGACTTTGCCAGAAACTTTGTCGATACCAATTTTCCTTCTTAAAGCTGGAGCAACACCGCATGGACGCAAGCAACACTGCTAAACGCCCGACCATTTTGGCCAGCATCGGTCGCCGCCTGGCCGCGCGCCTCATCGACTGCGTCATCGCCGTGCTGATTTTTTTCATCCTCAAATTCGCCGCCGGGGCGCTGTCTGCCTACGTTCCTGCGGTGACGCCCAAGGCGGGTTTTCTTTCCGCGTTTTTTGCGGCCTTCGCCTACTTCCTGCTGGCTGATGCGCTCCCCAACGGCCAGAGCCTGGGCAAGCGCCTGCTGAGCATTGCCACCGTCGACCGCAAGACCCGTAAAGGCTGCAGCGTTTCCCAGTCGTTCACGCGTAATTCCGGCGCGCTGGTGGTCATCGATTGGGTGTGGATCTTTATGGAATCCAGGACGCGCTTGGGCGACATGTTCGCCAAGACCATCGTGATCCAGACCGGCAACCTGACGAGCGTGCGCGGCCTGGCGGATATTTATGACAATGGCCGGGGATAAGCACGTTATGAACGATTCAGTATCGGTTGCCCAAACCTGGGACCTCGCTTTTTATTTATTACGTAAAGGCTAATGGCCACTGTCGTTTTTGTTTTCCTGACAAAGCCTTAGGAGATTTCGCCAGAGGCTTGCACGCAAGCGCCAGTAAAACGGAGCCGCCGGGGCGTCAAAACAGCCTGAGAACGCCTTTCAACTCCGTAAAATGCCGCGATTGTTTAAAGCACGATACTTTTCAGGGACGAATTCAGACATGAAAAAATGGAAAAAATAGGGGTCAGACCACGGTTAAATTAATGGTGGTCTGACCCCTATTTCTTTTTTGACCCCTATTTCTTAGGTGAGGGTACTGGCCGATCACTTCTCAAGCTTCATCCTTAATCAATTGATTGAGGTGAAAGGTTACGTCGATTGGCGTGCGGAGCAATAACGAGCACTCAAGCGGGTAGCTGAAAGCGTTTCCGCAGTAACCCCGAGGTTATGGTGAACATGTACGAAAAATTAGAAGTCTTTAATGCGCTGGGATGTGCGCTATTAGAGCGGCTGACGCCTGTTTCTTCAGGTGAAATAAGTGTGATACGGCAGCAGTGGCCGGCGGCGCCCGACGAGTACTTTGCTTTTATGCAGGAGCGGGGGCACGGTGAAATCAAGGAGGACGACTGCGCGCTGCCGCTTTTGACGATTCAACCGATGCTGCTTTCTGCTAAGGCTGACTACTTCGGTGATGATGGAATTTATAAAGACGGGCCCTATGAAGCGTGCGCGAAGGGCGAGGTGTGGCTGTTCGGCTGGGATAGCGTCGGGACTGCTTTCGGTTTCGACAGCGGAGACAACTGGCGATTGTTGGAAATCGACAATATGCGTTGGATAACGCGACTTGACTTGTCCTTTTGTCAGTTCGTCGAAGGGCTGTTGGTTTGTTACCCACAGCGACCAGTGAGCTTTGCGAATGGAGTTTGGCGCGACTCGGGAGATGTTTCTTACAGCGCGCCGGCATAGGCACAACAGCCTGCCGGGCAGAACACGGTTACATTAATGGTTGGTCTGACCACTATTTCCCCGAAGCTGCTGTTCAGTGTGCTGGACGGTCTTTTGTATTGTTCGGCCTGCGTCGTCGCTTGGGCGATATGTTGGCCAAGACGATTGTCATCAATACCTGAGCAGGGCGGCCTGAACGGCCGCCCGGTCTGAGTCAGGACGGGCTGGCGTTCAGCCTGCGACTGATCGCATCCAACAAATCACAGCCGTCGCGCAGCGGAATCGCCAGCAGATGGGCGAAGTCCTGCAGCACTACTGCGTCGCTGCTGAGCTGATCGCGGAAGGCCAGGTTTTCCAGGAGTTGGGTGACGGCTTGGATGCGGTGCACGGCGGCGTCGTGGAGGACGTCGAGGGGGGCTTGGGTGTCGATGAGCAGGGCGGGGACGGTGCAGTCGTGGCCGGTTAGGGGCATGTAGCGGTTCATAGGTAAAACCTCGGTCAGTAGAGTGAGACTGTCACCTATCGTCGCCAAACGAATGGGTGACAGCTGTACGCAGGTTGGCGAACCGGGACCGAGTTCCGGCAGACCCGAAGGTCTCCCGCGCACAGCTGCCATAAAGCAGCGATGCGGGTACGAAAGCACCTGCAAGCAAGCAGAAAGCTTTCGCATACGGTCAACGGATCGCCAAATCCGATCGCCCTGTTGGACGACGGCCGGACTATAAGCCCCTCACCCAAAACCGCGCAAGGCATCAGGGTGGTGGCACAGTGCCTCATTCAATGCCATCCACTGCCGACACACTGGCGATGCCCAGACGCATCAAAAATCTGAATCGGCCTTCGCCGGCGAAAGGGGCGCGTCGTGCGGTAAGTACACGGGCACGATTGAGAAAGGGTGGGAGCAAATCTGCGCCCGTTCAAACACCGTGAGTTGATGCCAACGGCATGATGCTCAAAGCCCTGTATGCGTGTTAACCGATTTATCCCGTTACTGCAGAAGCAAACTCGCTCCCATCCACCCATTATTTGGACCCAAGGAAGCTGTCAATGAAACTGTATCGTCTGTTTATCTCACTCACTGCACTGGCGACCTGCACCAGCAGCTTCGCCGCAGCGCCAGCCCTGCAAAGTTTTCTCGCCTGCGACCAGAACTCCCTGGCGGTGGTAAGCCAGCCAGGGCTCAAGGACCGTGTCACCCATAAGGTGGAGAACGGCAAGATCACGCTCAGCGGCGGCACAAAATCCGATATGGGCCAGCGCTGGATGTTCAACACGCCTCTGACGCTTGACGGTGTGACCTTGACCGGCTTTTTCGCCGAAGACCAAGACCTGATGGGCTCGCGCATCATCAACTGGGGTTTCTACACCGAGCAGGCGCCCGACGCGCTTTACGCACAGCTGAGTAAAGTACCGGGTACGGCGTTGGAGAAAGCCAACGGTATCTTCGCGCGTGCGCAGATCTGGTCGCACAAGCAATCAGCCTGGGTACCGGAGGGCGGCGATGACAACGCAGGCAAGCTGGTCACCGATACGGCCGAACGCATCTTGATGGTCGAGCCCGCACCGAGTGACCTGGCCAAGCCCAGCAAAGGCATGATCACCTGCTCGGTTCAGGGGGCGGTGAGCGCAGCGATGCTCAAGACCACTCGACCTGACCTGATCAAGTGAGCTGAGGCCGGCAACGATACCGCGGGCATGCTGAATGCCTGCGGTGTTCTCTGGTTTTTCGCGAGCAAGCTCGCTCCTACAGGGGGCGGGGTTACAGCAACTTGCGCTGCACCGCCTCATCCAGCGTACTGCGCGTCAGCGCCTCGACCACTTCCCGCGTATCGCTCTGGAACGGGATGCCCACGATCAGCACCAGGTGCACCCACGTGCGCACCGATTCGCTCTTTCTGACGCGGCCCAGTTCCTTGCCATCCTTGTCCTTGAACACCGTCTCCAGGGTAAAGATGTTCTTTGCCGTGGTCGGGATGACGAAGAACGTGAAGCCGGTGAGGAATGCCGAGACCGGGCTGTACTCTTCGTTGTTGTGCAGCGTCGCGTCGACGTAGATGTCCGAGTCGACCTTATCGGTGCTCACCCGCGAAAAACGCTGGGAGTCGCGATAAGAATCGGCTACAGCCTTTTCCCACAGCACCACCGGCGCGCCGACTGCTGCGTTGCCCGGGCCGCCGTTGACGTGGTTCTGCGCCGTGGTGCGCACGTACGCCGTAGGCTTTTGCGCCGGGGCGTTGGCGGTCGGTGGCCAGGTCTGTACGGCGGGCAATTCGTGCTGCGAGTAAGACACGCAGCCGGTCAGCAGGACAGCGGCGAGTACCAGGCTGTGTTTGATCAATCCTTTCATGCATCACTCCTTGAAATTACAGTTTGGCCAGGTTGGCGGTGGCGGTGTCGAGCAGTTGCCCGACCAGTTTGGTCAGCTGTTGGCCGCCCATCGACGGAGCCCAATATTGGCCGCTGTAAAGCCCGACGTTGTGTTCGAATTTGATCGAATCCTTGGCCTGGGCCAGCTCCTTGCCGTTGCGGTCGACGATCACCAGGTCGCCGGCCACCTCGAAGCTGTCTACGTAGATCGGGCCGTTGACCCAAATCCAGAGAGTCAGCGTCAGCAGCGCGCCAGGCACGTACGCCGGATGCGGCGCGCGATGGCCCTTGAGGGCGGTCATGTTGAATTTGAGCGTCACGTCCTGCTCGCCCAGGCGTACCGGATACTCGGTGACCTGCTTGAAGTAACCCCCGGTGCGCACGTATTGGGTGATCTGTGCAGTCAGGGAGCTGCTGATGGCGGCCTTGTTGGCTTCATTGACGTCGGCGGCGCTCACCGTCACATCGGCGATTTGCGCGCTACGCGGGCTGCTGACAGCGACCGGGTGGAGCGGGGCGGCGATGGGGCCGGTGACGGTGTAGGAAACGCAGCCGGTCATTGACAGCGCGGCGGCCAGGGCTGTAGCCCGGAGCAGAGTGTTAAGCACGCAATATCCCTATAAGTGAGCAAGCGAAGTTACTGTTTCGACCCGTATTCGCATAACTTGAGGGAATGTGCGCCACCGCACGGCATCCGACGAAACATCTTGAGAAGCGCTCTCAACCCCGTAAAATGCCGCGATTGTTTAAAGCACGATACTTTTCAGGGATGAATTCAGACATGCGCGCGTTTGCCGTCTTCCTCTGCGTCTGCCTACTGGCGGGCTGCGCCTCCAAGCCGGAGTACTACATCTCGCCGGCGCCGGTCACGATTCCCAAGAACGCCACTTACTGGCTCGACACGTTTGATGTTGAGGTGGTGGGCAAGAACGAGCGTTTCTTGCCGGATGACAAGGTTCGCCAGCAACTGGGCGTCGATCTGGTCGACCGCCTGCTCAGCGCCAAGCGTTATGCGACCAGCAAGGAAAAGGCCGATTACCTGCTGGATGTCAGCATCGTCTATACGCGCCATATCCCCGACTCCAAAGGCGGCCTCTCGACGTTGATCGTGGATGACAACACCATTCTGGCCGCTGTCGATTTCAGCTATCGGGTCAAGGTCAAAAAGGGGGCTGGCGAGGTCCTGCATTTTGCCAAGACGCGAAACAACCTTGTGCCTTCCGGCGTGATGGGTGAAGCGCAAAAATGGAAAACCATGGGCGGGATCATCACCAACTCCGGTAACTCCAGCGTCGAGCGTTTTTATACCGGCGTTTTGAGTCGCGACATTGTCGATGACCTGCGCGCCATTCCTTCTCGTTAACCCTACTCACTCCAACTGCCGATTTATCACCCAGGAGCACCCTGTGAACACACTGTCCAAAATCCTGCTGTCCGGCCTCACCGCCGCAGCGCTGCTGACCGTGGCCGGTTGCGCCACGGAGAGCAACCGCGCCATGCCGGTGGAACAAGTCGCCAGCGCCCACGTCGCCTATTCCGGCGTACGTGTGCCAATCGCCGTGGGCAAGTTCGATAACCGCTCCAGCTACATGCGCGGCATCTTCTCCGACGGCGTTGACCGCCTCGGCGGCCAGGCCAAGACCATCTTGATCACCCACTTGCAGCAGACCAACCGCTTCAGCGTGCTGGACCGCGACAACATGGGCGAAATCTCCCAGGAAGCCGCGATCAAAGGCACCGTGCAGAAGCTCAAAGGCGCTGACTATGTGGTGACCGGCGATGTGACCGAGTTCGGCCGCAAAGAGACCGGTGACCGCCAGCTGTTCGGCATCCTTGGCCGTGGCAAGACCCAAGTCGCCTACGCCAAAGTCGCACTGAATATCGTCAACATCAGCACCTCCGAAGTGGTGTATTCCACCCAGGGCGCCGGTGAGTACGCGCTGTCCAACCGTGAAGTGGTCGGCTTCGGCGGCACCGCCAGCTATGACTCCACCCTCAATGGCAAGGTCCTCGACCTGGCCATGCGCGAAGCCATCAACCGCCTCGTCGACGGCATCAACGCCGGCGCCTGGAACCCGCGCAACTGATCAGCAACACCTCAAGGAGCAGTACACGGATGAGCAAGGCAGTTAAGTTGGCGCTGATGTTGACAGCAGTCGCAACGGTCGCCGGGTGCCAGACGGCGCCCCAACCCCTGTATCAATGGGAAAGCTACCAGCCGCAGGTTTACGAGTACTTCAAGGGCGAGCCCAAGGAAGCGCAGGTCGAGGCGCTGGAGCGGGATCTGCAGAAGATCAACGCCAGCGGCCGCAAGGCCCCACCGGGCTACCACGCGCACCTGGGCATGCTCTACCTGAGCATGGGCAAGGATGACCAGATGGTGCAGGAGTTCCGCACCGAGAAGGCACTGTTCCCTGAGTCCGCCGCCTACATGGATTTTCTGCTGAAAAACGCCAAGACCGGAGTCGCCACTAAATGAGCCTGTTGAAACTCACTGGCGCCTTGCTGGCCCTGGCCCTGCTCGGCGGTTGCGCAGCCCCCAAGACCATTGACTACACGGCATACAAACAGGCGCGACCGAAGTCGATCCTGGTACTGCCGCCGATCAATGAGTCGCCGGAAGTGCAGGCCTCCTACAGCATGGTCTCGCAAGTGACCTACCCGTTGGCGGAAGCCGGCTACTACGTGTTGCCGATTGCCCTGGTGGACGAAACCTTCCGCCAGAACGGCCTGACCACTGCCAACGATATCCAGGCGGTGCCACCGGCCAAGCTGCATGACATCTTTGGCGCGGATTCGGCGTTGTACATCACCGTTACCAATTACGGCACCAAGTACATGCTGATCTCCAGCGACACCTCCGTGACGGCCTCGGCCAAACTGGTCGACCTGCGCACCGGCACCACCCTGTGGACCGGCTCGGCGCATGCGTCCAGCGAGGAAGGCAACAACAACGGCGGTGGCCTCGTCGGCATGCTGATCACTGCGGCGGTCAAGCAAGTGATCAACAGCTCCACCGATGCGGCGCATCCGATCGCCGGTATCACCAGCGCGCGCCTGCTGTCGCCGGGGCAGCGTGCGGGGATCCTGTACGGCCCGCGTAATCCCAAGTACGGCACGGACTGATATCCGGATTCTGAGAGCACCACAGTTGGACTGTGGTGTTATTTGAATCAGGGTTAACCCGAACATCCCGCACCTTGCGTCTGACCTTGTGAACGGATCATTCATTCACGAGGTTCAGCCCATGTCCCACCCTCTGTTTTTCCTGCGTCCTGCCGCCCAAGGCTTTGCCGTCACCATGGTGGTGGCGTTGGCCGGTTGTGGGCTGTCCTCATCCCCTGAGTTGGCCAAACCGGCCGAGCCCGTCGCCGAATTGCAAAGCGCGCCGGCCCAGGGCGCTTTGGTGAAACGCATGGCAATGCCTGCACCGATGCGTATGCAGGAGTCCGCCGCGATGGACTACCGCAGCGAACCCCGCGAGCAATACGCCAACCTGCCGGACAACCCGGTGCATCGCGTGGCCGAAACGCCGGTTTCAACCTTCAGTGTTGATGTCGACACGGGCAGCTACGCCAACGTCAGACGCTTCCTCAACCAAGGCCGCCTGCCGCCCGAAGGCGCTGTGCGACTCGAGGAAATGGTCAACTATTTCCCCTACCACTACGCGTTGCCCACCGACGGCTCGCCCTTTGGCGTGACCACCGAAGTGGCCGCCACACCGTGGAACCCGCGCACCCAACTGCTGCGCATCGGCATCAAGGCGTCCGACCGCCCCGTGGCGGAGTTGGCGCCGGCCAACCTGGTGTTCCTGGTGGACGTGTCCGGCTCCATGGACCGTCGCGAAGGCTTGCCGCTGGTGAAAAGCACGCTGAAATTGCTGGTGGATCAGTTGCGCGAGCAGGACCGTGTTTCGCTGGTGGTCTATGCCGGTGAGTCCCGGATAGTGCTCAAACCGACTTCCGGTCGAGACAAGGTGAAGATCCGTAACGCCATTGACCAACTTACCGCAGGCGGCTCCACGGCGGGCGCCTCCGGCATCGAACTGGCCTACCAGATGGCCCGCGAAGGCTTTATCGACAACGGCATCAACCGCATCCTGCTGGCGACCGACGGTGATTTCAACGTGGGCATCAGTGATTTCGACAGCCTCAAACAGATGGCGGTAGAGCAGCGCAAAAGCGGTGTGTCCCTCACCACCCTGGGTTTCGGTGTGGATAACTACAACGAACACCTGATGGAACAACTGGCCGACGCCGGCGACGGCAATTACGCCTACATCGACAACCTGCGCGAAGCGCGCAAAGTGCTGGTGGACCAACTCAGCTCGACCCTGGCGGTGGTGGCGCGCGATGTGAAGCTGCAGGTGGAATTCAACCCGGCGCAGGTCAGTGAATATCGCCTGCTGGGCTATGAAAACCGCGCCTTGAAACGCGAGGATTTCAATAACGACAAAGTCGACGCCGGTGAAATTGGCGCAGGGCATACGGTCACTGCGTTGTATGAAATTGTGCCCAAGGGCGAGAAGGGCTGGTCGGAGCCTTTGCGCTACGCTGCTGCGCCTGCAGCTGAGGATAAATCGGGTGAGCTGGCGATGCTGCGCGTGCGCTACAAGTCGGCGGCGGGGGGTGACAGTCAGTTAATCGAGCGCCCCATCCGCAATAAATCCACCCAAGCGAGCGACGACCTGCGCTTCGCGGCGGCAGTGGCAGCCTTTGCACAACAGCTCAAGGGCGATGGCCGCTACACTGGCAGCATGAGCCTGCAGGACACTGCCGCACTGGCTCGCTCGGCCCGAGGCAATGACCCGTTCGGCCTGCGTAATGAGTTCGTGCAACTGGTGGAATTGGCCCAAAGCCTCAAACCCTGATCTTGAATGCAACACTGGTCGAAATGTGGGAGGGGGCAAGCCCCCTCCCACATTTACAAAAGGAGTTCGCCCATTACATGGCCGTTCCAGACGATCCACCCAGCGACGAAGCGCTGCTGGCCCGCTACCGAACCGGCGACAGCGCCGCGTTCGAAGCCTTGTACGCGCGCCATCGCCAGGGTCTGTACCGATTCCTTGTGTCCCTGAGCAACAAGGCCGAACTGGCCGAGGAAATCTACCAGGAAACCTGGCTCAGCCTGATCCGCAGCGCCACCCAGCCACAAGGCCGGGCGAGCTTTCGCACATGGCTGTTCCAGATCGCCCGCAACCGCCTGATCGACCACTGGCGCAAGCACGGCATCCACAACCCCCTGCACGACAGCTACGACGAGCAACTGCACGCCCAGGCCGACGACAGCGCCGGCCCCGAGCAGCAACTGAGCCTGAGCCGCGACCAGGCCCGCCTCGACGCCGCGCTGCAAGACCTGCCCGAAGACCAGCGCGAAGTTTTCCTGCTGCGCCTGCACGGTGACCTCGAAGTGCCGCAAATCGCCGCCCTCACCGGCGCCCCGCTGGAAACCGTCAAAAGCCGCCTGCGTTACGCCCAGCAGAAACTGCGTCGCCTGCTGGCCGAGGAGATACCCGCATGACCGACCCCCGACACACCCCGGACCCCGACGACGTGCTGCTCCAGCACATGCGTCAACACAGCACCGGCGAGCCGCCCGCGTCCCTCGACGCCTTCATCCTCGCCACCGCCCGCCGCGAAGCCCCGGCGCCGCAGCCGAGCCTGTGGCAACGCTGGCTGCAAGCCTGCCAACGGCCACGCTGGCAGATGGCGTTCGCCACCGTCGCAGGCTTAGCGCTGATGATCGGCGTGGTCCTACGCGAGCCCGTGCCGCACCCCGACATCTCCACGGCGACCTTCTCCGCCCTTCATGAGGAAGCCGCGCGTCCTGCTCCGCCCCCGATGTCCGCCCCTGCGCCCGTGGCACGACTGGCCGTCGCCCCCAAGGCCGAGAGCGCGCAAGTCATGGGCTCGATGGCGGATGAGTCGCCCGCCAAACTCAGCAAACGCGCGCCGGTGGCGGTGCCGGGGTTGGAGGAGGGGTTGCAGGAGATTGTGAGGCTGCGTGAGGCTGGGGAAACCAGAGCGGCGGATGAGAAGCTGTTGGCGTTGCACGAGCGCTTTCCTGAGGAAGACTTGCCGGCGCGGTTGGAGGCATTGCAGAAACATTGAATGTCGCCCACAAAAAAGCCCCAGGCCTTTTGACCTGGGGCTTTTTCGTCATATCTGGTGCACCCGGCGGGATTCGAACCCACGACCCCTGCCTTCGGAGGGCAGTACTCTATCCAGCTGAGCTACGGATGCTTGTGCGGGCGACATCATACCCATGTCGACCTTGGGCGTCCATGCTGGTCTTTGAGCCTTCAAGCGTAGGAATCTGCCGCATAAGGCCCTAAGTCGGGAGGCGCCGATCATTGCAGTGAAACCTGGCAGAAATACGCTGATCAGAAAAATCGGATAAATGCGCCGTTTTCGTTCTTTTTTTCGAACAGACTATTGCCCTGTACCCCCATTGATCCTAGGATTCGTTTGAGATTTCAAACGCTCTGTCTCCCGTGCGCTCTTTCACTTCTTCCGCGCGCAGAGGCTGATTTCCCTGACGGCAGCCCACAAGGCGCCTTTCAACAACTCTAATTCGCTCCGCGTGCGCGCGGTGCTGTTAAGGAAAGCCGACATGCAGCTCAAAGATTCCCAGTTGTTCCGCCAACAAGCCTTTATCGATGGCGCTTGGGTCGATGCGGACAATGGTCAGACCATCAAGGTCAACAACCCTGCCACCGGTGAGATTCTCGGCACCGTGCCGAAGATGGGGGCCGCCGAAACCCGCCGTGCCATCGAAGCTGCCGATAAGGCCCTGCCGGCCTGGCGGGCACTGACCGCCAAGGAGCGCGCCAATAAGCTGCGCCGTTGGTTTGAGCTGCTGATCGAAAACCAGGAAGACCTCGGTCGCCTGATGACTCTCGAGCAAGGCAAACCGCTGGCCGAAGCCAAGGGCGAGATCGTCTATGCCGCGTCCTTCATCGAGTGGTTCGCCGAAGAAGCCAAGCGCATCTACGGTGACGTGATTCCTGGCCACCAGCCGGACAAGCGCCTGATCGTGATCAAGCAGCCGATCGGTGTGACCGCTGCGATCACCCCGTGGAACTTCCCGGCCGCGATGATCACCCGTAAAGCCGGCCCGGCGCTGGCCGCCGGGTGCACCATGGTGATCAAGCCTGCTTCTCAAACCCCGTTCTCAGCCTTGGCCCTGGTTGAGCTGGCACACCGTGCTGGCATCCCGAAAGGCGTGCTGAGTGTGGTGACCGGCAGCGCCGGCGACATCGGTGGCGAGCTGACCAGCAACCCGATTGTGCGCAAATTGTCCTTCACCGGCTCGACCGAAATCGGTCGCCAGCTCATGGCCGAATGCGCCAAGGACATCAAGAAAGTCTCCTTGGAACTGGGCGGCAACGCGCCGTTCATCGTGTTCGACGACGCCGACCTGGATAAGGCCGTCGAAGGCGCGATCATCTCCAAGTACCGCAATAACGGCCAGACCTGCGTCTGTGCCAACCGCCTGTACATCCAGGATTCGGTGTACGACGCGTTCGCGGAAAAACTCAAAGTGGCGGTGGCCAAGTTGAAGATCGGCAACGGTCTGGAAGAAGGCACCACCACGGGCCCGTTGATCGACGAAAAAGCTGTGGCCAAGGTCCAGGAACACATCGCCGATGCCCTGAGCAAAGGCGCCAAGCTGTTGGCCGGTGGCAAGGTGATGGAAGGCAACTTCTTCGAGCCGACTATCCTGGTCGACGTGCCGAAAAACGCCGCCGTCGCGAAGGAAGAAACCTTCGGCCCACTGGCGCCGCTGTTCCGTTTCAAAGATGAAGCTGAAGTGATCGCGATGTCCAACGACACCGAGTTCGGCCTGGCTTCCTACTTCTATGCCCGCGACCTGGGCCGTGTGTTCCGCGTGGCTGAAGCCTTGGAATACGGCATGGTCGGCGTCAACACCGGGTTGATCTCCAACGAAGTCGCGCCGTTCGGCGGCATCAAGGCCTCGGGCCTGGGCCGTGAAGGTTCCAAGTACGGGATCGAGGATTACCTGGAAATCAAATACCTCTGCCTGGGCATCTAACCCGCCCGGCAAGGCATTGCCGTAAACGCAGAGGGCACGAGAGCGCTGACCCTTTGCGTGTTTCACACCGTTATTCGTAGTGGCCGGGAAAGCTGTGGCAGTCGATCATCGCATGCTGCCGTAGTTGCCTCCCCGCCACGTATTCCTTGGACCACGCCACCCGATGAGTGGCGAATGAGGACTTTATGAGCAAGACCAACGCATCCCTGATGAAACGCCGCGAAGCCGCTGTACCCCGCGGTGTTGGCCAGATTCACCCGATCTTCGCTGAATCCGCGAAGAACGCCACCGTGACCGACGTTGAAGGTCGCGAGTTCATCGACTTCGCCGGCGGTATCGCCGTGCTGAACACCGGCCACGTGCACCCGAAAATCATTGCCGCCGTGACCGAGCAACTGAACAAGCTGACCCACACCTGCTTCCAGGTACTGGCCTATGAGCCTTATGTGGAATTGTGCGAAAAAATCAACGCCAAGGTCCCAGGTGATTTCGCCAAGAAAACCCTGCTGGTCACCACCGGTTCCGAAGCCGTCGAAAACGCCGTGAAAATCGCCCGTGCCGCCACTGGCCGTGCCGGCGTGATCGCCTTCACCGGTGCCTACCACGGCCGCACCATGATGACACTGGGCCTTACCGGCAAAGTCGTGCCGTACTCGGCTGGCATGGGTCTGATGCCGGGTGGCGTATTCCGCGCGCTGTTCCCGAACGAATTGCACGGTGTCAGCGACGATGACGCCATCGCAAGCATCGAACGCATCTTCAAAAACGATGCCGAGCCGCGTGATATCGCTGCCATCATCATCGAGCCGGTACAGGGCGAAGGCGGCTTCTACGTTGCGCCAAAATCCTTCATGAAGCGCCTGCGCGAGCTGTGCGACAAGCACGGCATACTGCTGATCGCTGATGAAGTGCAAACCGGTGCCGGCCGTACCGGTACGTTCTTCGCCATGGAACAGATGGGCGTTGCCGCCGACCTGACCACCTTCGCCAAATCCATCGCTGGTGGCTTCCCGCTGGCCGGTGTGTGCGGCAAAGCCGAATACATGGACGCCATTGCACCCGGCGGCCTCGGCGGAACCTATGCCGGTAGCCCGATTGCTTGCGCCGCTGCGCTGGCGGTGATGGAAGTATTCGAAGAAGAGCACCTGCTGGACCGCTGCAAAGCTGTCGGTGAGCGCCTGGTGACTGGCCTTAAAGCTATCCAGGCTAAATACCCGGTGATCGGCGAAGTACGTGCATTGGGCGCGATGATCGCGGTCGAACTGTTTGAAGATGGCGACAGCCACAAGCCGAACGCCGCTGCCGTTGCCTCCGTGGTGGCCAAGGCGCGTGACAAGGGTCTGATCCTGCTGTCCTGCGGCACCTACGGCAACGTGTTGCGCGTACTGGTCCCGCTGACCTCGCCGGACGAGCAGTTGGACAAGGGCCTGGCGATCATCGAAGAATGCTTCTCCGAGCTGTAAGCGGAGGCTGAGCTGATTGACACAAAAAACCCGCTTCGGCGGGTTTTTTTATGCCGATCACTGCGCATTCAGGCCTTGTTCATTGTACGTAGGCGCCTGCATTGTCTAAGGTTCCAGCATTGCCGAGGGAGCGTGCAGGATGATTGCTGTTGATTTACCCGCTGTACCGCGCGTACTGATTGCCGAAGCAGACCCCTGGTCGCGGGACCTGCTCAAGCAAGTGCTGTTGAATGTGCGCTGCGATGCGCGGCTGGATGTGTGTGCCGACGGGCAACAAGCGGCCACGCTGTTGCGCGAAAAGCCCTACGACCTGATCCTGGCGGATTGGGAGCTGCCGGGCATCGATGGGCTGAGCCTGTTGCGCAACGTGCGCCAGAAACGCCGCTCACCCGCGCTGCCGTTCATTCTGCTGAGCAGTCGCAACGACAGCGCCAGCGTACGCGAAGCCTTGCCTTTGGCGCCCACGGCGTATTTGACCAAACCCCTGAACATGGAAGGCCTGACGCAGCGTCTGCAAGACCTGCTGCTCAATGAAGGCGAAACGGTGTACTGCGAGATTCCGCCGCTGGCGCCCGGCATGACCTTGCCGGTATTCCTCGAGCGTCGCCGCGAGGCGTCCGATGGTGCGCCGTTGCGGGTCGACGTGAGAGCCGCGGTGCAACGCAGCCTCGGGCCTGATGGCCTGGACCTTAAGCAGCTCGAAGACCGGGTGCGTATGGACCCACAAATTACCGCCGTGCTGATCGCCGCCGCCAACAGCGCCGGCCATCACGGCACGCCCGTGCAAACCCTGCCCGCAGCCCTGCACACGCTGGCGCCCGGGCACAGCATGAATCTTATCCTCGGCCTGGCGCTCAAGCACAACGTGGTGTTGGGCGATCCGGCCCTGGTCGCCTATGCCGAGCGTCACTGGCAGTTGTCCCAGGACACCGCCGACTATGCCCGGCGTCTGGCACACCTGTTGGAGTTGGACCATGAGCACTGCTACAGCGCCGGTATCCTCCATCGGCTGGGTGACTTAGCGCTGTTGCGCTGCCTGGAAGACTGGCGCCAGGGCGGTGGTGCATTGGATGACGAAGCGATTGGCGAGTCGCTCCACACGTTTGGCGCTGCCTACGGCTCGGCACTGCGCGCACGTTGGCGTTTGCCGCTTGAGCTGCGTCAGTTGATCGCGGCGATTTATTCGTTGGAGGGCGGGGTCTATGCCCGGGATGCGCTGGTGATGAACCTGGCGGCGCAGATGGCGCGTTTGACCGAGTACGAAGGGCTGGAAGCACTGGCTGCGGGCAAGACAGCGCGACTGCTCAAGGTGGGCTTGCCGGAGCTGACCCGAGTACGCAAATCCTAAAAGGCGCTGCGGTCGAAATGTGGGAGGGGGCAAGCCCCCTCCCACATTTGATCAGTCGACCACTAGCCGGCGATGACGCGGTTTTTGCCGAGGCGCTTGGCCTCGTACATGGCCGCATCGGCGCGGGCGAACAGGCTGTCCAGGGTCGAGTCTGACTCGCTGAGGTTGGCCAGGCCCTGGCTGATGGTCACGCTGAAGGCCTGGCCTTCATAGCTGAAACTCAGCGCCTGAATCTCTTTGCCCAGTCGTTCAGCGACCTGCAGCGCCATCTCCGGTGCGCAGCCGGGGAGGACAGCGGCGAACTCTTCGCCACCAATGCGCCCGAACAGGTCGCCACGGCGCAGTACCCCGCGACCGCTCTCGGCGATACGCCGCAACACCTGATCGCCTTCCAGGTGACCGTAGGTGTCGTTGACGTCCTTGAAGTCATCGATGTCCAGTAGAAGGAAGGCCAGTGGTGCACCTTGGGCACAGGCAGTGTCGAAGGCCTGGTTGGCGCATTCGAAGAAGTGTCGGCGGTTGCTGCTCTGGGTCAGCACGTCGGTGGTGGCGAGACGGTGCAGTTCCAGCTCAAGTTGTTTCTTTTCGGTGATGTCTTCGGCCATGCCGACCACGATCACCGGTTCGCCGGGCTCAACCTGTTGATTGATATAACACTTGTCGCTCAGCCAGCGGATCTGCCCGTTGGCCGTGATGATGCGGTACTCCCGGTCTTCAACCGCGCCCTGCTCCAGCACGCGGGCCAGGCTGTGTTCGGCGTAGTCGAGGTCCTCGGGGTGAATGCTGTTGCGCCACTCCCGATGGTCGGCCAGCAGCAGGCTGGCGGAGCGACCGAACACCCGCTCGTAAGCCGGGCTCACGTACAGCACGCGACGGGTTTCCCAATCGATGGCCCACAGCACGGCATTCACGCTGACCAGCATCGAGCTCAGCAGCTGCTCACGCTCGCTCAATCGCTCGACTTCACCCTGGGCATGCACCAGCGCCAGCAGGGTCGCCGCCGCAGCTGGGCGGGAATGCTCAGCTGTGGGCGCGTCGACTAAGGAGGACTTTTCGTGAACCATCGGCACAACTCTCTCTGGGCGCGCCGCAAACTGGAGCAGCGGTCACTACAAGGGGCCACCATGATGGCGAAGTGTTCATTGAGAGAGGCGAATTGCAGTGAAGTTCCGTCAATAGGATCGATTGACGGTGTCCGAGAAATGGCGCCAAAAAGCTGATGGGCGGGAGGGAAGGCCCTCCCGCCTTGTTGTCATATGGATGCAGGGCGCAGCGAATAGGTCTTCAATTGGTGGGCAAAATCCCGCAGGGACTGGATGCCGCTGGCCTCGGCCTCGTGTACCCATTCCTTGATGGCGGCGAGCATATCGTGGCCATTGGAGCTGGTCTTGAGCCAGATCTGTTGCAGCGCCAGGCGCTTTTCATAGATCACTTTAAGGGCCTGGCTATGCTCCAGCATGCTCTGGATACGCAGGTGGTGGCGGTCGTCCAGCAAGCTGGTTTCCCGCGACAATAGACGCTTGGCGCGGTGGAATTGGTGACGAACGGAGTGATCGACCTTTTCCAGTTCCTGCTTGACCAACGGTCCGATTACCAACTTGCGGTACTGGGCCATGATCTGGAAGCGGTTGTTGAGAATCGCCATGGCGGTGTCCATGTCCAGGTGGCCCTTGCCTTCTACACGGTGGGCGATGGGCGCAACGCGCTGCACCTTGGCCAGGCGCAGGAAGCTGAACACTTTGATCCACGCCCAACCCAGGTCGAACTCCCATTTCTTCACCGACAGCTTGGCGGAGTTGGGGTAGGTGTGGTGGTTGTTATGCAGCTCTTCGCCCCCGACGATGATGCCCCACGGCACCAGGTTGGTCGCCGCATCACGGCATTCGAAGTTGCGATAGCCCACGGCATGGCCCAGGCCATTGATCACACCGGCGGCCCAGAACGGGATCCACATCATCTGGATCGCCCAGATCGTGATGCCGATGGTGCCGAACAACAGCAGGTCGATCACGCCCATGATCGCCACGCCGAGTAGCGGGTAGGGGGTGTAGAGCTTGCGTTCGATCCAGTCATCCGGGCAGTTCTTGCCGTAGATACGCAGGGTCTCCGGGTTTTCGGCCTCGGCGCGGTAGAGCTCGGCACCTGTGCGCAGCACGGTGGACAGGCCCTTGATGACCGGGCTGTGCGGGTCGTCGACGGTTTCGCACTTGGCGTGGTGCTTGCGGTGGATGGCCGTCCACTCGCGGGTGTTCTGCGCCGTGGTCAGCCACAGCCAGAAGCGGAAGAAGTGTTTCAGGCCTGCATTGAGCTCCAGGGAGCGATGGGCTGAATAGCGGTGCAGATAGACCGTGACCGCAATGATGGTCACGTGGGTCATCAACAGAGTGACTGCCACCAATTGCCAGGCTGACAAGTCAAGAAAACCGTTGTACCACATAGGCTGTATGGCCCTCAGATAAAGAAAAAAACAGCTCACGCATTATCACTAAGCCTACAGAGAAAACCAGCCGCCCTTTCAGATAGGAGTGACTGGATGTTTCTTATTCTATAATCCGCAGCCTTTGTGGGGCGATTATGTTTTTTTGGTAAGGATTACTGACCATATGCTGTTTTCATACCGAGGTGCCCGGTGGGCGGGGCTGGTATATCTGCTGGTTTCGATGACGTGGATAAGCCTGACTGAGCGGTTATTGATCGAGTTTCTCGATAAACCGAGTGCGTTGAACCACTGGCTGCAGGTGCGCGGCTATGTGTGGGTGGCACTCAGTGCCTTGGTGATTTACTTGATCTGCGCCCGGTTTGCCCGTGCCAACCAGCAGCAGCAACCCCTGAAGGAAAACCGTGAACGCCTGCGCCAGGCCGCGGCCGTGTTCGATTGCACCCGCGAAGGCGTGTTGGTCACTGACGCTCAGGGGCTGATCGTGCACGTCAATCGGGCCTTCATGGAAATCACCGGTTACAGCCGTGAAGACGTCATGGGTCGCCAGCCCAGCCTGTTCAAGTCCGGTCGCCATTCGTCGAATTTCTACCAGCAGATGTTCCAGAGCCTGGAGCGCTGCGGCGAATGGAGCGGTGAAATCTGGAACCGACGCAAAAGCGGCGAGATTTATCCACAGTGGCAAACCATCCGTGTCATCCACGATGACCTGGGCCAGGTCAGCCACTACGTGGCGGTGTTTTCCGATATCAGCGCGATCAAGGATTCCGAACACGAGTTGGCCCACCTCGCTCACCATGATCCGCTGACCGACCTGCCCAATCGCCTGCTGTTTACCGACCGCGCCCAGCAGGCGCTGGCGTCGGCGCAAGTCCACAAGCGCGGCTGCGCCCTGCTGTTGCTCGATCTGGACCACTTCAAGATCATCAACGACAGCCTGGGCCATAACGTCGGCGACCAGTTGCTCAAGCTGGTGGGTGAACGGCTCAAGGCACTGTTCGGCCCCGGCGTGACCCTGGCGCGCCTGGGTGGGGATGAGTTCGCCGTGCTGGCGGAAAGTTGTCCACAGGTGGCGCAAGCGGCCAGCTTGGCGCAACGCATGCTGGAGGCGATGAAACAACCGTTCCTCTTCGACGGCCATCAGCTGTTTATCAGCGCCAGTATTGGCATCAGCCTGTTCCCCAATGACGCGTTGAGCGCTGAACAACTGCTGCGCAACGCCGATTCCGCGCTGTTCAAGGCCAAGAGCACCGGCCGTGAGGGCTATGCGCTGTACACCGAAGAACTCACCGCCCACGCGCAAAACCGCGTGGAAATCGCCAGCGAGCTGCGCCGTGCCCTTGAGCAGAAAGAGTTGCGCGTCTACTACCAGCCGGTACACGACCTCAATGGTAGCCGCCTGATTGGCGTCGAAGCGCTGGTGCGCTGGCAGCACCCGGCGCGTGGCCTGGTGCCGCCTGGGGAATTTATCCCGATTGCCGAGCGCACCGGGCTGATTGCCGATATCGATGCCTGGGTGATGGACCAGGCTTGCCGGCAGATGTGCGATTGGTTGGCGCAGGGGGCGCCGTTGAGTTTTATCGCGATCAACGTGTCCAGCCGCCTGTTTGCCCGGCGCGAGCTGTATGAACAGGTTGCCCAAGTGCTGCATGACACCGGCCTGGACCCGGCTTTCCTCGAGCTGGAAGTCACCGAAAGCGCCGTGATGGACGACCCTGAAGTGGCCTTGGAGCAACTGCACCGCTTGCGCGAGCTGGGCTTGCGCCTGGCCATCGATGATTTTGGTACCGGTTATTCGTCGCTGTTGCGCCTCAAGCGCCTGCCGGTGCAGAAGCTCAAGATCGACCAGGGCTTCGTCGCCGGCTTGCCGTGGGATGAGGATGACGCGGCGATCGTGCGCGTGGTGATCGCCCTGGCGAAAAGCATGGGCATGCAGGTGCATGCCGAGGGGATCGAGCAGGAGGAACAGGCGCGCTTCCTGCTCGACCAGCAGTGCGACATGGGGCAGGGGTATTGGTTTGGGAAACCGATGCCGGCGCAGGAAATCGATTGGTCACGGGCCCCCGTAATCAGGCCTTGAAATGCAGTCAAAATGTGGGAGGGGGCTTGCCCCCGATAGCGGTGTATCAGGTTAGAAATTCTTGACTGACCTACCGCCATCGGGGGCAAGCCCCCTCCCATATTTGAATCTGCTCAAGACTTTATTTTTGCGTTCTGGCACAGAACCCGCGCGCAACCCCGCGTCCCATCAGAAAATTCTTTCTGGTTATATAAACATTCTTAAATAGTATTTTTAAGAATATCCGCGCTTATCTACTATCGCCCTCACGCCGCAAGCAGTGCCGCCACTGCGAGGCACTATTCATTTCAGGAGCGAGACCATGAGCGCATCTCTACGTAGCGTCGACGGCCAGGACGAAGCAGCCATTTTGCGTGAGATCCAGAGCGCCCTGCGCGATCTGCGGTTTGGCGCGGTGGAAATCACGGTGCACAACGCCCAAGTGGTTCAGATTGAACGCAAAGAAAAATTCCGTTTGCAGAATCCGGGTAACAAACCGAGCTAAGCAAGAACGGCGATTCGCATGCTAGACCCGCATCTATAAGAAAAAGCCAACACCCCAGAATTTCAGGAGCTTCTATGTCGTCGATTCGCCGTTATGCCCTAGCCGCCCTGGCCAGCGCCGTGTTTGCAGGTTCCGCGGTTGCCAAGGACTACGAGTTGCTCAACGTCTCGTACGACCCTACCCGTGAGCTGTACCAGGACTACAACGCTGAGTTCACCACCTTCTGGAAACAGTCTCACCCGGGCGACAACGTCAAGATCCAGCAATCCCATGGCGGTTCGGGCAAACAAGGCCGTGCCGTGATCGACGGCCTGCGCGCCGACGTGGTCACCCTGGCCCTAGCCGGTGACATCGACGAAATCGCCAAGCTGGGCAAGACCCTGCCGGAAAACTGGCAGACCCGCCTGCCGGATGCGAGCACCCCGTACACCTCGACCATCGTGTTCCTGGTGCGCAAGGGCAACCCTAAAGGCATCAAGGATTGGGGCGACCTGATCAAGAAAGACGTGTCGGTGATCACCCCGAACCCGAAAACCTCCGGCGGCGCCCGCTGGAACTTCCTCGCCGCCTGGGCTTATGGCCTGAAAACCGGTGGCAGCGAAGCCAAGGCCCAGGAATACGTGAAAGAGCTGTTCAAGCATGTTCCTGTGCTGGACACCGGTGCTCGCGGTTCGACCATCACCTTCGTCAACAACGGTCAGGGTGACGTGTTGCTGGCTTGGGAGAACGAAGCGTTCCTGGCCCTGAAAGAAGACGGCGGCGCTGACAAGTTCGATATCGTCGTGCCTTCCCTGTCGATCCTCGCCGAGCCTCCGGTGGCCGTGGTCGACAAGAACGCCGAGAAAAAAGGCAACACCGAGATCGCCACCGAATACCTGAAACACCTGTACAGCCCGGCTGGCCAGGAGATTGCGGCGAAGAACTTCTACCGCCCACGCGATGCAAAAGTGGCCGCCAAATACGCCCAGCAGTTCCCGAAACTGGACCTGGTGACTATCGACAAAGACTTCGGCGGCTGGAAAACTGCCCAACCGAAATTCTTTAACGACGGTGGCGTGTTCGACCAGATCTACACCGCGCAGTAAACCAAAGTACCTGTAGGAGCCCACTTTCTGTGGAGAGGCCCTTACTGTGGCGAGGGAGCTTGCTCCCGCTGGACTGCGAAGCAGCCCCAAAATCAGACAACCGAGTTGCACTAGGTGCAACGCGGATACCGGTTTGGGAGCGCTTCGCGCGCCAGCGGGAGCAAGCTCCCTCGCCACAGTAAGTTACCTCTACATTTACGGCGCGCTCCTGCAGTGGTTTCTACCCTTTAACCAAGGACTCTTATGTCGCGTCGTATCTCCCCCGTCATACCCGGCTTCGGGCTGACGCTGGGCTACACCGTGGTGTACCTCAGCCTGATCGTACTCATCCCCCTCGCGGCGATGTTTGTACACGCCGCTCAACTTACCTGGGATCAGTTCTGGAACATCATCTCCGCACCGCGCGTGCTGGCGGCGTTGCAACTGAGCTTCAGCACGGCGCTGTACGCCGCGTTGATCAACGGCGTGATCGGCACACTGCTGGCCTGGGTGCTGGTGCGCTACACCTTCCCCGGTCGCAAGATCATCGATGCGATGATCGACCTGCCCTTCGCCCTGCCCACCGCCGTCGCCGGTATCGCCCTGACGGCGCTGTACACGCCTAACGGCCTGGTCGGCCAGTTCGCCGCGGACCTGGGCTTCAAGATCGCCTATACGCCGCTGGGCATCACCCTGGCGCTGACCTTCGTCACCCTGCCGTTCGTGGTACGCACGGTGCAGCCGGTGTTGGCCGATATTCCCCGGGAAGTCGAAGAAGCCGCCGCCTGCCTGGGTGCCAAGCCGTTGCAGGTGTTCCGCTACATCCTGGTGCCTGCGTTGCTGCCAGCCTGGTTGACCGGTTTCGCCCTGGCGTTTGCCCGTGGCGTCGGTGAGTACGGTTCGGTGATCTTCATCGCCGGCAACATGCCGATGAAAACCGAGATCCTGCCGTTGCTGATCATGGTCAAGCTCGACCAATACGACTACCGCGGCGCCACCTCCATCGGCGTGCTGATGCTGGTGGTTTCCTTTGTCCTGCTGCTGCTGATCAACTTGTTGCAGCGGCGCATCGAACGTCCATAAGGAGGCGCGGAACATGTCCCAATCGTCTATTTCCGCCGCGTCCTCGGCCAACGCCGCCCGCCGTGGCAGTGCTGCGTCCCGACGCATCCTGATCGGCCTTGGCTGGCTGGTGTTCGCACTGTTCCTGCTGTTGCCGCTGTTGATCGTGGTGACCCAAGGCCTGAAAAACGGCCTCGGTGCGTTCTTCACCGCGATCCTCGAGCCGGACGCGCTGTCGGCGCTGAAACTCACGGTGATCGCCGTGGTGATTTCGGTGCCGCTCAACTTGGTGTTCGGCGTCAGCGCCGCGTGGTGCGTGAGCAAGTACTCGTTCCGTGGCAAGAGCATCCTGGTGACGCTGATCGACCTGCCGTTCTCGGTGTCGCCGGTCATCGCCGGTTTGGTCTACGTGCTGATGTTCGGCGCCCAGGGTTTCTTTGGCCCTTGGCTGCAGGAGCACGACATCCAGATCGTGTTCGCCTTGCCTGGCATCGTGCTGGCGACCATCTTCGTCACCGTGCCCTTCGTGGCCCGTGAACTGATCCCGCTGATGCAGGAGCAGGGCACCCAGGAAGAAGAGGCCGCGCGCCTGCTCGGTGCCAATGGCTGGCAGATGTTCTGGCATGTCACCGTGCCGAACATCAAATGGGGCCTCATCTACGGCGTGGTGCTGTGTACCGCACGGGCGATGGGTGAGTTCGGCGCGGTGTCGGTGGTGTCCGGCCACATTCGCGGCGTGACCAACACCCTGCCGCTGCACGTCGAGATTCTCTACAACGAATACAACCACGTTGCTGCGTTTGCGGTGGCGAGTCTGCTGCTGATCCTGGCGCTCTTCATCCTGCTGCTCAAGCAGTGGAGCGAGAACCGTATTAACCGCCTGCGCGCCGGTGCGGCTGAGGAATAAGTCATGTCGATCGAAGTCCGTAATGTCAGCAAGAACTTCAACGCCTTCAAGGCCCTGAACAGCATCAATCTGGACATCCAGAGTGGCGAGCTGGTGGCCTTGCTCGGCCCGTCCGGCTGCGGCAAGACCACCTTGCTGCGCATCATCGCCGGTTTGGAAACCCCGGATGACGGCAGCATCGTGTTCCACGGTGAAGACGTGTCCGGCCACGACGTGCGTGATCGCAACGTCGGCTTCGTGTTCCAGCACTATGCGTTGTTCCGCCACATGACGGTGTTCGACAACGTGGCGTTCGGCCTGCGCATGAAACCGAAAAACCAGCGCCCGAATGAAAGCCAGATCGCGGTCAAAGTGCATGAGCTGCTGAACATGGTGCAACTGGACTGGCTGTCCGATCGCTACCCGGAGCAACTCTCCGGTGGCCAGCGCCAGCGTATCGCCCTGGCCCGTGCCCTGGCGGTGGAACCGAAAGTGTTGCTGCTGGACGAGCCCTTCGGTGCCCTCGATGCCAAGGTGCGTAAAGAACTGCGCCGCTGGCTGGCGCGCCTGCACGAAGACATCAACCTGACCTCGGTGTTCGTGACCCACGACCAGGAAGAGGCTATGGAAGTCGCCGACCGCATCGTGGTGATGAACAAGGGCGTGATCGAGCAGATCGGTTCACCGGGCGACGTCTACGAAAACCCGGCCAGCGATTTCGTCTATCACTTCTTGGGTGATTCGAACCGCCTGCACCTGGGTGAAGACCAGCACGTGCTGTTCCGTCCACACGAAGTGTCGCTGTCGCGTCATGAGCTGGAGGATCACCACGCCGCTGAAGTGCGTGATATTCGCCCGCTCGGCGCGACAACCCGTGTGACGTTGAAGGTGGAAGGCCAGAGCGAGCTGATCGAAGCTGAAGTGGTGAAGGACCACGATAGCCTGACCGGTTTGGCCCGTGGCGAAACCCTGTTCTTCAAGCCCAAGGTCTGGCAAAAAGCTTAAAAGCCCACCCAATATCCCATAGGGGAATGGGATCTGAATGTGAGAGGGGGCAGCCCCCTCCCACATCAGACCTCGCTAGGCTTTAGATCACGACGAGTTACCGGCCCCGACCGCTCTTCAATCTGCTGCTTGAGCCCCTGGCGCAACCCCAGCAGAAACGCCAACTCCGCCACCACAAACAACGGCCCTACAATCAGTCCCGACACGTCATCCACAAACGCGGGCTTGCGGCCTTCGTAATAGTGGCCGACAAACTGGATCACCCAGCCCACCACAAACATCCCCACGCCGCTGCTGAGCCACACCAGCGTGCTTTGCGCCGCCAGCACATGCCCGGCCCACACTGACAGGCCCATCAGCACCGTCATAAGCACACCCAGAGCCAGCTCCAGGCGCAGGTAAAACCACGCCGACAACAGCGCGACAATCACGGCGGGGGACATCCACAGGCTGCCCACGGCCCATTCGGGGCGCGACAGCAGCACGGCAACCGCCACCACAATCAACGGGATGCCGATAAAGTGGCTGGCGATATTGCGCGGGTCGCGATGGTAGGCGGCGTATTGACTGAGATGGTCGACGAGGCTTTTCATTGTTATTCCTCCTGTAGGATGTTTGATCATGCCCTGTCAGCCTGTGGCGAACTGTCAGTTGGGCGACAATCTTCGGAGTTCACATGGACGCAGACAAATGGCACGCCCGGTTGGGCTGTGGCCACTGGTTCCGTCATCTGCCTTCAGACTTGCAGCGTAGCTTGCTGGCAGCGGCCCGGCCACGCTCGCTGACGGCAGGACAGTTGCTGTTCAAGCGCGGTGATCCCCCGTGCGGTGTGTATGCAGTGCTGGAAGGTGGGGTGCGTATCAGTGCAGTGAATGCCCAGGGCAAGGAGGCGGTATTGAGCCTGGTTGAGACGCCTTACTGGTTCGGCGAAATCTGCCTGTTCGATGGCCTGCCGCGTACCCATGATGCCCTTGCCATGGGGCCATGCACATTACTGCAGGTGCCGCAGGCGGCAATGCTCGGCATCCTGGAGCGGCATCCGCCGTATTGGCGCGATGTAGCCCTGCTGATGAGCCACAAACTGCGCCTGTCATTGATCAATATCGAGCAGATGAGCCTGATGCCCGCGTCGGCGCGGCTGGCCCATCGGCTGCTGATGATCGCTGAAGGCTACGGGGAGATAGAACAGGCCCGCCGCGTGTTGCACTTGCCTCAGGAGGATCTTGCGGCAATGCTGGGTCTGTCGCGCCAGACCATTAACAGTCTGCTCAAGACGCTGGAGCAACAGGGCGTCATTGAGCTCAGTTACGGCGCGATTGAGATACTCGATTTCAATGGCCTGCGGCTGTCTGCGGGCCTATGAGCCGCGATACGTAGAGAACCCGTACGGGCTGAGTAGCAGCGGGATGTGGTAATGCTGGTCGGCCTGTTTGACTCGGAAAATGACCGGCACTTCTGGGAAAAAGGTCTCGCGGTTGGCCTTTTTGTAGTAGTCGCCCGTCTTGAACACCACACGGTACTCACCCGGCTTTATGCTGCGATTGGCGGGAAACAGTTCGCTAATGCGTCCCTGCTGGTTGGTGACGCCTTGGGACAGCGACTGCCATTGGTCGCCCACGTGCTCTTCCAGGGTGACGCTGACCCCGGCACTCGGCAGGCCATTTTCAAGGTTGAGCACATGCACGCTCAGCGGATTGCCGTCGGCCAGTGCCAGGTTGCACAGGCCGCTCAGGCTTAGAGCGGCAAGGGTCATGCTTAGGGTTTTCATCGAGAAGTCCTTTTGACAGGGGAGATTCAAGGGGTGGTTTTTAAGCCCAGTTGCTCGGCGGCTTGCAGGGCACAGGCTTCGTCCTGTGCCGCGCCGCCGGCACCTGCGATGCCCAGCGCGCCAACCAGTTCAGCCTCGGCAAACAGCGGCACGCCGCCGCCGAGCAACAGCAACTCGGGCAAGCTGTTAAGGTTGGCCGCTTCGGGATTGTTGCGAGCGCGCTCGGCGAACACGCGGGTCGGGGTCTTTGTCGATAGCGCGGTGTATGCCTTGCGTTGGCTGGCGAGGCTGTTGTGCGGGCCGACGCTATCGGCTCGCTGGGCCACCAGCAGGTTGCCGCCGCGGTCCAGCACGGTCAGTGCGGCGGTGCAGTGCGTCAGGCTGGCATCGGCCAGTTGGCGCGCAGTGCGCAAATCAAGGTCGGCATGACGCGGCAAGAGGGGCGCAGCCTGAGCGGCCGTGCAGGCGGCGAGGCTCAGGAACAAGGCAGTGCGATACATGGTGAAGGCTCCTTAAAACAGGCCATCACGTTAGCCAGCGGGCAGGGTCAGAAGCCGCACAATTTGATGACAATTTTGTAATCAAACTACGAGGTAACGCATGCAGGTGTTGTTAGTGGAAGATCAGCCCCAACTGGCGCAGCGCATGGCTCAAGGTCTGAGCGAGGCTGGCTTCACGGTAGAAGTCGCGGCGAATGGCATGGCGGCATTGCGCTTTGTTGAAAGTACCGAATACGACCTGGTGATCCTGGACGTTATGTTGCCGGGTCTGAATGCCTGGAAGCTGCAACAGGCCATTCGGCAGAAGGGGCAGACGCCGCTGCTGTTCCTGACCACGCCGGGCGGGATTGAAGATCGCCTGCGCGGGCTGGAATTGCATGAGGATGACTATTTGCTCAAGCCGTTTGAGGCCAAGGCGCTGGTGGCGCGGGTGAAGAAAGTGTTGCGGCGTGATCGCGGGCGCTGATTGATCAGGTATTTTTGCTGCCTGAGCCATCGCCATCGCGGACAAACCCCCTCCCACAGGGGAATGCATTTCAAATGTGGGAGGGGGCTTGCTCCCGATGAGGCCATCACCATCACCCCAAACCTACCTACCGCAATCCATCCCGAAACTGCCCCGGCGTCATCCCCGTCCAACGCTTGAACGCGCGGTTGAAGCTGCTGGTATCGGCAAACCCGAGTAAATGACTGATCTCGGCCAATGAGCAGTTCGGGTCGCGCAGGTGCAGCAATGCCAGGTTCTCCCGGCATTCATTGAGCAACGTATCAAACCGGCAGCCCTCATCCGCCAAGTGCCGCTGCAAGCTGCGCAGGCTCAGGTGCAAGGCTTGGGCGATGCGTTCGGCACTCGGCTCGCCATCCGGCAATTGCGCCTCGATGGCCGCGCGTACCTTGCGTTCCCAGGTCAACGGTTGCAGTTGGGCGAGGGTGCGCTTGAGCACGGTCTCATTATGTTCGGCCAGTTCCGGGTTGGCATCGTCCAGGTGGCTGTCGAAGTCATGGGCGGCGAATTCCAACGCGTCTTCCTCGGCACCAAAAAACACCGGTGCGCGAAATACCGTGTGCCAGGGGCTGGGGTCGGCAGGTTCAGGGCGCCGCAAGTGAACGGCCAAGGGGGCGTAGTCGCGGCCCAGGCGGTTACGGCAGGTGCGCACATAGATCGCCGCGAAGGCATCGATGGCTTCCAGCGCCGGTGCCGGACTGCCTGGGGGCTGCAGCAGGCGAAAGCGATAACGCTCGCCTTCGCGACTGAGCTCCAGCGTCAGCGCATCGCTGACCACCTGGTGATACCGCACGATGCGCTCGAACACCTCGCGCAGGCTGCCGCTGGCCACCAACGCATAGCCCAAGGCATGAAAGGTCGTGGGGCTGACAAACCGCGACACCCGCAAACCAATCGCCGGATCCCCGCTGGCCTGCACCGCCAGTTCCCACAAGCGCGTGGTGGCCGACAGCGGGTAGCGTGCATTGGGATCGTCCATCTGTTGTGGGTCGAGCCCGGCTTGCACGCACAACGCGGCGCTGTCGAGGCCCAGGGCGTCGAGCTGCTTGCGCAGGGCGCGGGTCCAGCTGGCGAGGGAAGTGGGTTCAGTCATGGCGATTGGCGCTTGCGGTCAACAGGTTGGCGTGTGGGGCTAGCGTCCTGCAAGAAGCTCTGGTGCAGGATGTAACCATCAATAAATAAGAGGATGGGAGCATGGACGGTACTTCTGCAAGTCCCCAGCAGATGAACGCGCAACAGCGTTCGGCGCATATCCGTGAAGTGGTGCTGGCCGAGGGCGTGCGACTGCGCCGCCGGCACCCCTGGTTGCTGCATCAGGACGCGCTGGGCGCGGGCATCCTGGCGTTTGCGCTGGTCGGCATGGTGGGTTCGGCGGCGCTCTACATCACGGGGCACATGGCTTGGTGGGCGTGCCTGCTGCTCAATGCGTTCCTGGCGTCACTGACCCACGAGCTGGAACACGACCTGATCCACAGCATGTACTTTCGCAAGCAGCGCCTGCCCCATAACCTGATGATGGGCCTGGTGTGGCTGGCGCGGCCGAGCACCATCAACCCGTGGGTGCGCCGGCACCTGCACCTCAACCATCACAAAGTCTCCGGTACCGAAACCGATATGGAAGAGCGCGCCATCACCAACGGCGAGCCGTGGGGTTTTGCGCGCTTGCTGATGGTCGGCGATAACGTCATGTCGGCGTTTATCCGCATCCTGAGGGCCAAAACCTGGAAGCACAAACGAGCGATCATCAAGCGCTCGCTGCTGGTGTACGCGCCGCTGGCGCTGCTTCATTGGGGCGCGTGGTACATCTTCCTCGGCTTCCATGCCGCCAATGGTATTGCGGGTCTGATGGACACGCCGATTGAATGGTCGGCCGCTACCGTGCAGATGATGCACGTGATCGATATCGCCGCCGTGGTGATCATCGGGCCCAACGTGCTGCGCACCTTTTGCCTGCACTTCGTCAGCTCCAACATGCACTACTACGGCGATGTGGAACTGGGCAACGTGATCCAGCAGACCCAAGTGTTGAACCCCTGGTGGATGTGGCCGTTGCAGGCGTTCTGCTTCAACTTTGGCAGCACCCATGGCATCCACCATTTTGTGGTGAAGGATCCATTTTACATCCGCCAGATGACGGCCAAGGTGGCGCACACAGTGATGGCCGAGATGGGCGTGCGCTTCAATGATTTCGGGACGTTCGCGCGGGCGAATCGGCTTGGTTTTCCACCGCCTGCAGGGTTTCGATCAGCGCCTTCGCCGCAGGCGACAAACGCACCCCAGCGCGGCTGATTATCCCACTGCGGTTGTGCAGGCTGTCCAGATTGTGCGGCAGGTTGCGCCAGTGCAGCATGTGCAACTCGCCGCTGGCGAATGCGTCGACAAACGCCTCTTCAGCGCCCAGGCCGATGGCGTCGGAGTGCCGCACGATGCTGGCCAGCGCGGCAAACTGCTCCAGCTCGATCGCGGGGGCAAAGTCGACGCGCCCGCTGAGGTTGGCCAGCAGCTTGCGAATGCCCGGCGCGATCAGCGGCGTGGCTAGCGGGTAGCTGAACAGGTCGTTGGTGGACAGGCTGTCCTTGGCCAGCAGCGGGTGCCCGTCGCGGCAGAAAAACACCGTGCGTCTTGGGCTCAAGGCCTGGGTCTGGAAGCTCGGGTCGGCCTCGAAGTGACGCACATCGGCGATAAAGAACTCGATCTCTTCACGGCTTAGGCTACGCCCGAGTTTTTCCCAGTTATCCACCTGCAAAACGCTGCGCACCTTGGGGTAGGTGGAGATAAAGCGCGCCATGGCCTGGGGCACCAGGTTCACCCCTGCCACGGCATCGCTGCCGAAGCGCACCTCACCGGCGTCGAGTTTGGTCATGCGCGTAACTTCATGGCTCAGCAAGGCCGCGCCTTGCACCAGGCTCAAGGCGTGTTGCAGCACCACCTGGCCTTCGGGGGTGGGGCGCAAGTCTTTATTCGCGCGGTCGACCAGCACACAGCCGAATTCCTGTTCGAGGCCCTGGATGCTGCGGCTGAATGCCGGTTGGGTGATGCCCATGGCGTCCGCAGCGCGCACGAAACTGCGGTGCTCGTTGAGGGCGATGAAGTAGCGCAGTTGGCGAAGGTCCATGTGCTTTCCCGGCATTTGGAAATAGGTCAAAGGCATTTTCGACCTAGGGCGCTGAGGTTTTAAATGCAGGTTCTTATTCCGTCAACTATGTATTTAATTGTTTGCTAGAACCAAAGTGCATATCAGGGGCGTCGCCCGCGAACGCCCCCGTGTTTGGATTGGGGCATCAAGGCTCATCGAACAAAGGGCAGGCTTATGTTTTCGCCGTTTGGGTGGGTGGTGGGAAAGTGCATTCGCAAAATGGTTTACATGCGCAAAACGCACAAGGCGGTTGCAGGTGCTGAGTGCTAAATTTATTTTTACATATATAGAATAATAAAGTTGTTGGCTATTTCCAATCGTGCTCTTCACCTGTTATTTCTGACAGTAGATGTTTGTTTTGATAGTGCTATTTTCTATCTCGTGGGCCAGTGCCTCCATTTGATTTAAAGCCAAAAAAGGACTTCGAACATGAAAGGTATATCTGTATTAGTCTGCGCGATGATGGTGTCGGCAGGTGCATTGGCATTTGAAGGGTCTCCTAGCCAGAATAATCCTCCTGGTGTTATCCAAACGGAGTCCGGGACGGGGGCTAATGTATATTATTTGGGGGGAGAATTTGGTTATATCAGCCCGCTAACTATTAGTGCTGGCAACTCGTCGTTCACTGAAGGCACGTTAGTGTATATTTCAAATAAGGGGGATGCGCCTGCGACCGTAAATACGACTAATACCAACTTGGGTGCGCCATTCCAACTTCTTGGAAAGTCCAGTGTGTTATTTGTGTGGGATAAAAAGAAAACGACTTGGGTGAAAGGCAGCAGCGGCTCATTTGACGCTCCTCTACCTAATGGCGCTCGTCCAAGTGGGCAGCAGGATGTTGCTCCTGCAAGCGAACAATGAGTGAAGTAGTTTGACGATTGATTGACTTATATGGCGGCCAAGGTACAGCAGCACATCTGTTTTTTGGAAGGCGGCATTTTTCTGGAAAGATCTTTAGCTATTTGAAATGGCTTTATTGACAGTGGCCAACCGATAAACCGGATACTCCTTTTCGTGTAATAGATGCTCTCCTTGCCCCATGGGTGAGTGGGTGTGCTTTAGCCATCGTGTGGTTCTGCCGATGCATACGTTATGCACGTTATTAATATAACGACGATCTAAATTATTTCGGATGCGGCTTTGTTGCAATCATAGCTAACAGCCGACACGAATAACCAGAGGTGAGTCATGGAACATAACATCATGGGTCTCGACCCTCGCGATTGGCAGAACCATACAATTTTTAATGCCACCACTCAAAAGCGCAACACGGTTGACCTGCGAACAGGTTTGTTTGAATGTTATGTGCCGTTACTTTCGGTGGCCGGTAACGCGGGTGCCGGGCCGGTGGTGGACATGGGCCTTTTTTACACCCCGGTAGTCAACAATGCGGCGGGCCTGGGAGACGGCTGGTCCTTCGCCTTTACCCATTATCATGAAAAAAACCAGCAGTTGACGTTGCACTCGGGCGAAGTACTGCGTGTGGAGAAGAACAAGGACCTAGAACAGCCAGCCGTCATTGTGAAGTGGAATCAGGGAAATCTGACGGTGCTACGCCGGGATGGCAGGATCGAAGTTCTGAAACAGCTGGACGATAGTCAAATCTATATGCCAGAAACGCTGACCACCGATGGCTACAACTTTCTTAACCTAGAGTGGACTGCGACAGCTCATGAAATAAATGGCATCACTCATCATCAAATTAAATTGACACAAATCAAGGATACGTTACGTGTCCTGCTCAAAATGGAATATGCGCAGGCATCAGTCAGCATAGTCTTCTGGCCTTACGATGCCGCTGAAAAACTGAGCTTTAATCTCGCTCTTGATAATTATGCGCTCAAGTCAGTAACAGCTGCGGATGGCACAACATGTACCTTCGGCTATAAGGATCATGACACCTGCGGTTGGCTGTTGGACGAGATCATCAGCTTTGAAGGTCTTAAAGAAAAAGTCACCTATGCCGACAACGGGCTGGATTTTTATGGTGACCCCAAATTGTCAGCACTTCCCAGTGTTCTCTGTCATACGCTGACACCGCGCGGAAGTATAACGGATGTTAACACCTATTACTCTTTTGAACTTGTTGATAAAAAGGATTACGTAACCTCGGTTTGGTTGGGGGGCTCGAAAGCCTCTGCGAAGACTGATAACTCAATTCGGAGGACTGTTTATTTTTACGATAGGGGCCATGAGTTGTTTTTAGAGTCCGCGTCGCAAAGCGGGGCTAAGATCATGAAGTATTATAAGAGGGACGGATTAGAGCGTTCAACGATAATTTCGCATCATGATAATAAGGGGGTCAGTGAAAAGGAAGTGTCGAGTAGATTTGGCAAGGATATGGAAATTTATTCGAATGCTCAGTGCGGTGAAACTACAGAATGGTGTCACTCAGGTCCGCTTTACGAAGGTATGAGTAAAGCGCGCACCTTTTATGGGCTTTTGCTGGGAGCAAATGCCGGAAATTTGGGTTCAGGCGATGGAGGGCTCACTGATCACCAGATTGCATGGTTCGCGATGAATCCAGACGAGTTTGACCGCGTTTATGATAAGTCTGTGTCTGATGGCTCGGGTTTTCTCTCAAAATATATTGAAGCTGAAGCGGTTCGAAAGGGTGTTAATAAAAGTAGTTTTTGGGCCGATACATCCGCTCCAGAGCATGAGCTAAATTGGTTTATACGACAGACTAAGACAGTAAAGGATTGTACAGCTTTCAAGTATTATACTTACCACCCGATCCCGGGTCTAACTGATAAAAAGATCTCGAATGTTTTACAAATGATTAATGCTGCCCAAGACATTACGAAGGCCGCTTTTGTCGGACAGCAGATCGAGTACCACCAAGCTGATGACTTTCGCAAAGGGCGCCAGCAGAAAGTCACCCTGGATTCCGCGGAAGGTAAGGGTAAATTGTTAGGGATCGGCGAGCCCGCACGGACCTTTGACTATACTCTTGAGGAAACCGAACTCACCACCACAACCACGCAAACCGACGCATTGGGTTATAAGCGGGTCTCTTCAGAGACTCACAGCATCCTGAGTGGTCGTCTGATTCGTCAGGTCGATGAAGACGGCAATCAAGCCGACTGTGGCTACGACGCCTACGGTCGATTGTCTACCCACACCACCTGCGCACAAAGCCCGACCTACAAACAGGTGACCACCTATTCCTATCCGTCCGCCGGGCGATTGGAAATAACAGAGCCCAATGGTTTGAAACGTGCCCGCGAATATGATGGTCAGGGCAATCTGGTCAAGGAGTATCTGCAAACACCTGAAACACCTGAATGGCGTCTGGTTCTGGACGTCAGCTATGACAAGCTGGGCCGTGAGTTGCGCACTACTCGTTATGATTACCTGAGCGACGGCACCCAAGTCAGCGAGTGGTACGAGTTGAAGTACGACGCCTGGAATGAGGAATGCGGCCGTCTGTACAGCGATGGTCTAGAAACAGTCAACGCTTACGACCCTGTGGCCATGACGCGGACCGAACGGACCGGAGGTGCGGCTGACAAGCATGGCAAGGTCACGAGCTACAACGAGGATGAAACCGTTGCCAAGGTAGAGTGGACAGATGCGGGCGGCACGGTTTACCAAACCCAGACGGCCAGCTATACCCCTGCCAGGCAGGTCGAGCAACTGCAGACCACCACAGAGTTCGGGATTATCACTATCACGTATGTCTACGACGGCTTCGGACGTTTGTTAAGTGAGCAACACACGGAAAAAGGTAAGGCGGAAGATGCTGTGGCACTCACTTATACCTACAGCTACCAGTACCCCCGGCACTGGCTGATCAGTGAGGCTCAACAGATCGACATTGAGTTTGATGGGGTAAAAAGGACATTGGGCAAACGCACCTTCGACAGTTGGGGGCGGGTGAGTTCGCTTTCCCGAGGCCGCTCTACCGAAACCTTCACTTACGTTGGCGCAAGTAAGGTTGCTAGCTCGAAAACAACCGCCGAGGGCACAACGCTGAACTATGAATACATCAAAGAACTGGGCAATCGTTTGAGTAAAGTTTCTGCGGCCGGTGTCGAGAAGCAATTTACCTACGCCTATGGAGCGCAACTCACCTCAACGGCAGGTGAGGGTGAAAGGCTGTTGACCTACCATCACGATCTCAACAGTCGCCTAAGCAAGCAACGAGCGCAAACGCAGGGCGCAGCATCGCAGGGTAAAGAAGCCCAAAGCACCTATTCATTCGGCGGGCGCTTGCTCAGTGAGGTGGATGTACAGGGAAGTGAGATCAAGTATGCCTATAACAGTCTCGGGCAACGGCACACCACAGAAAGCGGCGACCTGAAGACCACGCATGCCTACAATTCTTTTGGCCTTTTGCAGGAGGAAGTCATTACGCAGGGCGAGGAAAGTCTAACGGTGAAGTACAACTACGACCCTCAGCAACGTGAAACCAGTCGCAACTTCAAGCTTGGTGACAAGGTCGACCTGGCACTGCATCGCACCTACAACTTCAACAACAGCTTAAAATCGATCCAGTTGAAAAAAGGTGACGAAGTCCTGGGCTCGCGTGATCTGACCTACACGGAAGGCGGGCGGCTCGCCTCTTGCGTCTCCACCGGGGTGTGGCGGCCGGAAAATCCGAAGAACAAAAGCATCGACAGTCAGACGTTCACCTATGACGCGCTGGGTAATATCAGTCAGTGTGTCACCCAATTCGGGACAGAAAGCTGCACCAGCACCTACACCTACGATGGCGAAAGTGGCTGTCGCCTTGAAGCAGTTGCGCATGACCATTCGGACTATCCCCGTGCTTTGAATCCAATCTATGACGGTGCGGGGCGCGTGACCCGAGACCACAAAGGCAAAACCTATAGCTATGACTGGCTGGGACGGATGACGCAGGCGGGGTCGAGGCATTATACCTACGACCCCATGGACCGCGTCATGACCTGCGGCCAAGGGGAGGAGCAACGTCAGATCATCTATGACGGGCTTCAGGTGCGCGGCGAGTATCACCCGGATGGAACGGACGCCAGCCGACATCTGTGCCCCGGTAGTGCGGCGTGTACCGTGCAACGCGTCAAGCGTTCAGGGGTGAACAGGACCCTGTTTGAACTGCGCGACGCCGAGGGCACAGTATTGGTGAGCTACGACGTGCAGGCAGAGGCGATAAAGCATCACGCCTATACCGCCTATGGCGAACATGCTTCGGACGAAAAAGACTCGCTACTGGGCTTCAACGGCGAGTACCGCGATGCTGACAACGATCAATACCCATTGGGTCAGGGGTATCGCTGGTATGATCCGGACAGTCGACGCTTCAATAGTCAGGATAGCCTCAGCCCCTTCGATGTGGGCGGCCGGAATGTCTATGGGTACTGCGACGGCGACCCTGCCAATGTGCAGGATCCCAGCGGCCATGTCGGTTCTGGCGCAGCCAACAGCGGATTACGTCAAATTTGGGGCGGCCGCACGCCCAGACCACTTGGGTTGGGCAAGTACGGGCCGCTGATGATTGCGATACTTTTTTCGGGCATTGGTGTATTGACCGCCGTGATGACGGGAGGGACCTCATTATTGTTGGCGGCCGCTCTGATTTCATTGGCTATTGCCGCGGCTGCCACCGCCATAACTGCAGTGGTCATTGCTGACTCCCATCCTAAGTTGGCAGCCGTTCTGGGTTGGGTGTCACTAGGGTTGACGGTTGTTGGTGGGGTAGGGACATTGCTCAAGAAAATCGGGCAACTTGCTGTTCAGCTGGCCCGCTCTGGCATGGCTGTGGCCAGGGACGTCTTCTATAAAGCTGCGGCCCGCATGGTGCCGACCCTGAGGCAGTTAAGGTTGTTCAATGGCTACGCCAAATTATAGGCGCAGCCTGCTCAGCTCATTAAAAGCGGTATAAATGGACTGGATAAAACTGTCAGAAATCTGGTCGACGATGCACTCCATCCGATCAAAAACTTCCCCTTTGATGGCAAGTCCTTGATAAGGGCGGGAGGAGCTCTTCAGCTCTTTGATGTCGGTGATGCGAATACGGTCATTTGTTGCGTCACTGGCGTGCTGGCGAATGCAGAGGTATTTGAGTCCGACCGGGATAAATTCATTAACGGAAACACCAATAACTTCACATGGCTGCCTTGGGGGCAATTCAATATTGGGCGCGGTTGATTTAGATGCTTAAGGCGTCGGCGTGTGGTTCGTCGACAAACTGTGGGGCGCTCGCCGAGGGCGAGCGTTCCCACAGTGCTGAGTTTGCGTAGGGTGAGGCAAAAAACGTCTTGCCCTATTGGCACGAGGACCCTGTTGATCTGAGTACCATCAGGTTTAAATCTTCAAGTATCCGATTAGAAGCAAAAGACGCCAGCCAGCCGGGTTGGCATTTCTCGCCAACCCGTGTGGTGGCGGACAGCACCGTGATCGATGCGCGATCCATTGGCCAGGGGCTGCAGAATGATCGTCTCCTAGGTAGGACGGGGTACTACGACTTCTGACCGGGTTCGATAGGTGGCCGGGCTGAACACCCGCGTCACCACCAGCATCGCGACCGCCGTCACCGTCAGCACCCCCCAGGCGCTGACAAAACTACCGGTGAGTTCACGCAGCCAGCCGGTCAGCCACGGCGAAATCGCATTGATCAAAAAGCCCACGCCCTGCACGAACGCCGCCAGTTGCCCGGCCTGGCGCGGGTCACGGTGGTGATCGAGGGTCAGCAGCAGGCTCAGTGCAAAACACGCGCCCAGACCGAAGCCGCACAGCGCGACCCACAGATGGGGGAACTGCAACGGCGCGATCAACAGGCCGAGATAGCCGATGGTCTGGGCCAGCAGGCTGATCCACAGCAGCGGGCGACGGTCGACCCCGCGTTGCGCCAACACCGGCATCAGCAACGCGGCGATCACCTGGAAGATTGTCATGAACGCCAGCAACGAACCACTGGGCAACACACCCCAACCCAGTTGCTGATAGTAGGCCGGCAGCCACGCCACCAGGCTCATGTAGCCGCAATTCACCAAGCCGAAATACAGCGCCAGCAGCCACGCGCGACGATTGCGCAGGCCCTGAAAGGCAGGTGCTACCTGTGGGTTTTTCGCTGCGCCCAGCGGCAACCAGGCCCACAGCAGTAGCGCGGCCAATGCCGGCAACAGCCAAACCCCAAGCCCGGCCTGCCAGTGCTGGAAATGACTGGCCACCACCGGACTGAGCAGCGCCGCGAGGCCGCCGCCGGCCATCAACGATGCCGAATACACGCCCATCGCCACCGGCACGCGCTGATGGAATTCACGCTTGATCATCGCCGGCACCAACGCCTGGATCAGCGCCACACCGGCACCGCCAAGCAATGCGGTCACCAGCAACGTCGAACCCTGGCCCATCAGCCAACGGGCCAGGCACGCCAGCAGGATCATCACCAGGCCCAGGGCGATGCCGCGGCGTTCACCCAATCGCGCTTCGACGCGTACGCCTACCAGCGCCACCAAGCCCATGCACACTACCGGCAGGCTGGTGAGCAGGGCGCTGCTCTGGAAACTCAGGCCGGTGGCCTGGCGAATCTCGCCGAGCAACGGGCTGATGGAGCTGAGGATCGGGCGCAGGTTCAGGCCCAGGACCACCAGCAGGCCCCAGCCGACGAATCTGCCCATGAGTGAAGCGTTAAACGTCATGCAAGACCTGTCGGGGAGACAAAAGAGGCGTGAAGTATGGAGAGCCCACGAGGTATTTTGAAATTAAATATAAAGATTCCAACCCGTGGCTCAGTGCGCTTAACGCAATTTCAGGGCTTGCATCCATGGGTCTGGCCGATAGCCTGGGGTGCCGTAGTTGTCCTTTCGACCATTGAGCACGGTGACTACGTGGTTATCTTGGGCCATGACCCCAGGTGCGCCATTTATTAAATCTTGTGCATTGGTCTGTTGGACATAGTTGCTCAAGCCCAGACGGTACAGTCCTTCGTGGGTGTGTTCCCAACTGTCCAGGCTATTCAGGGCTGCGGCGAAACTTTGGCGCGCGTAGCCATTGTTGTTTTCTACCTGCGCCCGCTTGGCACTGACGGCATACATGAAGTTGGCTTCATTCAGCATCTTTTGGTTCGTTCCTTTAAACCCTGAGCGTTCAGCGGCGTATTTAAGCTCGGCATAGTTCACATGATAGGTGAGGTTAGGGTTGTCCCTCATTCTGATATTAAACCCATCTCTGGTTTGTTCTACCGACGAGTAAACCTGATTGGGTCCACCAAACCGTTGCATCGCCGCCTTTATTCCCGCGACCGTTACGCAATTCATGGTGCCCCATTTTTGTGAGAACCCGCTGACCAGTTCATTTGGGGTGTAGGCTCTCGCGGTGATGGGCTGGGTGCCCCGTTGGAATGCATTGGAGGAGGGCGTGGCGCGTGTCGCCCACTTCTGGTCGCCGCCATCCGGACGGTTTGTAGGGGCGTCACCGCCGGCGAAGCTAATTGCGTGCCCCCCTCTTTGGGCCTGTGGTGCGCGTGGCGCGGAGCGCTGCGTGTCGGCCCGAGGTGCTTGGGGCAGATAACTTTCTACTGTGGCTCTGAGTTGGGCGTAGATATTCATGAGCTCTCCAATCCTGTGTGATCTGCCAGTGCCAGAGGCACTCAGGCGCGTTATCGAAACCGGACAGTTGCTGACGTGTTGTTAGGCTCGCCGCATTGAACTGTTGGTGGTTCGTGACAGGGCTGGGTTCCAACAAGAAGGTGCCAGGAAATGCCTTTCGCCAAACAAGCCGGGCTTGGTTTGACGTGGCAAGCCCATACTTTTTTTGAATATTTTTTATGCCTAAAGAGCATCAACTCTAAGCGCTTTGGCGCCAGGCTAAGCGGGCCGTGGCTTTGACGTATTCGAAGGTTTTCCTTATTCAATTAAGATATATCTATAACTTTAAAGATTACTTTAAGAGATAAGCGTCTGGCACCGATGATTCAGCCCTCGACGGCCTTCCACGCAGGCCAGTCGGTTTTTTGTTTCAAAACCGAGGGAGTGAATTAATGGGCAATGTCCAGACCGCCGCCAGTGCACACGAGGCGCAATGGCGCCAGGCACCGAGTGGCGAGTTGGTCGACCTTGGCCGGCCACACCGTGCGCCGTTGGGGCAGTTGCGGACGCAGAAAACGCCAAAACGTTTCTCCAGCCGTCGCGAAGCGGTCCTGCTCGGTCTGCTGGTGCTGGCTCTGCACGGTGCGGTGATCTATTGGGTGAGCCAGAAGCCGACCCCGGTGCTGCCAGTTGTGCCGCCGGAAATTCCGCCAATGACCATCGAATTTTCCCAACCGGCGCCGCCCGTGGTGGAACCGCCGCCGCCTGTGCCGCCGCCCCCTCCGCCCCCCGTGGTCGAGCCACCGCCGCCGGTGGTGGATGAGTTGGCCGCCAAGCCGGCGCCGCCCAAACCGATTCCGAAACCCAAGCCCAAGCCGGTTCCCAAGCCTGAGCCCAAGCCCGCACCGAAACCGGTCGACCCGCCGCTCGCGCCGCCAACACCGGCGCCACCCGCGCCTGCACCTGTTGCTCCGCCCGCGCCGGCTCCGGTGACACCCGCTTCGGCCAACGCCGCGTACTTGAAGAACCCGGCGCCGGAGTACCCATCACTGGCCCAGCGTCGCGGTTGGGAAGGCACGGTGTTGTTACGGGTGCATGTATTGGCCAGCGGCAAGCCGGGCGAGATCCAGATCCAGAAAAGCAGCGGTCGCCAGCAACTCGATGACGCCGCACTGACCGCCGTGAAGCGTTGGAGCTTCGTGCCGGCCAAGCAGGGCGATGTGGCTCAGGACGGCTGGGTCAGCGTACCGATCGATTTCAAGATTCACTAACTATTGCGCTGCGGTGTGTTGCACACACCGCGACCTGTACAGAGGGGAAACATCATGGCATTAGCATCTCCACTTGAATCCATCGAAAGCGCGGTGATCTGGCTGCTGGTGGTTTTTTCGGTCGCCACTTGGGGCCTGGCCCTGCTCAAGGGCGTGCAGTTCGGTCGCCTCAAGGCCCAGGATCGCAGGTTCCATAAACAGTTCTGGGCGGCGTCGAGTCTCGACTCGGCCGCCGAACTGGCCGAAACCCAGCCAGGCGCTGCTGCCCGTGTCGCCCAGGCCGGTTATGCCGCGATCCAGGTGGGTGAAACCCCGCACGCCGCTGACCTCAGCCAGGCGATCAACCATCAGGACCGTCTCGAACGTGCCCTGCGCCAGCAGATCGTGCGCGAGCGCCGTTCCCTGGAGACCGGTCTGGCCGTGGTCGCCAGTATCGGTAGCACCTCGCCGTTTATCGGCCTGTTCGGCACCGTGTGGGGGATCATGGAAGCGCTCAAGGGCATCAGCGCCGCCGGTTCCGCCAGCCTCGAAACCGTGGCCGGTCCGATCGGTGCAGCACTGGTTGCGACGGGCGTGGGTATCGCTGTCGCGGTGCCGGCGGTGCTGGTCTACAACTATTTCCTGCGTCGCCTGAAACTGACGGCTGCCGACCTGGATGACTTTGCCCACGACTTCTACAGCCTGGCGCAAAAGAATTCGTTCCGCGTGCTGCTGCACCCGGCCCTGACCAAGCATGCGCCCGGCAACCCGCAGAAAGTGAAGGAGGCGTCCTGAGATGGCCTTTTCCACGCAAGACAGTGATGAGGTGCTGAGCGAGATCAACGTCACGCCGCTGGTGGACGTGATGCTGGTACTGCTGGTGGTGTTTATCGTCACCGCGCCGCTGTTGACCAACGCGATCCCGATCAACCTGCCCAAGACCGAGGCCGTGGCCCCGGTGGAGCAGAAAGACCCGCTGGTGGTGAGCATCGACGGCGCCGGCAAACTGTTTATCAACAAGGACGAAATCCAGCCGGACCTGCTGGAATTCAACCTGCAGGCGGCGAAGGCCAAGGACCCCGATGTGCGGGTGCAACTGCAGGCTGACGATGGTGTGAACTACGGCGAAGTGGCGCGAGCCATGGCGTCTATCGAGCGCGCGGGGATTACCAAGCTGTCGGTGATTACCGCACGTTAGTTGCAACGCTTCCACCAATAGCCTCGACAACTTTTTGGCCGTTTCCTTGGCAGGGTGCGGCCTTTTTTTTGCCTGGGATTTACTCAACACCCCCGAGTCCCTATGTGGAACCTGGTCAATGTGGGAGGGGGCTTGCTCCCGATGGCAGTGGGTCAGTTGATACAGGTGGCGGCTGATACACCGCCATCGGGAGCAAGCCCCCTCCCACAGTTTGATCTTCATCGGCTTTGATATTTTGGTTATTAATAAATAGCTTCTTATTCCTTAACGAATATAACCCTCGTCCCTATACTGTTCAGCAACGTTAAACGCTGCAGGAGGGCACACCCATGCACAGCGAGTCGATTCGTTACCTGATCGTGCCGGGCTGGCAAGGATCGCCAGAAGATCATTGGCAAAGTCATTGGCAGAACAGCCTGCCCAACAGCGCCCGTGTGGAACAGGCCGACTGGCTGACGCCACGGCGCGAAGACTGGGTCGCCGCGCTGGCCGAGGCCATTGCGGCCGACAGCACGCCAGTGATCCTGATCGCCCATAGCCTGGGCTGCATCACCGTGGCGCATTGGGCGGCTACCGCGCCAGTGCAGTTCCTGCGCCAGGTGCGTGGCGCCTTGCTGGTGGCTCCGGCCGATGTCGAACGCCCGGCGTGCTCGCCTGCCCTGCGCAACTTTGCGCCAATTCCGACCGACTTGCTGCCGTTTCCCACCCAGGTGGTCAGCTCCGATAACGACAGCGCCGTCAGCGCTCCCCGAGCCGTGGAACTGGCGCGTAACTGGGGCGCTGAAGCCGGCATTCTGTCCGGTGCCGGCCATATCAATGTGAAGTCCGGCCACCAGCGTTGGGAGCAGGGTTTCGCCTACCTTTATCGCCTGCAAAGCCGCCTTGAGCATCACGCCCGGCGCACTGCCTGACTATCTTTAAACGCCCCGTCCCTGAGTGGATTTGGGGCGGGAGCCTGCCATGAGCCTGCATGAAACCTACGGCCAGCCACTGCTGACCTTCCCCGACGCGGAAAAAAGCCCGCTGAGCATTCGCGCCAAAGCGTTGGTCTTTGTTGATCCACGCTCGCGGCAACTGCGCGAAGACCTGGAAAGCCTCGCGCCGCGCGCCTTGCCGGTGCTGATTCGCGGCGAAACCGGCAGCGGTAAAGAGCTGCTGGCGCGGCACATCCACCGTGGCAGCGACCGCACCGGGCTGTTTGTCTCTGTCAATTGCGGCGCCATCAGCCCGACCTATGCCGATGCCGAGTTGTTCGGTTATGCGGCCGGTGCCCACAGTGGCGCGGCCAGCAGCCGGGCGGGGTGGTTCGGTTCGGCGAATGGCGGCACCTTGTACTTGGATGAGATCGGCGACTTGCCGCTACCGATCCAGGTAAAACTACTGGCCGCGCTGGAAAACCATGAAGTCACCCGCGTCGGCGCCCATCAGCCCAGCCCGGTGGATGTGCGCCTGGTGGCGGCCACCAGCATCGACTTGGCCCAGGCCGTGGCCGCCGGCAAGTTCCATGAGCGCTTGTTTCATTACCTGAGCGAAGGCCAGCTGGACTTGCCCGCCTTGCGCGAGCGTGTCGGTGACATCCTGTCCCTGGCCGAGTATTTCCTGGGCATCTACAGCCAGCGCCTGGACCTGCCGGTGCCGCTGATCAGCGACGCCGCCCAGCGCGTGCTGGAGCACCACACCTGGCCGGGCAATACGCGTGAGCTGGAAAACGTTATTCACTTTGCATTGCTGGTCAGCAGCGGCGACGAGATTTTGCCCGAGCATCTGAATTTGCCTGTGGGGGGCACGCCGTTGGAGCAGGTACAGCGAATTTTCAACACGGCCAGCCCCGCCGAGCAGGAAACCTTGCGCAGCTTTCTACGTGAACAAGCCACTACATGAGCAAAATGGAATATCAACGTGAATAAAAGATATTGTTCGGGAATAAAAAATCTAGGTATTGTCCCTCCCACGCCGCGATAGCACTTCGCTGGCACACCACATAAAAAAACGGCCGTCAGAGACGACCCGGAATTTCGATAAGGACACTGCATGAAAAAGGTTCTGTTGTTTACCGCACTGGCGGCTGCCCTGACTGCTGGCTTCGCCCAGGCTAACGAGAAACTGGTGGTGGCCGCGACCCCAGTGCCGCACGCCGAGATCCTCGAACTGGTCAAGCCAACCCTCGCCAAAGAAGGCGTGGACTTGGAAATCAAAGTCTTCACCGACTACGTACAACCTAACGTGCAGGTGGCTGAGAAGCGCCTGGATGCCAACTACTTCCAGACCCTGCCGTACCTGGAAAACTTCAACAAGGGCAAGGGCACCAACCTGGTCACCGTGGTTGGCGTGCACGTTGAACCCTTCGGCGGTTACTCGAAAAAGATCAAGAACATCTCCGAGCTGAAAGATGGCGCCACCGTGGCCATTCCTAACGAAGGCTCCAACAGCGGCCGCGCCCTGTTGCTGCTGCAGAAAGCCGGTGTGATCACCCTGAAAGATCCGACCAACGCCCTGGCCACGCCAAAAGACATCGCCAGCAACCCCAAGAACCTGAAGTTCAAAGAGCTGGAATCGGCCCTGCTGCCACGCGTGCTGGATCAGGTTGATCTGGACTTGATCAACACCAACTACGCCCTGGAAGCTGGCCTCAACCCAGCCAAGGACGCGCTGATCATCGAAAGCGCTGACTCGCCGTACGTGAACTTCCTGGTGGCTCGCCCGGACAACAAGGACAGCGACGCTATCCAGAAACTGTCCAAGGCCCTGACCAGCCCGGAAGTCAAAGCTTTCATCGAGAAGAAGTACAACGGTGCGGTAGTGCCTGCGTTCTGATGTAACTGAAAACCCCCTTCAAGGTTTCAACGCCGATGGCTTATATAGCGTCGGCGTTTTTTATGCCTGAAATTTGGAATGCAATCCAAATGTGGGAGGGGGCTTGCCCCCGATTGCAGTGTGTCAGCCAATCAATCTGTAACTGATACACCGCCATCGGGGGCAAGCCCCCTCCCACATTTGATCTTCATCTCACAGTGGATACTTCGGTGTTTTACAGGGCTCTGCTATTGATCGCCCGGCGCAATGCCACCAGCCACTTCACCAGTTCCTTTGGATCGATTGGTGTTGTTGTGTTCATTATTCAATCCCTCGAAATACAGACCCCCCAACCATAGCTGTCACCTGCCAAACCCGCGAATCCGACGGTTATCTTTTTGGGTGATATGAATATGCTATTTAGGTATTTAAATTTTACTTTTTATACCTTTAAAGTTCGCGCTACCCGGCGTTACCCACGCTGGATCGGACGGCGCTCGCCGCATTACCCCTGCGGCGTCATGGACTAGAAATGACCTTCGATTTCGCTTTTATCCTCAGCACCTTGCCGGCGTTTCTAAAGGCCGTGGGGGTGACGCTGCAAGTGGGCTTGATCGCCATTGCCACCTCCTTGCTGGTGGCACTGATCAACGCGGCGCTGCTGGTGTTTCGCACGCCGTACCTGTCGCGGCTGGTGGCGCTGTATGTGGAGCTGGCGCGCAACACGCCGCTGCTGATCCAACTGTTTTTCGTGTACTTCGCGCTACCGGCCCTGGGCTTCAATATTTCCGGGTTCTGGGCGGCAATCATCACCATGACGTTCCTTGGCGGCGCCTACCTCACCGAAGTGCTGCGCGCCGGTGTGGAAGCGGTGCCGCTGGCGCAGATCGAGTCGGGCAAGTCCATCGGCCTGTCCGACTGGCAGCTGCTGCGCCACGTGATCCTGCCCCAGGCCGGCATTCTCAGCTTGCCGGCGCTGTTCGCCAATTTCATCTTCCTGCTCAAGGAGACCACCGTGGTCTCTGCTGTGGCGGTGCCGGAGATTCTCTACACCACCAAAAGCTACATCGCCCTTTACTACAAGACTTACGAAATGCTTGCCGTGCTGACGCTGATTTGCGTGCTGCTGTTCCTGCCACTGTCGCTGCTGCTCAGCCGCCTGGAAAGGAGGCTCCAGCATGGCCAGTTCGGGTCTTGAGTTGTTGTGGGTGTCGTTGCCGCAACTGGGCAAGGGCGCTGCGCAGACCCTGTCGATTTCGTTTTTGAGCATCGCCTTCAGTACTGTCGGCGGCGTGCTGTATGGCGTGCTGCGCACCTTGAACAACCGGCTGATCAACGCTGTGCTACGGGTGTACCTGGAGTTGTTCCGCGCGATTCCGGTGCTGGTGTGGCTGTACCTGCTGTTTTTCGGCCTGCCGATTTTCTTTGGCCTGAGCATCCCGAGTTTCTGGTGCGCCGTGCTGGTGTTGTCGTTGTGGGGCGCCAGCGAGGTTGGCGAAGTGGTGCGCGGCGCTTTGCATTCGCTGCCCCGTGGCCAGCGTGAAGCGGGGTTGTCGATTGGGCTGTCCGACCCGCAACTGTACGGCTACGTGCTGCTGCCCCAGGCTCTCAAACGCATGACGCCACCGACCATCAACGTCTACACGCGCATCATCAAGACCAGCTCCCTGGCGGTGCTGATCGGCGTGGTGGACGTGATTAAGGTCGGCCAGCAAATCATCGAGCGCACCTATGAGTCCGTGTTGATCTACGGCGTGCTGTTCCTGTTTTTCTTCTTTATCTGCTACCCGTTGTCGGCCGCCTCCAAGGTGCTGGAACGGCGCTGGGCCCAAACATGAGTGCGTTGATCGAGTTCCAGGGTTTCAACAAATTTTTCGGCGACCAGCAGGTGCTCAAGGGCATCGACCTGAGCGTGCAAAGCGGCGAAGTGGTGGTGATCCTCGGCCCCAGCGGCTGCGGCAAAAGCACTTTGCTGCGTTGCCTCAATGGCCTGGAAGTCGCACACAGCGGCAGCCTGCGTTTCGCCGGCAAAGAGCTGTTGGACAACAGCACCGATTGGCGCCAGGTGCGCCAGGACGTGGGCATGGTGTTCCAGAGCTACCACTTGTTCCCGCACATGAGCGTGCTCGATAACATCTTGCTTGGCCCCTTGAAAGTACAAAAACGTGACCCCCGCGAAGCCCGTGAACAGGCAGAAAAACTGCTCGATCGCGTAGGCCTGGCCGATAAGCGCGACGCCTTCCCGCGTCAGCTGTCCGGCGGCCAGCAGCAACGCATCGCCATCGTCCGCTCGCTGTGCATGAACCCCCAGGTCATGCTGTTTGACGAAGTCACCGCCGCTCTCGACCCGGAGATGGTCAAGGAAGTGCTGGAAGTGATCCAGGGCCTGGCCCGCGATGGCATGACCCTGTTGATCGTCACCCACGAAATGGCCTTCGCCCGCGCCGTCGCCGACCGTGTGGTGTTCATGGAGGCCGGTCGCATCCTTGAACACAACACCCCCGAAGCATTCTTTAAGAACCCGCAAACCGCACGCGCGCAGCAGTTCCTGGAGAAGTTCTCCTTTGTTTCAACACTGCCCAAAAAGACCCAGGAACTGGAGCTGATATGAAAAAGTTACTGCTGCCACTGTTGGCCGTCGCCCTGCTGGCCGGCTGCGATAAGAAGGCTGAAGAGCCCACCAAACCTACGGCTGCCGCCGTGAGCTACATCGACAAGATCAAGGCGCGGGACAAGCTGATTGTCGGCGTCTTCACCGATAAGCCACCGTTCGGCTTCGTCAACGAAGCAGGCCGCTATGTCGGCTTCGATACCGACATCGGGCGCCGACTCGCCAAGGACCTGCTCGGCGATGAAAACAAGGTTGAGTTTGTCGCCGTCGAGCCGGCCAGCCGTATTCCGTTCCTGCAAAGCGACAAGGTCGACTTGATCCTCGCCAACATGACGGTGACCCCGGAGCGCAAGGAAGCGGTGGACTTTACCAACCCCAACTTGAAAGTTGCGGTACAGGCCCTGGTGCCTCAGGACAGCTCGGTGAAAAGCCTGGATGACCTGGCCACCCGCACCACCATCGTGACCACCGGCACCACGGCTGATATCTGGCTGACCAAGCACCACCCGGACTGGAAACTGCTCAAGTTCGAGAAGAACTCCGAGTCGTTGCAGGCGCTGTCGGCTGGACGGGGTGATGCCTACGCTCAGGACAATCTGGTGCTGTTCAGCTGGGCCAAGCAGAACCCGGGCTACCGCGTGCTGGAAGAAAAACTCGGTGATGAAGCGCCGATTGCGCCAGCGGTGAAAAAGGGCAACGTCGAACTGCGTGACTGGGTGAATGCCGAGTTGGCGAAGTTGGGTGAGGAAAAGTTTTTGCTCAAGCTGTACGACCAATATGTGCGTAAAGAGCTGAGCGATGACACCCAGCCTGAGAGTGTGATTGTTGAAGGCGGGAAGTGGCAGGGTTGATACCGCTATCGGGGGCAAGCCCCTCCCACATTATTGATCTGTGAATACATTCAAGTGTGGGGGGCTTGCCCCCGATGAGGCCTTCCAGTCACCCCCTATTCCGGCCAATGCCAAGCCGGCGCATCCAAAATCCCCTGGCCCACGATCCGGGTTTCTCCCATCACCTTCTCCAACACAATCGAATTACACGCCTGGTCCTGCTGCAACGCTGCAATCAACCGGCTGGCATGCGACACCACCCACACCTGGCACTGCTGAGAGGCTTGGATGATCAAGCGCGCCAACGCGGGTAGCAGGTCCGGATGCAGGCTGGTCTCCGGTTCGTTCAGCACCATCATGGTGGGTGGCCGAGGCGTGAGCAGCGCTGCGATCAGCAGCAGGTAACGCAAGGTGCCGTCGGACAATTCCGCCGCTGACAGTGGCCGCAGCAAGCCCTCCTGATAGAACTCAATCGCGAAGCGCCCGCCCTGTAACGGTTCGATGTTCAGGCGTGCGCCGGGGAATGCGTCGCTGACTGCCCGTTGCAGCGCCTCGGGGTCGCCGATCTCGCGAATGGTCTGCAACGCTGCCGCCAGGTCGCGGCCGTCGTGGTGCAGCACCGGCGTGCGGGTGCCCAGTTGTGGCTGGCGTACCGGCGCATCGACATCGCTGCGAAAGTGATCGTAAAAGCGCCAGCCACGAATGCTTTCGCGCAGCAGCAGCACTTCCGGCGAACCGCGCAGGCTGCCGACCTGGTCGAACAGGCTGTGGTAGTTGGGCGTGTGCTGGGCCAGTACATCCCAGTTGCGACCGTCACGGGCACGCACCATCGGCCCTGAGCGCTGCACCAGCAGGCTGGCCGGGCGGTAGATCTGGCCCGCCCAGATGCATTCCTTCTTCACCTCAGGGTCCAGGGAGAAAAACGACCGGCTCGGTTCGGGCAGCCCCAGTGAGATGGCGTAGCTGAAATCCTCCCCGGCAAACCCCAGGCGCAAGCGCTTCACGCCCTGGTGCACCACGGCCTCGACCGGCACCTCACCGTTGCGCATACGCCGGCTGATGGTTTCCGGGCCGGCCCAGAAGGTGGAGTCCAGCCCGCCCTCACGGGCCAGTGCATTGATCACCCCGCCTTGGGCGGTTTCCGCCAGCAGGCGCAGGGCGCGGTACAAGTTGGACTTGCCGCTGCCGTTGGGGCCGGTGACCAGGTTCAGCCGGTCCAGGGGCACCACCAATTTGTTGATCGAGCGGTAATTGGCCACCGCGAGGGTCTTTAGCATCGGTCACCTACCTGTAGTGAGCGGGCTTGCCCCGCGCGAGGCCCTAACGGCCTACACAAGGATCATAACCTTTTGGGACTGCTTCGCAGTCCAACGGGAGCAAGCTCCCTCGCCACAGGGTGCGTCTTGCCCTTAACCGGATGGCAGTGGGGCAAGCCCGCTCACGACAAGCAGAAAGCATGCATCGGTGGAACCCTGAACTAAGCTCACAGTCGCATAAACACTGGCAAGTCGGCATCACGCAAAAGGAGCCTGCATGGGCGGTCGTATTTCCACCTGTATTGTTGGTCTTGGCCTACTGACGCTGTTGAGCGGCTGTGGCGAGGAAAAGGCTGAACCCAAGGCGCACTCACGGGTGTTTGTGCAGACTGTGCAGCCGGCGGATTTTGCCGCGGCCGTCACCTTGACGGGGGATATCCAGGCCCGGGTGCAAACCGATCTGTCCTTTCGCGTGGGCGGCAAGATCATCCAGCGCACGGTGGATGTGGGCGACCGTGTGACCGCCAAGCAGGTGCTGGCCAAGCTCGACCCCAAGGACCTGCAGACCAACGTCGATTCTGCCCAGGCCCAGGTCGTGGCCGAGCAGGCACGGGTCAAGCAGACCGCCGCCGCCTTCGTGCGCCAGGAAAAACTCTTGCCCAAGGGCTACACCAGCCGCAGCGAATACGATTCCGCCCAGGCCGCGTTGCGCAGCAGCCAAAGCGCACTGGCCGCCGCCCAGGCCCAATTGGCTAACGCACGGGAGCAACTCGGTTATACCTCGCTGGTGGCCGAAGCGCCGGGCGTGATTACCGCGCGCCAGGCCGAAGTCGGCCAAGTGGTGCAGGCCACCGTGCCGATTTTCAGCCTGGCGCGCGATGGCGAGCGCGATGCTGTATTCAACGTGTATGAATCCCTGCTGGTGGAGCCACCGCCGGATGCACCGATCACCGTGAGCCTGCTGGATAACCCAAGCATCAAGGTCCAGGGCAAAGTACGCGAAGTCACGCCTGCCGTGGCCGCCAACACCGGCACTGTGCAGGTGAAAATCGCCCTGCAAGCATTACCCAAAGGCATGGAATTGGGCTCGGTGGTGAGCGCGACCGCCAATGGCCCGGCCAAGGCGAGTATCGAATTGCCGTGGGCCGCGCTGACGAAAGACCTCAGCGAGCCCGCCGTTTGGCTGATCGACGGCGACGGCAAGGCGCAACTGCACAAGGTCACCGTGGCGCGTTATCTCACCGGCAAGGTGATCATTGGCGACGGCCTCAAGGGCGGCGAAAAAGTCGTGGTGGCCGGCGGGCAATTGCTGCACCCCGGCATGCTGGTCGAGATCGCCCAGCAAGGAGCCCAACCATGAAGCGCCTGACGCTCATACTCGCTGCCAGCCTGTTACTGGTGGCCTGCTCCAAAGAAGAACCGCCGCCCGAGCCGGTGCGTCCGGTGTTATCCATGGAAGTGACGTCTGAGGACCAGGAAAACCTTGGCCGCTTCGCCGGCACCATCCAGGCCCGCTACGAAAGTAACCTGGGCTTTCGCGTGCCCGGCCGGATTGCCCGGCGTGCCGTGGACGTGGGTGCCGAGGTGGAGAAGGGCGCCTTGCTTGCCGTCCTCGACCCCACCGACCAACAGAACCAATTGCGTTCGGCCCAGGGCGACCTGGCCCGCGTGCAGGCGCAATACATCAACGCCCAGGCTAACGCCCGCCGTCAGCAGGAACTGTTCAACCGTGGCGTCGGCGCCCAGGCTCAATTGGATATCGCCCAGACCGACCTGAAGACCACCCAGGCTTCCCTCGACCAGGCCCAGGCTGCGGTCAATCAAGCCAAGGACCAACTCAACTACGCCGAACTGCGCACCGACCACGCCGGCATCGTCACCGCTTGGAATGCCGAGGCCGGCCAGGTGGTCAGCGCCGGCCAGCAAGTGGTGACCCTGGCCCGACCGGACATCAAGGAAGCGGTGATCGACCTGCCGGCCGGCCTCGCCGAGCGTCTGCCGCCAGACGTGGTGTTCCTGGTCGCCGGGCAACTCGACCCCAGCGTGCAGACCACTGCCATCGTGCGCGAGATCGAACCCCAGGCCCAAAGCGCCACACGCACCCGCCGAGCACGCCTGACCCTGGCCGAAACACCGCCTGCATTCCGCCTGGGCACAGCGATCAGCGTGACCTTGAGTACCGCCATCGCCCCGCGCATCGAACTGCCCCTGAGCGCCTTGCAGGAAGTCGATGGCAAGACTCGTATCTGGCTGCTCGATACCCAGAACCAGACCGTGCAACCGCGCGACATCACCGTGATCAGCCGTGACGCCGACAGCGCGGTGCTCAGTGGTGGCGTCAAACCCGGCGAGCGTATCGTCACCGCGGGCGTGAACAGCCTGAAACCCGGGCAAAAAGTCAAAATCGACGAGGACAGCCCGCGATGAAAGGGAGCTTCAACTTATCCGACTGGGCCCTCAAGCATCAGTCCTTCGTCTGGTACCTGATGTTCGTCGCGCTGCTGATGGGCGTGTTCTCCTACATGAACCTGGGCCGCGAGGAAGACCCTTCGTTCACCATCAAGACCATGGTGATCCAGACCCGTTGGCCGGGCGCGACCCAGGAGGAGACCCTCAAGCAGGTCACCGACCGCATCGAGAAAAAACTCGAAGAGCTGGACTCCCTCGACTACGTGAAAAGCTACACGCGGCCGGGTGAGTCCACGGTCTTCGTGTTCCTCAAGGACACCACCAGCGCCAAGGCCATCCCTGAGGTCTGGTACCAGGTGCGCAAGAAGATCGACGATATTCGCGGCACCTTCCCCCAAGGTCTGCAAGGGCCGTCGTTCAACGACGAGTTCGGTGATGTGTTTGGCTCGGTGTACGCCTTTACCGGCGACGGCCTGTCGATGCGCCAGCTGCGCGACTACGTGGAGCAGGTGCGCGCCGAGATCCGTTCGGTGCCGGGCCTGGGCAAGGTCGAGATGATCGGCCAGCAGGACGAAGTGATTTACCTGAATTTCTCCACGCGCAAACTGGCCGCCCTGGGCATTGATCAACGCCAAGTGGTGCAGAGCCTGCAATCGCAGAATGCGGTGACCCCGGCCGGGGTGATCGAGGCCGGGCCGGAACGGATTTCGGTGCGCACGTCGGGGCAGTTCGCCTCGGAGAAAGACCTGGCCAACGTCAACCTGCGGCTCAATGACCGTTTCTATCGGCTGGCGGACATTGCCGAGATCAGCCGTGGCTATGTGGACCCGGCGCGGCCGATGTTCCGTTTCAACGGCAAGCCGGCGATTGGCTTGGCGATAGCCATGCAGAAGGGCGGCAATATCCAGTCGTTCGGCAAGGCCCTGCATGAACGCATGGACGAATTGACCGCCGACCTGCCCGTGGGCGTCGGCGTGCACAAAGTGTCCGACCAGGCGGAGGTGGTGGAAGAGGCCGTCGGCGGCTTTACCAGCGCGCTGTTTGAAGCGGTGATCATCGTGCTGGTGGTGAGTTTTATCAGCCTCGGCATGCGCGCCGGGCTGGTGGTGGCGTGCTCGATTCCATTGGTGCTGGCGCTGGTGTTTGTGTTCATGGAATACAGCGGCATCACCATGCAGCGCGTGTCGTTGGGCGCGTTGATTATCGCCCTCGGCCTGTTGGTGGACGACGCGATGATCACCGTCGAGATGATGATCACGCGCCTGGAAAAAGGCGAAACCAAGGAGCAGGCGGCGACCTACGCCTACACGTCCACGGCGTTCCCGATGCTCACCGGTACGCTGGTGACCGTGGCAGGCTTTGTGCCGATTGGCCTCAACGCCAGCTCGGCGGGCGAGTACACCTTCACCCTGTTCGCAGTGATTGCCGTGGCCATGCTGGTGTCGTGGGTGGTGGCGGTGCTGTTTGCGCCGGTGATCGGGGTGCATATCCTCAGCGCCAACGTCAAACCCCACAGCGCTGAGCCCGGGCGTATTGGCCGTGCCTTCAATGGCGGCATGCTCTGGGCCATGCGTAACCGTTGGTGGGCGATCGGCATCACCGTGGCGCTGTTTGTGGCCTCGGTGTTCTCCATGCAGTTCGTGCAGAACCAGTTTTTTCCGTCGTCGGACCGTCCGGAAATCCTCGTCGACCTGAACCTGCCGCAAAACGCCTCGATCAACGAGACGCGCAAGGCCGTCGACCGCCTTGAAGCAATCATCAAGGACGACCCGGACATTGCGCGCTGGAGCACCTACATCGGTCAGGGGGCGATCCGTTTCTACCTGCCCCTCGACCAGCAACTGGAAAACCCCTACTACGCGCAGTTGGTGATCGTGAGCAAGGGCCTGGAAGAGCGTGGTGAGTTGATCGCGCGCCTGCAAAAGCGCCTGCGCGATGACTTCGTGGGGATTGGTAGCTACGTGCAGCCGCTGGAAATGGGGCCGCCGGTGGGTAGGCCGATTCAGTATCGCGTGTCGGGCAAAGACACCGACCAGGTGCGCAAACACGCCATCGAACTGGCGACCTTACTGGACCAGAACACCCACCTGGGCGAGATCATCTACGACTGGAACGAGCCCGGCAAAGTGCTGCGCATCGACATCGCCCAGGACAAGGCGCGGCAACTGGGGCTGTCGTCGGAAGACGTGGCGCAGTTGATGAACAGCGTGGTCAGCGGTGCCTCGGTGACCCAGGTACACGATGATATCTACCTGATCAACGTCGTCGGCCGCGCCGAAGACGCCGAACGCGGCACGCCGGAAACCTTGCAGAACCTGCAGATCGTCACGCCCAACGGCACCTCGATCCCGCTGCTGGCCTTCGCCACCGTGCGCTATGAACTGGAGCAGCCGCTGGTGTGGCGTCGCGACCGCAAGCCGACCATTACCATCAAGGCCTCGGTGCGCGACGAGATGCAGCCGACGGACCTGGTCAAGCAACTTAAGCCTGAGATCGACAAATTCAGCGCCGGCCTGCCGGTGGGCTACAAGGTTGCCACCGGCGGCACCGTGGAAGAAAGCGGCAAGGCCCAGGGCCCGATTGCCAGCGTGGTGCCGCTGATGCTGTTCCTGATGGCGACCTTCCTGATGATCCAGCTGCACAGCGTGCAGAAGATGTTCCTGGTGGCGAGTGTCGCGCCGCTGGGGCTGATCGGCGTGGTGCTGGCGTTGATACCCACCGGTACGCCCATGGGCTTCGTGGCGATCCTCGGGATTTTGGCGCTGATCGGCATCATCATCCGTAACTCGGTGATCCTGGTGACGCAGATTCATGAATACGAAGTGGCCGGCTATACGCCGTGGGACGCGGTGGTGGAAGCCACCGAGCACCGGCGCCGGCCGATCCTGCTGACGGCGGCTGCGGCAAGCCTGGGCATGATCCCTATCGCCCGCGAAGTGTTCTGGGGGCCGATGGCGTACGCGATGATCGGCGGGATTATCATTGCGACCTTGTTGACGCTGTTGTTCCTGCCCGCGCTGTATGTGGCCTGGTACAAAATCCGCGAACCCAAGCAGGACCCTCAGGAAAAACGCGTTTAAAAATGTGGAGGCTTGCTGTGGTGAGCAAGCTTGCTTGCGCTGGGGTGCGAAGCGCCCCTAAAAAGCCGGAGACTGCTACGCAGTCAACGGGAGCAAGCTCCCTCGCCACATCAAGGCCGTTCCCACATTTTGATCCTCATTGACCTTTTGCTCCGTGGGAAACGTCTGGAGGTGATACGCGTTGCCCCCGCCAGTCATTGAGTGGTCTACCCTCCCGACTTTCATTCCGTTCGGGTCCAATCCCATGCGCTACCTGCGTTCTGTTTTGTTGCTCTGCGGTCTCTTCCTCTCGCCGCTGACGTTCGCCACCGTTCTGGAAAACACCTTGTGGCGGGTCGAACTCGACCCGGCCACCCTTGCTATCCGCGTTACGCCTAACGGCCAGCCGACGATACAGGCCTCCAGCGGGGTCGCGGCACGTGCCGTCAGCCAACTTGAGCAGCGCGATCAGCAAGCGAGCTGGCAATGGGATGACGGCGCCTTTCGGGTGAGCGCCAGCCTCCAGCAGCGTGACCTGGCGCTATCCATCACGGCGCGGGAAGCGGGTGAGCTGCCGATCCTCGTGCAACCGGCGAATGCCCTGGGCAGGGGGCTGATGTGGCCGTTGGCCGAGGGGCATTACGTGCCCACCGGGAATGCCGTGTGGAAGGCTTTCCTGCTGGAGCAAGGTGACTTCAACACGACCCAGGATCTCAGCCTGCCGCTGTGGGGCGTCGATCACGGCGGGTTCACCCTCAGCTGGTTACTGACCAATCCCTACAACAACCGCCTGCGCTGGCAGGAAAACCAGGCCCTGTCAGTGGCCCATGAATTCACCACGCTCAACCCCAGCACCCCCATGACCCTGCTGTTGCACCTGGGTGAGGCCGATCCGTTGGCTGGCGCCAAGCGCTACCGCCAATGGTTGGTGGAGCAGGGCCGGTATGAGCCACTGGCTGACAAACTGCGGCAGACGCCCGAGGCCGAGAAGCTGCTGGGCGCCAGTCATGTCTACCTGTGGGGCAATGACTTGCTGGCCCCCGAGGATGTGCGCGATTGGCCGCTGTTGCTCCAGCGCTTGCGCGGGCATGCGCTCAAAGGCTTATTGGACAAGGAATCCGCCAAGGTCCTCGCGCAGGATTCCCCTTTGAATCGCTATGAGCAGACGGTAGTGCTCCGGGGCCTGAACGCGGCGATCAACAAAAAGGCTCGGCAGCGTTGGCAGGTAGAGGAGCCCGACATGACCCCGCTCGCCGCGCGCTATGGCGAGCTGCGTAGCGAGCTGGCCGTGGATTTTGCCGGGGCGCTGAGTGATACGCCCGCACATTGGGGCAGCCAGGTGATCCAGGCATTGCGCAGCTCAGGCCTGCCGCGTTTGCTGCTGACCTTGGGCGAAGGCTGGGAAGGCGGTCTCTGGCACCCCGAGGCGATCCGGGCCGGTGTCGACGCAGGCTTCCTGATGGCTCCCTATGACTCCTATGAAACCGCGTTGTCGGCCACGGAAAATCCGGATTGGACCACCGCGCACCTGGGCGGCAGGGCGTACCGCGAGTGCGCGATTGTGCTGAAGGACGGCAAGCTGAAAACCGGTTTCCAGCAGTCCGGCCACTACACCGATCCGCGCTGCGTGCGGCCTCTGCTGGAGGCACGTGTACAGGCTGTCCAGGCAACGGCCGGTTTCAACGCCTGGTTTCTCGATGCTTACGCCACCAGCATGGTCTTCGACAGCTACCGTGACGGGGCCACAATGACCCAGGCGCAGAACGCCGAAGGCAACATCGACGCTTCGCACTGGCTCAATACCGTACTCAAGTTGCCCGCCGGCTCCGAAGACGGCAACGCTATCACCGCCCAAGGCATCCTGTTCGCCCATGGTATGCAGACGCCGGTGATTGGCTGGGGGGATCGGGAGATGACCCAAGACAAGCAATCGGCCTATTACGTGGGTAATTGGTATCCGCCGGAGCAGCCGGCCGTGTTCTTCAAGTCGGCGCCGTTGAAAGAGCCTTATCGCACGGTGTATTTCGAGCCGACCATGCGCCTGCCGCTGTACCAGGCGGTGTTCCACGGCTCGGTGATCACTACCCATCACTGGCTGTTCGACAGCTTGAAGCTGAGCAATGTGCGGGCTGAAAACGAGCTGACGCAGCTGCTCTATAACGTGCCGCCGCTGTATCACTTGAGTGCTTCGACGGTTAAGCGGCGGCTGCCGGTGATACAGCGCCAGGACCGGTTTTTCCGGCCGTTGCACCAGCGGTTGGCGACCCAGGCGATGACGGGTTTTCGTTGGTTGACGGCGGATAGGCAGGTGCAGGAAACCACCTTTGCCGATGGGACGCGGTTGGTGGCTAATTTTTCTGGCGAGGAAAGAGAGGGCTATGCCGGGCGCAGCGTGACTGCACATGGGATGGGTGAAAAAACGCTGGTGTATCAGGTGGAGTAAGGTTGCCTCAGCAGGCGTCATCGGGGGCAAGCCCCCTCCCACATATTGACTGTATTCACAAATCAAACTGTGGGAGGGGGCTTGCCCCCGATGGCGTCAGACGAGGCAACGAAAATCTACAGCTTGCGCCACACACTGGCCAACCACGGCTGCTGCTCCCTCGGCAATCCCGCTGGTCGATAGTAATGCTCCAGCTCCACAAACCCTGCCTGCGTCAGCAACGCTTGCCACGCCGCCAGGTCGTGATACGACCCGTACCGCGGTCCATTCCAGCCTTCCTGGTTTTCACCCCGAGGGTTGGAACTGAACAGCACGCCACCCGGCTTCAACGCCCCTTGCAACTGCTTGAGCACACGCGGCAGTTCCTGCTTGGGAATATGAAATAGCACGGCATTGGCGAAAATCCCGTCGAAGCGTTCGGCGGGCAGGTCCAGCTTCAGGAAGTCCTGCTGCATCACCTCACAACCACTGTCTTCCCGCGCCATCTGCGCAAACCGCTCGGAGCCGTCCAGTCCTACGGCGATATGCCCCATGCGCGTGAACGTCTGCAAATCGCGCCCCGGCCCGCAGCCGAAATCCAGCACGGTAAAGGGCGCCGTGCCCTGGATATGCCGCAGCAGCGCGTCGATGTTCTGGCTCACGTCGTGGTCGCGGGTGCCTTCGCGGAAGTCTTCGGCCACTGTGTTGTAGTGGCCGAGGGTGGTGGCGGTGATGGTGTTGAGGTCGTCGGGCTTAAGAGTCATGACGGGTAATACCGGGCGTCTTCGATGGCCCGACTATACCTCACCTCTTGTTGAGCACTCGCGCCAACCGATCACCGCCCAACTGAATCACCGCCACGAGGATCACCAGCAGCACAATCACGGTGAGCATGATCTGCGTATCAAAACGCTGGTAGCCGTAGCGGTAGGCGATATCGCCCAGGCCGCCCGCGCCAATCGCGCCGGCCATGGCTGACGAGTTGATCATGGTCACCAGGGTGATGGTGAACCCGCCGACAATCCCCGGCAGCGCTTCCGGCAGCAGCACGTGCCAGATGATGTGCCAGCGGCGGCAGCCCATGGCTTGCGCGGCTTCGATCAGGCCGTGATCGACTTCGCGCAGGCTCACTTCGGCAATGCGCGCAAAAAACGGCGTGGCGGCGATGGTCAGCGGCACCACGGCGGCCCATACGCCGTAGGTAGTGCCGACGATCAGCCGCGTGAACGGGATCAACGCCACCATCAGGATGAGGAACGGAATCGAGCGGAACAGATTGACGAACGCCCCCAGCACGCGGTTCAACGCCGGTGCCTGGTAGATGCCGCCCTTGTCGCTGGTCACCAGGAACACCGCCAGTGGAATCCCCACCAGCAGCGCAATCAATGACGACACGCCGACCATCAACAACGTGTCGATGGCGCCCTGCACTAAACGATCAAACCACATAGCCCAGCACCTCCACCTGTTGTGCCCAATTGCCGGCGCGGTTACGCAGTTCTTCTGCGCTGTGGGGCGAGCCCTTCACCGCCAGCAGCAGTTGCCCCAGGGCATGCCCCTGGATGCGTTCCACGCCACCTTGCAGCAAGCGCACGCGCCCGCCGAGGGCGCTGAACAGCGCGGCCAGGTCCGGCTCGTCGGTATCACTGCCGGTGAATCGCAGGCGTAGCACCACCGAGGCATCGGCGGTCGCTGGTTTGGCCTGTAAACGGCTTTGCAACTCGTCCGGCAGCCCATGTTGCAGCGGTGCCAGCAGGGTCTTGCTGACCTCATGTTGCGGGTTGCCGAACACTTCCCACACCGGGCCTTGCTCGACGATGCGCCCGTGTTCGAGCACCACCACGCGGTCGCAGATCTCGCGGATCACCGCCATCTCGTGGGTGATCAACACGATGGTCAGGCCCAGGCGCTGGTTGATCTCGCGCAGCAGGCCGAGGATCGACTGGGTGGTCTCCGGGTCGAGCGCCGACGTGGCCTCGTCGCACAGTAGGATCTGCGGGTCGTGCACCAGCGAGCGGGCGATGCCCACGCGCTGTTTCTGCCCGCCGGACAGCTGCGCCGGGTAGGACGTGTGCTTGTCCTGCAGACCCACCAGCTCCAGCAGCTCGCGCACCTTTTTCTCACGCTGCGGCTTCGGCACGCCCGCCACTTTCAGCGGTAGCTCGACGTTCTGCCACACCGTCTTGGCCGACATCAGGTTGAAGTGCTGGAAGATCATGCCGATGCGCCGACGCAGCGCCACCAGGCGGTCTTCGTCGAAGTCACCGATGTCCACCTGATCGATCAGCACCCGTCCGCTGCTAGGTTGTTCGAGGCGGTTGATGGTGCGAATCAGCGACGACTTGCCGGCACCGCTGCGGCCAATGATGCCGAACACTTCACCGCGCTGGATCGCCAGGTCGATGCCTTGCAAAGCATGCACGGTGCCGTCGTAGGTCTTGCCCAGGTTGATAAAACGCACGTGGGCGCGGTTCAGGTCCGGATGCAGTTCGGTCTGCTCGGCGTCCCTGGGCGGCAAGCCCAGGTCGCGCAGTTGAGAGTGGGCGGCGGTCATTTTTTATCTTCCCAGCCGACCTGATAGAGCTTACCGAGGGACTTGTCCAACGCAGCACGCACCACGGGCGAATGCTGGTAGATGTCGACGAACTTGATCACCCGCGGGTCGGTCTTGCTCTTGGGCTGGATCACGAACTGGATCACGTACTCCGGATGGTCGAGGCCGTCGAACAACAGCGCCGACTCGGCATCGAAGGTCTTGGACAGGCGGATATACGCCGGGTAACCCTGCACCAGGTCGGCATCGTCATAGGCGCGCACCAATTGCACGGCCTCGACTTGCAGGATCTTGATCTTCTTCGGGTTGGTGACGATGTCTTCTTCGGTGGCCTTGTAGCCTACGCCCGGTTTGAGCGTGATCAAGCCCGCCTTGGCCAGCAATTGCAGGCCACGCCCGCTGTTGATCGGGTCGTTGGCAATCGCCACGCTGGCGCCCTCGGGCAGGTCGCTGATGCGCTTGTACTTCTTCGAATACAGGCCGACGTTGTTGATGATGCCCGGCGCGTACGGCACCAGGTCAAAACCGGCGGCGGCCTTGGCGTTTTCCAGGAACGGGATGTGCTGGAAGTAGTTCACGTCGATATCGCCGGCGGCCAGGCTGACGTTGGGCGCGATCCAGTCGGTGAACTCCACCAGCTCGACCTTCAGGCCTTGTTTACCGGCTTCGGCCACGGCGGCTTCCAATGGAATGGCGAAGGCAGCGGTGGTGCCGATTTTCAACGGTGCATCGGCGGCGAACACCGCCGAGCTGAACAGTCCGAAAGCCAAGGCCAGTGCTTTGACTGGGTGGGAGAGCAGTGTTTTTTTCATGGTCGATTTCCAGTCATAAGGTGTTGGTGAAAGCAATGGAGATCCAATGTGGGAGGGGCAAGCTCCCTCCCACATTTTTGATCAGTGGCGGTAGGTGGATCCGGTGTGTTGTTCGGGCAGGCGAGCCGTGCCGTGGAAGACTTTTTCCCGAAGGGTGCCGGTCTCATAAGCGGTCTTGTACGACCCACGGCGTTGCAACTCCGGCACCACCAGGTCGATAAAGTCCACGTAGCTTTCCGGCGTGACGATGCGCGTGAGGTTGAAGCCATCCAGGCCGGTTTCGCTGATCCAGGATTCCAACTCGTCGGCAACCTGCTCGGGTGAGCCGACCAGGGTGATGTAGCGGCCGCCCAGGGCGTGTTGCTCCAGCAACTTGCGCCGGGTCCAGTCGTTGTTCTGCAGGTTCTTGGTGGCCGACTGGATCGCGTTGCTCTTCACGTACTGGATCGGTTCGTCCAGTGCGTATTGGGCAAAATCGATGGCGGTGGACGCCGAGAAATGTGCCACGCCGGCTTCCGGGCTGGCGTAGCTCAAATATTCAGCGTGCTTGGCCCAGGCCAGCTCCTCGGTGGCGCCCACGATCACGTTGAGGCCCATGAACACCTTGATGTCATCGGGATTACGTCCGGCCTCGACCGCACTGGCGCGCACCTTATCGACTTGGACCTTGGTCGCCGCCTTGTTCTGCCCGCTGATGAATACACATTCGGCATGCCGCCCGGCGAACAGCAAGCCGCGATCCGAGCTGCCGGCCTGGAACAGCACCGGCGTGCGTTGTGGCGACGGCTCGCACAGGTGATAACCCTCCACTTGATAAAACTCGCCGTGGTGCTCGACCTTGTGCACCTTGCCCGGCTGCGCATACACCCGCGCCTGCGGATCATTGAGCACCGCGCCGTCTTCCCAGCTGCCTTCCCAGAGTTTGTAGAGCACTTCCAGGTATTCATCGGCCTGGTCGTAACGGCGGTCATGCTCGACCTGCTCGGTAAGGCCCATGGCCTTGGCGGCGCTGTCCAGGTAGCCGGTGACGATGTTCCAGCCCACGCGGCCACGGCTCAGGTGGTCGAGCGTGGACATGCGCCGGGCGAACAGATACGGCGGCTCGTAGGTGAGGTTGGCGGTAAGGCCGAAGCCGAGGTTCTTCGTGACCGCCGCCATCGCCGAGACCAGCAGCAACGGGTCATTCACCGGCAGCTGGATGGACTCCTTGAGCGGCACATCGATCGAGTTCTGGTACACGTCGTAGACGCCGACGATATCGGCGATGAACAGGCCATCGAACAGCCCGCGCTCCAGGGTTTGCGCCAGGTCGGTCCAGTATTCAATCGTCTTGTACTGGGTGGACGTGTCCCGTGGATGGGTCCACAGGCCGTGGTTGATGTGCCCGATGCAGTTCATGTTGAAGGCATTGAGCAGGATCTTCTTTTTGCTCATCAGAGGGTCCCCCGCAGCGGCGGGTTTTCATCGTTGAGGTAGTAATTGCCCACCGCGTGGTACTTCCAGCGCACCGGGTCGTGCAGGGTGTGCACGCGGGCGTTGCGCCAGTGGCGGTCGAGGCCGTGCTCGGCCAGGGTCGCCTGGCTGCCGGCGAGTTCGAACAAGGTGCTGCCGGCGGCCAGGGAGATTTCGGTGCTCAAGGCGCGCACTTCAGCGACGGCAATCGAGGCGGCCGCAACCGTCTCGGCATTGCTGTCGGCCTGGGCACGGTCGAGGAATTCGCCCGAGCGCTCCAGCAGCGCTTCGGCGGCGTGCAGGCGGATACTCAGGTGGCCGAAGCTTTTCAGGGTCAATGGGTCTTCGGTGGCTTTGTCGCTGCCGGAGTCGATCCATGGGCGGGTCTTGGTGCGTACGAAGTGCAGCGCGTCTTCAAAGGCCGCACGGGCGATGCCAGTGTCGATGGCGGCGTGGAGGATCTGCGCCAGGGGGCCGACCGTGGTCGGGCGCTCGAAGGCGCTCTGGAACGGAATCACGTCCTGGGCGGCGACCCACACGTTGTCGAACACCACCGAACCGCTGCCGGTGGTGCGCTGGCCGAAGCCGCTCCAGTCGTCGATTACGGTCAAGCCGTCGCTGTCGCGCGGCACAAAGGCGAGTTGCTGCACGCCCTGTTCATCCACCACCGAGGTGGGAATGCGTTGAGCGTAGATCGCACCGGTGGAGTAGAACTTGCGGCCGCTGATGCGCCAACCGTCGCCGTCGCGGGTGATTGAAGTGACGCGGTCATGGGCGGTCTTGGTGCCCAGTTCCGCCAGGGCGTTACCGAAGCGTTGACCGGCCAACACTTCGGCGTACAAGCGCTGTTGTTGTGCGGGGCTGCCGTTCACACGCAGCACTTCCAAGGCATAGAAATGATTTTGCGGGATCTGGCCCAGGGACGCATCCGCCTGGGCGATCAAGGCGATGACCTTGGCCAGGGTGACGTTGGACACGCCCGCGCCGCCGTACTCCTTGGGCACGCTGATGCCCCACAGGCCGGAGCGCGAAAACACGTCCAGTTCGGGCAAGGGCAGGCGGCGCTCGCGGTCACGCTGGGCGCTGTCGCGACGGAAGTCTTCGGCCAGGTCGCTGGCGACTATAAGGGCTTGTTCGTCGCTGGTAATGACCGCGACGGGGTGAGAGAAAGTCATGATGTTCTCCAGATGTCTGGTCGGTCAGATCCAGGAATGGCGAGCCGGCAAGGTACCGTTCAATCGATAGGCGCCGATGGCGTGATACTTCCAGCGCACCGGGTCGTGCAGGGTGTGCACGCGGGCGTTGCGCCAGTGGCGGTCGAGGTTGAATTCGGCAAGGGTGGCGCGGCTGCCGGCCAGTTCGAAGAGCTTTTCGCTGACCAGCAGCGACACTTCGGTGGTCAGCACCTTGGCCTCGGCCACCGCGATGGATGCACGTGCCGCGGATTGCGCGGTGATCGGCGCGGCGCTGACCTGGTCCAGCACTTGGCCGGCCTTGCGCAGCAGGGCTTCGGCGGCGTGCAGTTCGATCTTCAGCTTGCCGATGTCGGCGATCACATACAGGTCATCGCTTGCGCGTTCGACCTTGGCGTCGATCCACGGGCGCGAGCGCTCACGCACGAACGCCACGGTGTCATCCAGTGCACCACGGGCGATGCCGGCGTCGATGGCGGCCTGGATCAGTTGCGAGACGGCGCCTTGGATATTCGGGGTTTCGCCGATACGCCAGTTTTCAACGACCAACTCGGCGTCCACCGGCACGTGGTCCAACAGCACCGTGCCGCTGGCGGTGGTGCGTTGGCCGAAGCCGGACCAATCGTCAACGATGCGCAGCCCTTCAGTGCCACGGCGCACGAACGCCATGACCTGCTTACCGTCATCGTTCAGGGCTTTTACCGCGACCCAATGGGCAAACAATGCGCCGGTGGAGTAGAACTTCTGGCCGCTGATCACGTAACCGTCACCTACGGTGGTGATGCGCGCCTTGAGTTCCAGGGTGTTTTTGGTGCCGCGCTCCGGGCCGCCGTTGCCGATGCGCCAGCCGTCGAGCACACTCTGGAACAGCTGCTTTTTCTGGCGTTCGGTAGCGGCGCCCTGCAACAGGTGCAGGATGCCGAAATGGTTCTGCGGGATCTGCCCGAGGGCTGGGTCTGCCGCGCTGATGATCGCGAACACGTCGGCCAGGGTTACGAACGACACCTGCGGGCCGCCGTATTCACGGGGAATGGAAATACTGCCCAGCCCACTGCGGGTGAACTGCTCGATCTGCGCCCATGGCAGCTTGCGCTGCTGGTCGCGCTTGGCGGCTTGCAGGCGCGCAGCCTGGGCCAGCTCATGAGCGGCCGTCAGCGCCTCTGCGTCGTTACGCAGCACGGCGGCCGGCAACAGCAAGGGGGCTACGTCCAGATCGCTCTGGGGGGGTGTTAGAGCCAAGTTAGACATCAGCGCCGCTCCTTGGCTGCACGTAATGCCCTGGCGTTATGCACCGGGGTAATTCTGACCATACCGACCTCGCATTCAATGAAATAAAAACAGAAAAATCAGGAATGTCCGGTGGTCCGGTGCATATACCCTAAGCGTGTTAAATATTTAAATAAACTAACTTTTGGGAATATGCATAGAAGGTCTCTCACCCCGGTTCGCAAGGTGACCCCATTGGTCGCGGCTGGTAGATCAGCTCAGCCCCGGCCGTGGGGGTGGGGGCCTCGGCGGCAATGCGCACAGTACGGGCGGGCGCCCAGCGTGAATTGTTGCCGACGCGATCCAGAATGCAGTAGGTCACTTCCAGTCGGCAGTCGTCGCCGGCTTCGATAATCACCGTTGACGGCACCCATACCTGTAACGCCAGGCCGATGTCCTTGGCCTGGACCTGGGGCAGATCCAGGCGCGCATCGCCCCAGCGCAGCGTGATGGCATCGCCGCGGGTCATGTTCAGGTAGGGCTCGATGGTCAGGGGAATGCCGCGTCGCACCTGCCTGGCGTTGACGCCATAGCGGCGGATGGTGTCGGGCAGGCCTACGGGGGCAAGGTTATGGTTTTCGTCGCGGTACAGGGGCGAGGGCTGGCCGCCTGGGTAGAGGGTCTTTACGCGCACTTGCGCCACCGCCGAACGTGCAGCGCAACGGCCGACTTGCATGACCTGGTAATGCACCCGGGCCGGGCCATCCAGCACGAAACTTTCCGGCACCCGAAGATGGGTGATCGCGCCGATCCTGCAGGCCGTTACCCGGCGTGAAGCGGCAAAACAGTTGTTCCAGAACAGCTCGATCAGGTCGCCTTCATCCATGCCGGGATACGGCGCAATGTCGACTTGCAGGTGGGTGGCGGCCAGGGCATTGATGCCATGAGCGATGGCCTGGGGCAGCGTCGGGGCGGTGAGCAGGGTGTGCGTCATAAGTAATCTCCTTGATGCAGCCAGCAGCAATCGTTCCGGACCTTTTGGCGCGGGTGCGCGGGGGGGCCGAAAAGAACGATTCAGTGAGTAGCCGGGATAGGATCCAATCCTCTGGGCGCTAGATAAGAGGGTTGGCCAAGGAGCGTCAATGGCGGCAAAAGGCTAAACGGCGGGTTTGGAGATATTCAGAAGGGTCTGACTGGGAGGGGGCTTTTATGGCGGCTGCGAAGAGGGCTTTTACCGGGGGGGTACGCGGAATTCCTGTAGGAGCCGCTTGTTGTGGCGAGGACGCTTGCTCCCGCTGGGTTGCGCAGCGGCGCCAAGCTTTTTGGCACTCCAGCGGGAGCAAGCGGCCTCGCCACATTCAAGGGTGTATCAGTGGGCGAGGAATTTACTCAGGAACTGTTTGGTGCGCTCTTCCTTGGGGTTGGCAAACAGCGCCTTGGCTTCACCTTGCTCCACGATCACACCCTTGTCGAAGAAGATCACCCGGTTGGCCACATCACGGGCGAAGCTCATTTCGTGGGTGACGATGACCATGGTGCGGTTTTCTTCGGCGAGGCTGCGGATGGTCGCCAGCACTTCACCCACCAGTTCCGGGTCGAGGGCCGAGGTGGGCTCGTCGAACAGGATCACCTCCGGCTCCATGGCCAGCGCACGGGCAATCGCCACGCGCTGCTGCTGGCCACCGGACAGGCGCCGTGGGTAGGCGTCTTCCTTGCCCGCCAGGCCGACCCTGGCCAACAACTGGCGGCCCAACGCGACAGCGGCGTCGTGCGGCATCTTCTTGACCACGGTGGGGCCTTCGATGACGTTTTCCAGCGCGGTGCGGTGGGGGAACAGGTTGAAGCTCTGGAACACAAAGCCCACGTGCTGGCGCAAGCGCCGCACCAGGCTCTGTTGCTGGTTGATCGGCTTGCTGGTGTCGATCTCGATGTCACCCACCTTGATGCGGCCGCTGGTGGGTTGCTCGAGGAAGTTCAGGCAGCGCAGGAAGGTGGTCTTGCCGGAACCGCTGGGGCCGATGATGGCGATGACTTCGCCTTCCTTGACCTCAAGGTCGATGCCGTTGAGTACCACCTGACCGTTGAATTGTTTGGTCAGTTTTTCAACCACGATCATGCTTCAGGACTCCAGGTCATGCCGGTTGACCCGGTCTTCCAGACGATTTTGCAAATGCGCCAGGATGCTCGCCAGGATCCAGTAGATCAGGGCTGCGGAGAGGTACATGGTAAAAATTTCGAAGGTTCGCGCAGACACCAGTTGCGCCTGGCGGAACAGCTCGGGCACCTGGATGGTGGCGGCCAGCGCCGTGTCCTTGACCAGCGAAATAAAACTGTTGCCCAGCGGCGGCAACGCCGTGCGCATCGCCTGCGGCAGGATGGCCCGGCGCAGGGTCTGCGCACGGGTCATGCCGATACTGGCGGCAGCTTCCCACTGGCCACGCTCGATGGAGGCGATGGCGGCGCGCAGGATTTCACAGGCGTAGGCGGCCATGTTCAGCGAAAAGCCGATCATGGCGGCCGGGATCGGATCCAGCTCGATGCCCACTTGCGGCAAGCCGTAGTAGATCAAAAACAGCTGTACCAGCAAGGGCGTGCCGCGAAAGAACGACACGTAGACACGGGCGATCCAACTGACCAACTTGAAGCGCGACAAACGCATCAAGGCCAGGCCGAAGCCCAGCACCAAACCGAAAAACATCCCGCCCAGGCTAAGAATCACCGTGTAATACGCGCCCTTGAGCAGAAAGGGCGCGGAGTCCAGCGCGAGTTGGAAACCTGCTTCCATTATTGAGTGACGTCAGCGTTGAAGTATTTCTCGGACAGCTTTTTCAAGGTGCCGTCGGCGCGCAGCTTGTCCAGAGCCTGGTTCACAGCGGCCAGCAGCTCAGGCTCGCCTTTGCGCAGGGCAATACCGGCTTCCTGACGGGAGAAGGCATCGCCGGCGGCAGCGGTGTCCGGGGCTTTCTTGGCGTATTCCAAAGCCGCGAGGCGGTCGATCAGGATGGCGTCGATGCGGCCGATGCGCAGGTCCTGGAACTTGGTCGGGTCGTCGTTATAGGTCTTGATGATGGCTTTGGGTTGGTTGTCCTTGAGCCATTGTTCGTAGTTGGTGCCCAGGCCCACGCCAACTTTCTTGCCGGCCAGGTCGTCGGCGGTCTTGATGGTGTCGACGTTTTTCTTCAGGACCAGCGCCTGGATACCCGAGACAGTGTAAGGCTTGGAGAAGTCGTACTTCTTCTTGCGCTCTTCGGAGATGGTCACTTGGTTGACCACGGCGTCCAGGCGCTTGGATTCAAGGGCTGCGAGGATGCCGTCCCACGGGGTGGCTTGCAGCTTGACCTTGACGCCCAGCTCTTTGGCCAAGGCTTCGGAAAGCTCAACCTCGAACCCGCTGAGCTTGCCGCTTTCATCGACAAAGCTGAACGGTGGATAGGTGCCTTCCAGGCCGATCTTGATCTCGCCGGCTTTCTTGATGTTGCCCAGTTGTTCACCGGCAACCGCCTGCCCCAGCAGGCCCGCCCCGAGAGCCAGGCCCAAAGTGCCAACCAACAACGTGCGACGGAATACAGAAATAGTCATGAAGAGCCCCTGTGTTTTTTATGTTGAGCGAAGCAGGTGACGCAGTAGTCGTATCCTGCCTTAAAGCGCGTAGCGCGTCTTCGCCTACGGCGCGATGATAAAGCCGGTTTTTAAGACTTGAAAATAATATAAATCCAAATTCATATTCTATTTTTGAATATATGTTGAGTCTAATGTGGGAGGGGGCTTGCCCCCGATAGCGGTGGGTCAGTGATACATGCATAAACTGACACTGCCCTATCGGGGGCAAGCCCCCTCCCACATTTAGCCTGCGTTTATTCAGTTGAAAACCGAGTCATAGGCAAACAATGCCGGGGCCCCACCGGTGTGCAGGAAAATAATCGGGCCATCCTCGAACCGCTGACGCCCGATACCGTCCAGCAAGCCGGCCATGGCCTTGCCAGTGTAGACCGGGTCCAGCAGCAGGCCTTCCTGGCTTGCCAATAGCTTGACCGCCGAAAGGGTGCCGGCGTTCGGTTCGCCATAACGCGGGCCGAAATATTCGTCCCACAGGATCACCTTGAAGGCGTCGGGGATCGCCACGCCCAGCAACTCGGCGGTGCGTTCGGCCAGGCCCTGCACTTTCGGGCGCTGGGCTTCGTCGGTACGCGACACGGTGACGCCCATCACCGGCAGGTTCGGCAGCACTTCGCTCAAGGCCAGGGCCAGGCCACTGTGAGTCCCGGCACTGCCGGACGCCAGCACCACGGCGGCAAAGTCGATGCCGCTGTCTTGGATCTGTCCGGCCAGCTCCAGGCCGGCGCGCACATAACCCAGGGCGCCGAGGGCATTGGAGCCGCCGATGGGCACCAGGTACGGCTTCTTGCCGTTGCTGCGCAGACGGTCGGCGAGGGCGTTGAGCTGGTCGTCGACGTTGTCGAGGTTCTCCACCAATTCTACCTTGGCGTCGAACAGGTCCAGCAGCAGGCGGTTGCCGTTGCCCAGGTAGCTAGGGTCTTCGGTGCCGGTGGGGTTTTCCAGCAGGGCGACACAGCCCAGGCCAAGCTTGGCAGCCAGCGCAGCCGTCTGGCGCACATGGTTGGACTGGATGGCGCCGGCGGTCACCAGGGTGTCGGCGCCCTGGGCGATGGCATCGGCGGCGAGGTATTCGAGTTTGCGCAGCTTGTTACCGCCCATGGCCAGCGGCGTGGTGTCGTCGCGTTTGACGTAGATGTCCCGGCCCAGCCAAGTCGACAGCCGCTCGAGTTTTTCCAGGGCAGTGGCGCCGCCCAGCAGGTCCAGGCGATTAAAACGGTCGAGCTGTTGTTTGATCATGGTTACGCACGGTTGCTGAGTGGTGGGGCGACTATAGGCAGGCACTTTTCATCGGGCAACCGACAATCGCTTATGTCGGATGGTTCTTAGCATCGCACCATTGGTTCTTAAGGGCGGCCAGGGTGCATACCGTAAAGTGAGGGCCATTTCGTCAGGAGTGAATACCGTGAGTGAGCGTTCCAGTCATTGGCAATTACAGACCATCGTCAGCCAACTGCGCGGCGCCCGGGACCAGTGGCGAACGCGCAACGGTCGCTTGAGTGGTGAACATGGCGGCCGTGAGCTGCCATCGCGCGAAGCCGTGGCGCAGATCCTTGAAGCCTTGTGCGGTGCGTTGTTCCCAATGCGCCTGGGGCCGGTGGACCTGCGTGAAGAAAGTGAAGACTTTTACGTCGGCCATACCCTCGATGTTGCCCTCAACGCATTGCTGGCCCAGGCGCGCCTGGAACTGCGTTACGCCGCGCGCCAAGGAGGCCAGGATGACAGCGCGGTCGACGCCCTTGCCATCCGCCTGATCCAGGATTTCGCCCTGGCCTTGCCGTCCCTGCGCAGCCTGTTGGACACAGACGTGTTGGCCGCCTATCACGGCGACCCGGCCGCGCGCAGTGTGGATGAAGTGCTGCTGTGCTATCCGGGGATCCTGGCAGTGATTCACCATCGCTTGGCGCACCACCTGTATCGCGCCGGTTTGCCGCTGTTGGCGCGCATCAGTTCGGAGATTGCCCACTCGGCCACCGGTATCGACATCCACCCCGGCGCCCAGATTGGCCCGAGCTTCTTCATCGACCACGGGACGGGCGTGGTGATTGGCGAAACCGCGATCATCGGCGAGCGAGTGCGCATCTACCAAGCGGTGACGCTGGGCGCCAAGCGCTTCCCGGCGGATGAAGATGGGCAGTTGCAGAAAGGGCACCCGCGCCATCCGATCGTTGAGGATGACGTGGTGATCTACGCCGGCGCGACGATCCTGGGGCGCATCACCATCGGCAAGGGCTCGACCATCGGCGGTAATGTGTGGCTGACGCGCAGCGTGCCGGCGGGAGCGAATATTACCCAGGCGAATTTGCAGCATGAGGACGGCGCGCAGAAGTAAAGCACCTGCACAAATACGCTGTGGGAGGGGGCTTGCTCCCGATAGCGGAGTGTCAGTCAATAATGAATTGGCTGAACCACCGCCATCGGGGGCAAGCCCCCTCCCACATTTTGTGTGCATTTCACCTCCAGACCGCTGAACGATTTCCCCTTCTCGCCCGTCATACCAATCCTTGAGCTAGTGTAGGAATGATCTACCACTCAGCCTTGCGATTAGTCCCAGACCGCCTATCCATGTTTAACTTGAATGCTCGTTCAAGTTAAACCCGGTGGTTCGCTGCCCGCTCACAACAGGAGGCTTACCTTTGCTGAGTCCGTTATTGACAGCCACATCTCACACACCAGGGGTGCATCGTTCATGAGTGCATCGTCCACCCCAGCCAGCGGCATGGTGCGCATGAATGCGCCCGTCTTCTACTTTGCCGCGACCTTCATCCTGCTGTTCGGCATCACGGTCATCGCTATCCCGCAACAGGCCGGTGCCTGGTTGCTGGCGGCGCAAAACTGGGCGGCCAATACGGTCGGCTGGTACTACATGTTGGCGATGACCCTGTATCTGGTCTTCGTGGTGGTCACCGCGCTATCGGGCTACGGCAAGATAAAACTCGGTGCCGACCACGACGAGCCCGAATTCAGTTACCTGTCCTGGGCCGGCATGCTGTTCGCCGCCGGCATCAGCATCACGCTGTTCTTTTTCTGCGTGTCCGAGCCGCTGACGCACCTGGTGCAACCGCCACAGGGCGCGCCGCTCAACGCCGACGCCGCGCGTCAGGCCATGCAGGTGCTGTTTCTGCATTGGGGCTTGCATGGCTGGGGCGTGTTCGCCTTTGTCGGCATGGCTTTGGCGTACTTCGCTTACCGGCATAACCTGCCGCTGGCATTGCGATCGGCGCTGTACCCACTGATCGGCAAGCGCATCAACGGCCCTATCGGTTATGCGGTGGATGGCTTCGGCATCATCGCCACGGTGTTCGGCCTCGGCGCCGATATGGGCTTTGGTGTGCTGCACCTCAACTCCGGGCTCGATTACCTGTTTGGCATCGCCCACACCCAGTGGATCCAGGTCGGCTTGATCACCCTGATGATGGGCGCCGCGATCCTGGTCGCCGTGGCCGGCGTCGATAAAGGCGTGCGGGTGATGTCCGACATCAACATGCTGCTGGCCTGTGCGCTGCTGCTGTTCGTGTTGTTCGCCGGGCCCACCCAGCACTTGCTCAACACCTTGATCCAGAACATCGGTGACTACTTGGGCGCCTTGCCGACCAAGAGCTTCGACGTGTACGCCTACGATAAACCGAGCGACTGGCTGGGCGGTTGGACCGTGTTCTACTGGGCCTGGTGGATCGCATGGTCGCCGTTCGTGGGCCTGTTTATCGCGCGTATTTCCCGTGGTCGTACCATCCGTGAATTCGTCTTCGGCGTACTGCTGATCCCGCTGGGCTTTACCCTGGCGTGGATGTCGATTTTCGGCAACAGCGCCATCGACCAAGTGCTCAACCACGGCATGGCCGCACTCGGCCAGTCGGCCATCGATGACCCGTCGATGAGCCTCTACCTGCTGCTGGAAACCTACCCGTGGAGCAAGACCGTCATCGCGGTCACGGTGTTTATCAGCTTCGTGTTCTTCGTCACCTCGGCGGACTCGGGCACCGTCGTGCTGTCGACGCTGTCGTCCAAGGGCGGCAACGCCGATGAAGACGGGCCGAAGTGGCTGCGGGTGTTCTGGGGGGCGATGACCGCGCTGGTCACCAGTGCCTTGTTGTTCGCCGGCAGTATCGATTCGCTCAAGTCAGCGGTGGTGCTGACCTCGTTGCCGTTCTCGATGATCCTGCTGCTGATGATGTGGGGACTGCACAAAGCCTTCCATCTGGAATCGCAGAAGCAGATCGCCCAGCTGCATTCGCTGGCGCCGATCTCGGCGGCGCGCAAGGGGCGTGGCGGCTGGCGCCAGCGCCTGAGCCAGGCTGTGCACTTCCCGTCGCGTGACGAGGTGTACCGCTTCCTTGAGGCAACGGTGCGTCCGGCCATCGAAGAAGTGACGGCGGTGTTTGTCGAGAAGGGCCTGAATGTGGTGACTCAGCCCGACCCGGCCAACGACAGCGTGAGCCTGGAAATCGGCCATGGCGAGGAGCATCCCTTCGTCTACCAGGTGCAGATGCGCGGTTACTTCACACCGTCCTTCGCCCGTGGTGGTATGGGCTCCAAAGAGCTCAACAACCGTCGCTACTACCGGGCGGAAGTGCACTTGAGTGAGGGCAGCCAGGACTACGACTTGGTGGGCTACACGAAGGAGCAGATCATCAACGACATCCTCGACCAGTACGAACGGCATCTGCAGTTCCTGCACTTGGTACGTTAGTCGCCTGTGGGAGCGGGCTTGCCCGCTCCTTAAAACCCCGCAAAGCCCCGTTCTAGAGGGCTTTCTTAAATTTAATTTCATCCGTCAAACCCTCGGTTTGACGCGCAACTGTCATCTGGCCACTGCGTAATTGTGTGAAGCGTTTGACGCTTTCATTTCAAAACAGTGACGGAGACCGGTACCGATGAAGACGTTATTAAGCCCCATGGTGGGTGCCGCCATGGCGAGCTTTATGCTGTCCGCCCATGCCGATTTTATCGATGACAGCCACGCTGATGTGACCCTGCTCAATCGCTATCTCAACCAGCAGGGGCGTGATGTGGTGAACAGCAACGCCAAGGCCCACAGCATTCGCGATTGGGGCCAGGGCTTCGAGTTCAACTTCAAGTCCGGCTACACCGAGGGGCCGGTGGGGTTTGGCCTGGATCTGCAGGCGTTCTACGGGTTGAAACTGGACTCGGGTGGCGACCTCAACGACAAGGATCACCAGGGCCGTTACCCCGGCAGCATGTTCCCGCTGGACAACGGCAAGTCCGCCGACCAGTTCGGCGTGCTGAGCCCGACGTTCAAGATGCGTTTTGCCAAGGATGAACTGCGCGTCGGTACGCTCTACGGCAACAACCCAGTACTGGCCAACACCGACGGGCGCCTTTACCAGCAGACCAACACGGGTGTGCAGCTGGTGTCCAAAGACCTCAGCGACTTCACCTTCACCGGCGGCGATATCTTCAAGACCAAGATCCGCAACGAAACCGGCGACCAGGGCATGATCACTGCCGGGGGGACCAAAGAGAGTGATCGCTTCCTGTTCGGAGGCGCGGATTACACCGGTATACAGAACACCACGGTCAGCCTGTGGTACTCCAACCTTGAGGATTACTACCAGCAGTTCTTCCTCGGCGCCAAGCGCCATGACGCTTTGTCCGTGGGCGCCATCGACACCGACGTGCGCGTGTTCCGCAGCCTGGGCGTGGGCGGCAACGCCGATGGCGACAAAGACTTTGCGGCGGCCGGCCTCTACGGTGACGGCACCGGCAAAGGCCGCATCAACCAGACCACCGCCAGCTTGCTCGAGAGCTACAGCCTGGACGGTCACACCGTCGGCCTGGGAATCCAGAAGAACAGCGGCGACAGCGACTTCCCGTACCTGGATTCCGGCCTGAACAGCGGCGACAACCGCCAGGGCCCGGGTTCAGGTGCTGACACCCCGGCGCTGACCAACCTGCAGTTGAATAAATTCCAGCATGCCGGTGAGCGCACCTGGCTGGCGCAGTACAAATATGATTTCGGCACACTCGGCCTCACCGGCCTGACGTTCTCCGCCGGCTACGCCCACGGCGATGACATCCGCACGGCGCAGGGCACTACCAGCGAATGGGAGCGTGACGTTGCCGTGGCTTATCAAGTACCCACCGGCACCCTCAAAGGCCTCGGTGTGACCTGGAAAAACGCCCATGCCAGCCCGGATATCACCGGCGCCACCGTGCAGGATGAAAACCGCCTCTATGTCAGCTATGTCGTTCCACTCTGGTAGGAAATTGCTGTAAAACGGACAGGCAGACTTAAGCGATTCAGCTGGTTAAAAGGCCTGGGAATATCGTTATTCCCAGGCCTTATTTGCCTACGTCCAAGAGAGGATTCGATGACTTACATTGCTGCCGAAAACCGCTATGAATCTATCCCGTATCGCCGCGTAGGCCGCAGTGGATTGGTGCTGCCGGCACTGTCCCTGGGCCTGTGGCACAACTTTGGCGACAGCACCCCGATCGACACCCAGCGCGCCCTGCTGCGCACCGCGTTCGACCTGGGGATCAACCACTTCGACCTGGCCAACAACTACGGCCCGCCCTATGGCAGCGCCGAGATCAACTTCGGCCGTTTGCTGCGCGAAGACTTCAAGCACTACCGCGATGAACTGATCATCTCCAGCAAGGCCGGTTGGGACATGTGGCCCGGTCCTTACGGCCAGGGCGGCGGTTCGCGCAAATACGTGCTGGCGAGCTTGGACCAGAGCCTGCAGCGCCTGGGCGTCGACTACGTGGATATTTTTTACTCCCACCGTTTTGACGCCGACACCCCGCTGGAAGAAACCGCCAGCGCCCTCGCCACCGCCGTGCAGCAAGGCAAGGCGTTGTACATCGGTATCTCGTCCTATTCGGGGGTAAAAACCCGAGAAATCGCCGCCCTGCTCAACGAGTGGAAAGTGCCGCTGCTGATCCACCAACCGGCGTACAACCTGCTCAACCGCTGGGTGGAAAAAGACCTGCTGGACACCACCGAAGAACTCGGTGCCGGGGTGATTGCCTTCACGCCGCTGGCCCAAGGGCTGCTGACCGACAAATACCTCAACGGCGTGCCGGCGGATGCGCGAGTGAATCGGCCGGGTGGCGGTTCGTTGCAGGCCAAGCACCTGTCCGAAGCCAACATCGCCCACGTGCGGGCGCTGAATGAAATTGCCCAGCGGCGTGGCCAGAGCCTGGCGCAATTGGCATTGGCCTGGACGTTGCGTGATCCACGGGTGACCAGTGCGTTGATTGGTGCGAGCCGGCCGGAGCAGATTATTGAAAACGTCGGGGCGTTGAAGAATTTGAGCTTCAGCGCCGAAGAACTGGCGGAGATTGATCGGTTCGCGCAGGAAGGCGGGATCAACCTGTGGGAAAAACCCTCCACTGCTGAATAACCGGTCAATGTGGGAGGGGGCTTGCTCCCGATAGCGGTAGATCAGTCAGTGATTGGTTGACTGACAAACTGCCATCGGGGGCAAGCCCCCTCCCACATTTGATTTATGCCAGGCTTTAGAAGGGGATGTCCCCCAAAATCGTGGCCCGATGCATCACCCGCCGTTGCGGCCGGTAGTCATCCACCGCGTAATGCTGCGTCACGCGGTTATCCCAGAACGCCACATCGTTTTCCTGCCAACGCCAGCGGATGGTGAACTCCGGGCGTGTCGCGTGGGCGAACAGAAGTTTCAGAATCGCTTCACTTTCGGCCGGTTCCAGTTCGTTGATTTTGGTGGTGAAGCCGTCGCTGACAAACAGTGATTTGCGGCCACTGACGGGATGCGTACGCACCACCGGGTGTGACAGCGGCGGGTTCTTCTTGCGGGTTTCTTCCCAGCGCACCAGGTCTTCGGCGGTGTTGCCAAAGCGCTCCAGCGGGAAGGATTTGGTGAAGTCATGCGTCGCGGTCAGCCCGTCGAGCAACCGTTTGAACGGTTCGGACAATGCCTCATACGCCGCGATCCCGCTGGCCCACAACGTGTCGCCACCAAGCGCCGGCAGCAGCTGGGCGCTGAGCACCGCACCGAGCGCCGGGGTGGGCAGGAAGGTCACGTCGGTGTGCCACACGGCGTTGTCGCGCACGTCGGTGACGGCGGTGTCGAGGATCAGCACTTCGGGCTGTTCCGGTACGTTGGGGTAGATCGGGTGGATATGCAGGTCGCCGAAATTCGCCGCAAACCGCGCTTGCTGCTGCGGGTTGATGGCTTGGCCTCGGAAGAACAGCACCGAGTGCGTGAGCAACGCCTGTTCAATGGCGTGGCGCTGCTCGAAGTCCAGCGGCTGGGTGATGTCGACGCCACTGATCTGGGCGCCCAGTGCGGTACTTAAGGGGGTAACGGTCAGGCTGCTCATGCGGTTCTCACTCAATGTGCCTGGCCATGCCAAGGCACCAGTTTGCGTTGCAGTGCACGCAAGCCCATTTCCATGGCGAAGGCGATCAAGGCGATGACCAGGATCCCCAGCACCACCACGTCGGTGACCAAGAACTGCGCCGCTGACTGCACCATGAAGCCCAGGCCGCTGGTGGCGGCGATCAATTCTGCGGCGACCAATGTCGACCAACCCACACCCAGCCCGATGCGTACGCCGGTGAGGATATCGGGCAGGGCGCTCGGCAGGATCACATGACGAATCAACTGCGCACGGCTGGCGCCCAGCGACTGCGCGGCGCGCAGCTTGGCCGGGTCGACCGTGCGCACGCCGGTGGCCGTGGCGATGGCAATGGGCGCAAAGATCGCCAAGTAAATCAGCAGCACCTTGGACAGCTCGCCGATGCCGCACCAGATCACGATCAACGGCAGATAGGCCAGAGGTGGGATCGGCCGGTAGAACTCGATCAGTGGGTCGAGCACACCCCGGGCGATACGATTGGAACCGATGGCAATGCCCACGGGCACGGCGGTCAGTACGGCAAAACCCAGGCCCAGGCCGATACGGCTGAGGCTCGCGCCCAAGTGCTGCCACAAGGTGGAATCCATGTAGCCGCTGGTCGCCAACAGCCAGCCTTTTTGCAGCACGGCGGACGGCGGTGGCAGGAATAAGGGTTCGATCAAACCGGTGGCGGTCACGGCCCACCAGAGGGCCAACAAGGTGAACAGGGTCAGCAGGCTGATCCAGCGCGTACTCAAGCTGCGACGCACCGGGATAACCGCGTGCGCCACTGGCTGGGTGGTGGTGGCGGGGAGTTCGTAGCTGCTCATGCGGACACCTGCCGTTGGGAGAACACTTTGCCCAGCACGTGTTCGCGGGTTTCGATAAAGCGCGGGTCGGACTTGATCGCCCGCGCCGATTCACCGGCGGCGTAGCGCTGGCCGAAGTCCAGGCTCAGGCGTTCGACGATCTGGCCGGGGTTGGGTGCCAGCAGGATCAGGTCGGTGGCGAGAAATACCGCCTCTTCGATGTCGTGGGTGATCAGGAACACCGGCTTGGCCGTGCGCCGCCAGACTTGCAGCAACAGCTCCTGCATCTGCTCGCGGGTGAAGGCATCGAGGGCGCCGAAGGGTTCGTCCATCAGCAGTACGCGCGGGTCGGCAGCCAACGCGCGGGCCAGGCCGACACGTTGCTTCTGGCCGCCGGAAAGCTGCCAGATACGGCGGCTGTCGAAACCAGCGAGGTCAACCAGCGCAAGCATTTCCCGGGCGCGGACTTCGCGTTGCGCCTTGGGCACACCGGCCAGCTCCAGGCCGAAGCCGACATTGGCCAGTACGTCCTGCCAGGGCAGCAGGGCGTCGTCCTGGAACACCACGCCGCGCTCGGCGCTGGGGCCGTTGACCGGCACACCATCGAGGGTGATGCGCCCGGCAGACGGTTCGACAAAGCCGGCAATCAGGTTCAACAGCGAAGTCTTGCCACTGCCGGACGGGCCGAGGGCCACCAGCAATTGCTGGGGCCCCAGGTCGAGTGAAATGTCTGACAGTACCGGTTCTGTGGCGCCTGGGTACTGTGCGCTGATGCGCTCCAGTTGTAGCAAGGCCATCGCAATGAACTCCTCAATCAGTGAGTGATGAATTTGGCACTGACGTATGGGGCGTAGTCCGGCAGTACCGCGTCGACCTTGCCTTGTTCCTTCAGGAACGCAGCGGTATCGGTGACGGCTTTGGTGGTCGGTGCGCCCAGCAGGGTCACTTGGTCAGCGGCCAGCGGGTAGACGTTGCCTTGCAGCAGCAAGGGGATGTCACTGGCCTTGGCGCCGGAGAGCTTGACCAGTTTGTCGACGTTGCCTTTGTCGGCGAGCCAGGCTTGTGGGTCTTTGCGGTAAGCGGCGTAGGCGTCCAAGGTAACTTTGGCGAACGCGGTGACGATTTCCGGGTGCTTCTCGGCGAAGTCCTTGCGCACGATCCACGCATCGAAGGTCGGCGCGCCGAACTTGGCCAGTTCGCCGGAGGTGATCAGCACCTTGCCGTTCTCTTTGGCGACGCCCAGGGCGGGGTCCCACACGTAGGTCGCGTCGATATCACCACGCTTCCAGGCCGCGATGATTGCCGGTGGCGCGAGGTTGAGGATGGTCACTTTGGACGGGTCGATGTTCCAGTGCTTCAGCGCGGCGAGCAGGCTGTAGTGCCCGGTGGACACGAAGGGCACGGCGACTTTCTTGCCGATCAGGTCCTGCGGGCTGTTGATCCCTGAGCCGTTGCGCGCCACCAGGGCTTCGGCGCCGCCGATCTGGGTGGCGACGAGGAAGGTTTCCACCGGCACTTTGCGGGTGATCGCAGCCGTCAGCGGGCTGGAACCGAGGTAGCCGATTTGTACGTCGCCGGAAGCGATGGCGGCGATGATGTCGGCGCCATTGTCGAATTTGCGCCAGTCGATCTTGGCGTGGGTGGCTTTTTCATAGGCACCGTCGGCCTGGGCGACTTTGGCCGGGTCCACGGTGGTCTGGTAAGCGATGGTCACATCCGCCGCCTGGGCAAACAGGCTGGCACCGGCCAGGGACAACGCGGCCAAGAGGCGCAGAGGGGTTAGCAGTTTCAAGGGGAAGCTCCTCAATCAGGCGGCCGAGGGTCGGCGTGTGAGGAGACTAAATGATCTAAGAATTCGAAAATAAATAACATTTTCGAATTAGCTTATGAGGAGAAAAATGTTGCCCTGTAGTGAGCGGGCTTGCCCCGCGCTGGGTGGCGAAGCCGCCCTAAAATCTGGCGCCGCGTGTTAACTGAAGCAATGCGGTTGCCTTATTGGGGCGGCTTCGCCACCCAGCGCGGGGCAAGCCCGCTCACTACACTAAATTACCCCAACATTTTTTAGTTGCTGATGGCGAGGATGCTGGCTTGGTAGGAGCCGACAAACACATCGAAATCGCCCACTTCGTTCTGCTCCAGCTCCGCCTGCTGTGCCAGCGACGTGCGTGCCAGCTGTTCAAAGCGTGCCTGCTCTTCGGCCGGCAGCGGCTCCTTGCGGAAGTGCTCGGCGTGCAGCTGGCTCTGGTGCAGGGAAAACTGCGCAAAACTTTCCTTACGCTCGGCCATCGCCGCCAGCACCTGGGCCGATGGCGTCAGGGACGGGTCCTTGACCTTGGCCAACTGAGCGTCCAGCGCCTGGCTGTGCTCGGTAATGCCGTGGCTCTCATCCAGCAAGGCGGCCAGCGGTGCGATCTGTTCCAACAGCTCGGCGGCCCATTCCTTCATGTCCACCGCCTGGCCCTGTCGCTGCAGTTGCAGGCCCGGACGGCGACCTTCCTTGACCACGCTGAGGAAGTTGGAGGTGGCGTTGCCGCACTCGTTGTCGGCGAACAGTGGGCTGTCGTTCAGCGCGCAGTACAGCAGGAAGGCGTCGAGGAAACGCGATTCCGGCAGGTCGATGCCCATTGGCAGGAACGGGTTGATGTCCAGGCAGCGCACTTCGATGTACTGGATGCCACGCGCCACCAGCGCCTGGATCGGCCGCTCGCCGGTGTAGGTCACGCGCTTGGGACGGATGTTGGAGTAGTACTCGTTTTCGATCTGCAGGATGTTGGTGTTGAGCTGCACCCACTCACCATCCTTGTGGGTGCCGACCTCGACGTACGGCGCATAGGGCGTTGCCACCGCTTCGCGCAGGCTGTCGGTATAGCTGGCCAGGTCGTTGTAGCACGGCGTGAGGCCGGCCTGGGCGTTGCTCTGGTAACCCAGGTCGCTCATGCGCAGGCTGGTGGCGTACGGCAGGTACAGGGTGTCGGCGTCCAAGACTTCCAACTGGTGCGAACGACCGCGCAGGAAACCAGCGTCCAGGGCTGGCGAGGCACCGAACAGGTACATCAGCAGCCAGCTGTAGCGACGGAAATTACGGATCAGCGCGATGTAGGCGGTGGACTGGTAGTCGCGGTCGGTGCCGACGAACCCTTCTGTCTCTTTGAGCAACGGCCACAACGCTTCCGGCAGGGAAAAGTTGTAGTGGATGCCGGCGATGCATTGCATGGTCTTGCCGTAACGCAGGGCCAGGCCCTTGCGGTACACGTACTTGAGCTGGCCGATATTGGAGGTGCCGTAGTAGGCAATCGGAATATCTTCCTCGGCCGGCAACGGGCACGGCATCGAGGGGCTCCACAGGTATTCGCTGCCGAGCTTGGTGTAGGCAAAGCGGTGGATCTTGTCCAGGCTGCTGAGGGTATCGGCCGGGTTGGGCAGCGCGGGAGTGATGAACTCCAGCAGCGATTCCGAGTAGTCGGTGGTGATCAGTTCGTTGGTCAACGCGGCGCCCAGGGCTTCAGGGTGCGGCGTTTGTGCCAGGCGGCCCTCACCCGTGACGCGCAGGCATTCGCGCTCGATGCCGTGCAAGCACTGCTCTAGCAGGGAGAGGTGTTCGCGCTTGCCGAGCAAAGCCAGGCGGCGGTTGAGAAGTTCGCTCAAGTTGGATTCCTTCACGCGTCAGTCGCCCCAATATGGGGGTGGGCAGGACGGTCTACAAGGGTGAAGTTAAAACTGGCGTTATCGCCTGGTTTAGAGTCGATTTGACCCGCTGTGAAAATGCCTACTTCACTCCATGAATTTGGCTACAGCGCGGCAAGAAAATTCCGACGCTGTTGTCGCAGCGCCGAAATTAACTCAAATCGAGGGTGAGGAGCTATAGGACAGCGAAGGTGCCCTGCGCTTTTGCGACAAGTCTTTCGTCCTGGTACACATCCGCCTCGACCACCAGCGTGCGGCGGCCGGCATGAATCACCCGGCTGGTGCACAGCACGTCGCCGTCTTCCACGGCGCGGATGTAATTGATCTTGCACTCGATGGTCGCGCTCTGCTGGTCGAAACCATGTGAGCTGGAACAGGCCAGCCCCATCGTAATGTCCACCAGGCTGAAAATCGCCCCACCATGGAGCTTGCCCGCGCGGTTGCGCAAGTGCGGCTCCAGGGTCAGGGCCACCTCGGCAACGCCTTCTTCAAGGCGCTGCAGGCGGCAGCCGATCAGCTCGCTGAATGCGCTCTGGGTCAACCCGGCCGGGATCTCCATCAGCGTTTCTTCAACTGTTTGGCGTTGGCGAACAGCGAGGCCATGGCGTTGTTGCTTGGGGCCGCCGTGGCGGCTTCCTTGCGCGGTGCATTGTTTTGCGACTGGCGCGGCGCCGAGCCTGGGCGTGCGCCACGGGCACCGTCAATTTTCTCGCCGGGGGTGTCACTCATGCGCATCGACAGGCCGACGCGTTTGCGTGGGATGTCGACTTCCATGACCTTGACCTTGACCACATCACCGGCTTTTACCGCTTCGCGTGGATCCTTGATGAATTTCTCCGAAAGCGCGGAGATGTGCACCAATCCGTCCTGATGCACGCCGATGTCCACAAAGGCGCCGAAGTTGGTCACGTTGGTGACGACACCTTCCAGGATCATGCCCAGCTGCAGGTCCTTGAGGTCTTCGACGCCGTCCTGGAACTCGGCAGTCTTGAACTCGGGACGTGGGTCGCGGCCAGGTTTTTCCAGCTCTTGCAGGATGTCGGTGATGGTCGGTACGCCGAAGGTTTCGTCGGTGTACTTCTTTGGGTCCAGGCGCTTGAGGAACGCGGCGTCACCGATCAGCGAACGGATGTCACGGTCAGTCTCGGCGGCGATGCGTTGCACCAGCGGGTAGGCTTCCGGGTGAACCGCCGAAGCGTCCAGCGGGTTGTCACCGTTCATTACGCGTAGGAAACCGGCGGATTGTTCGAAGGTTTTTTCACCCAGACGTGCGACTTTTTTCAGTGCCGCACGGGTTTTGAAGGCGCCGTTTTCGTCACGGTGAGTGACGATGTTCTGCGCCAGCGTGGCGTTAAGGCCGGAAATACGCGCCAGCAGTGCCACGGAGGCCGTGTTCACATCCACGCCCACGGCGTTTACGCAGTCTTCCACGACCGCATCCAGGCCGCGCGCCAGTTTCAGCTGCGACACGTCGTGCTGGTACTGGCCGACGCCGATGGATTTAGGGTCGATCTTCACCAGTTCGGCCAGGGGATCCTGCAGGCGACGGGCGATGGACACCGCGCCACGGATCGACACGTCAAGGTCCGGGAACTCCTTGGACGCCAGTTCCGACGCCGAGTAAACCGAAGCACCGGCTTCGGAGACCATGACCTTGGTCATCTTCATGGCTGGGTATTTTTTGATCAGTTCGGCGGCCAGCTTGTCGGTTTCACGGCTGGCGGTGCCGTTGCCGATGGCGATCAGGTCCACCGCGTGCTTGGCGCACAGGGCGGCAAGTATCGCCAGGGTCTGGTCCCATTTATTGTGCGGCACATGCGGATACACAGTGGCGTGGTCCAGCAGCTTGCCGGTGGCGTCGACCACGGCGACCTTGCAGCCGGTACGCAGGCCTGGGTCGAGGCCCAGGGTGGCGCGCGGGCCGGCTGGGGCCGACAGCAGCAGGTCATGCAGGTTGTGGGCGAAGACGTTGATCGCCTCGGTTTCGGCACCGTCGCGCAGCTCGCCGAGCAGGTCGGTTTCCAGGTGGGTGTAGAGCTTGACCTTCCAGGTCCAGCGCACCACTTCACCGAGCCACTTGTCCGCAGGACGGTTCTGATTCTGGATGCCGAATTGTTGACCGATCATGCCTTCGCACGGGTGCATGGTGCCCGGCAGCTCGTCGCCGACCTTCAGCGCGGAGCTGAGAATGCCTTCGTTGCGGCCACGGAAAATGGCGAGCGCACGGTGGGACGGCATGCTCTTGAGCGGTTCGTCGTGCTCGAAGTAATCGCGGAACTTGGCGCCTTCTTCCTCTTTGCCGGCGATGACGCGGGCGCTGAGAATGGCTTCCTGCTTGAGGTAAGTACGCAGTTTCTCCAGCAGGCTGGCGTCTTCGGCGAAGCGCTCCATGAGGATGTACTTGGCGCCTTCCAGGGCGGCCTTGACGTCGGCGACGCCTTTTTCGGCGTCGATGAAACGGGCCGCTTCGGTGTCCGGGGTCAGCGACGGGTCGTTGAACAGGCCGTCAGCCAGCTCGCCCAGGCCGGCTTCCAGGGCGATCTGGCCCTTGGTGCGACGCTTCTGTTTGTACGGCAGGTAGAGGTCTTCGAGACGGGTCTTGGTGTCGGCGAGCTTGATGTCGCGCTCAAGCTGCGGGGTCAACTTGCCCTGTTCCTCGATGCTGGCGAGAATGCTGATACGCCGTTCGTCGAGTTCTCGCAGGTAGCGCAGGCGCTCTTCCAGGTGCCGCAATTGGATGTCGTCGAGGCTGCCGGTCACTTCTTTACGGTAACGGGCGATGAAAGGCACCGTGGAGCCTTCATCCAGTAGAGCGACGGCCGCTTCGACCTGTTGTGGGCGTACACCGAGTTCCTCGGCGATGCGGCTGTTGATGCTGTCCATAAAACCACCTGAAATTCTTAAAAGCAGCTCGCAGGCCCGGAGAACAAGGCCTTGGGAGGCTGGTTGAGCGGCCCGACTGGCGCCGCTGCCTGGGTCAAGAGGCAGCCTATTGACCCTCGAAATCGAAAAAATCACGACAAGCGGGTGAAAAAAGCCTCGGCATCAAACGGTAACGATCTGACGTTGCCCTGCACGACGGCGCCGCATTATAACCAGCGTTCTGCCCTTGGGGGGGATTGCGCCAACGGTTGTAGGGCGCGGGTTCGCTGGCAGTAGAGGAAAAATCTGCTAACAATGCACACGGTGCGTATAACGGCAGCTAGGCCATAATGCGCGCCGAGATAAGAGGAGCATCCAATGAGCAGCACTGCACAAACTGCTGAAGGCGAAAAAATTCTCATCGTTGACGACGATCCAGGGCTGAGCAGCCTGCTGGAGCGTTTCTTCAACTCCAAGGGCTACCGCGCCCGCGCGGTGCCGAACACCGAGCAGATGGACCGTCTGCTGGGGCGCGAGGTATTCAACCTGGTCGTACTCGACCTCATGCTGCCCGGCGAAGACGGCCTGACCGCCTGCAAACGCCTGCGCGGTGCGAACAACCAGATTCCAATCATCATGCTCACCGCCAAGGGTGATGAGCTGAGCCGCATCAAGGGCCTCGAACTGGGCGCCGATGATTACCTGGCCAAGCCGTTCAACCCTGATGAGCTGATGGCCCGGGTCAAAGCCGTACTGCGTCGCCAAGCCCTGCCTGTGCCGGGCGCACCGGGCAGCGAAGACGAAAGCGTGACCTTTGGCGACTACGAACTGTCGCTGGCCACGCGTGAGCTCAAGCGTGGCGATGAAGTGCATATGCTGACCACCGGCGAATTCGCCGTGCTCAAGGCCCTGGTGATGAACGCTCGCCAGCCCCTGACACGCGATAAGCTGATGAACCTGGCCCGTGGCCGGGAATGGGACGCCCTGGAGCGCTCTATCGACGTGCAGATCTCCCGTCTACGCAGGATGATCGAGCCGGACCCGTCCAAGCCACGGTACATCCAGACGGTGTGGGGCGTGGGTTATGTGTTTGTGCCGGATGGCAATAAAACCAGTTGACCGATGATTTGCGGGGCGGGCCTCTCGGTGTTTGACTCCACCAGAGTCGACGGGATGCCCGGCGTCTGTAATTCTGCGAGCGCCGCTCGTTCCTGCAAGGTATCTAGCTGTCTTCTATGAAAACCCCGCTGTGGTTCCCGCAAAGTTTCTTCTCTCGCACCCTTTGGCTGGTGCTGATCGTCGTTCTGTTTTCCAAGGCACTCACGCTGGTTTATCTGTTGATGAACGAAGACGTGCTGGTGGACCGGCAGTACGCCCACGGTGTTGCCTTGACCTTGCGTGCCTACTGGGCCGTAGATCCTGAGAACCGCGAAAAGGTGGCAAAGGCGTCGACGCTGATTCGGGTCGAAGGGGCCGGTGTGCCCGAAGGCGAGCAGCACTGGCCGTACAGCGAGATCTACCAGCGCCAGATGCGCGACGAACTGGGAGAGGACACTGAAGTACGCCTTCGCATGCATGTTTCTCCCGCACTGTGGGTAAGAGCGCCGAGCCTTGGCGATGCCTGGATCAAGGTGCCGCTTTACCCGCACCCGTTGCGCGGACAAAAAATCTGGAATGTATTGGGATGGTTCCTCGCCATCGGATTGCTTTCAACGGCGTCCGCGTGGATTTTCGTCCGCCAGCTCAACCAGCCGCTTAAACGCCTGGTGTTTGCCGCCCGTCAGCTGGGGCAGGGGCGCAGTGTGCGCCTGCCGGTCAGCGATACCCCCAGTGAGATGACCGAGGTGTACGGCGCGTTCAACCAGATGGCGGAGGACGTCGAGCAGGCGGGTCGCGAACGCGAGCTGATGCTGGCGGGGGTTTCCCATGACTTGCGCACACCGTTGACGCGACTGCGCTTGTCGCTGGAGTTGATGGGCAACCATACCGACCTTACCGACGACATGGTCCGCGACATTGAGGACATGGACGCTATTCTCGACCAGTTCCTGGCGTTTATCCGCGATGGCCGTGATGAGGTGGTAGAAGAGGTCGACCTGACGGACTTGGTGCGTGAGGTCGTCGCGCCCTACAACCAGAACGGTGAGCAGGTGCGCATGCGCCTGGAGCCGATCCAACCGTTTGCGTTGCGTCGGGTATCGATGAAGCGCCTGTTGAACAACTTGATTGGCAACGCCTTGCACCACGCAGGCTCCGATGTGGAAGTGGCGGCCTATGTGTCTGGCGACAGTGCCGCGCCCTATGTGGTGTTGAGCGTGATGGACCGGGGGGCAGGTATCGACCCGGACGAATTGGAGGGCATTTTCAACCCGTTCACCCGTGGCGACCGTGCTCGTGGGGGCAAAGGGACTGGCCTGGGGTTGGCGATTGTGCGGCGGATTGCCTCGATGCATGGCGGCAATGTTGAGTTACGCAACCGCGAAGAAGGTGGCCTGGAAGCGCGTGTGCGCTTGCCGCTTGGTTTGATGCTGCCTAGAGACGCAGTCTAAGCAACAACGCAGGCCCTATGTGGGAGCTGGCTCCCACATAGGTTTGTGGCGTTTCAAAAGCAGGGTTTAATCAGCCCTTGCCCTTGGTCCGAGTCATATTCGGCCCGCCATTCTTCTCCAGATGCTCAATGATGATCCCTGCCACATTTTTCCCAGTGGTGGTCTCGATCCCTTCCAGCCCCGGCGATGAATTCACCTCCATCACCAGGGGGCCGTGGTTGGAGCGCAGGATATCCACACCCGCCACGCTCAACCCCATCACCTTGGCCGCTCGCAGTGCGGTCATGCGCTCTTCAGGGGTTATCTTGATCAGGCTGGCGCTGCCGCCACGGTGCAGGTTGGAGCGGAACTCCCCCGGCTTGGCCTGGCGCTTCATTGCCGCAATCACCTTGTCGCCCACCACGAAGCAGCGGATATCGGCCCCGCCGGCTTCCTTGATGTATTCCTGCACCATGATGTTCTGCTTGAGGCCCATGAATGCCTCGATCACGGACTCCGCCGCTGTCGCGGTTTCACACAGCACCACACCGATGCCCTGGGTGCCTTCCAGCACCTTGATCACCAGTGGCGCGCCATTGACCATGTCGATCAGGTCGGGGATGTCGTCGGGAGAGTGGGCAAAGCCGGTCACCGGCAGGCCGATTCCCCGGCGCGACAGCAACTGCAGCGAACGCAACTTGTCCCGTGATCGGGCAATGGCTACGGATTCATTGAGGGGAAACACCCCCATCATTTCAAACTGGCGCAACACCGCGCAGCCATAAAACGTCACCGATGCACCGATCCGGGGGATGACGGCATCAAACCCTTCCAGCGGCTTGCCCCGGTAGTGGATCTGCGGCTTGTGGCTGGCAATGTTCATGTAGGCACGCAACGTGTCGATCACCACCATTTCGTGGCCACGTTCGATGCCGGCCTCAACCAGGCGGCGGGTGGAATACAGACGCGGGTTTCGCGACAGCACAGCAATCTTCATGCAGCACCTGGGGCAGAAATAGTGGAGACCGGGAACACCGGCTTGTCTTGAACGTACTTGATGCCGGGATTGACCACCAACTGGCCGTCAATCAAGGCCTTGGAGCCCAGCAACAGGCGGTAGCGCATGGCTTTGCGGCAGGCCAGGGTGAACTCCACCCGCCAGACCCGATCACCCAGCGCCAGCGTAGTGCTGATGACATAGCGCACCTGCGCATGACCGTTGGAGCTCTTGATGGTTTTCATCGTCACCAGGGGCGCTTCGCAGCGACGGTGACGCAGTTGCACCACGCTGCCCAGGTGTGCGGTAAAGCGCACCCAGTTTTCACCGTCGCGCTCAAACGGCTCGATATCGGTGGCGTGCAGGCTGGAGGTGCTGGCACCGGTGTCGATCTTCGCACGCAGGCCTGCCACTCCCAGGTCGGGAAGTGCCACCCACTCACGCAGACCCACAACGGTCAAATGGTCAAATGTCTTCAATATGGGTAACCGGTCAATTCGCCCAGGCCTGGGGTGAAACCTCGGCCAGGGCGTTGAATGCAGGCTTGGCGAACCAATAACCCTGCATCAGAAAAATTCCGCAGTCGGACAGGAAGTCGCGCTCGCCGGCACTTTCGATGCCTTCGGCGATGACAGTAACCCCCAACTGCTCACAGATTGTGACAATCCCCTGGACGATGACCTGACGGACACGATCCTGGTCAACATCGCGGATAAGCGCCATGTCGAGTTTGATCAGGTCAGGTTGGAAATCGGCCAGCAGGTTCAGCCCCGAATAGCCCGCGCCGAAATCGTCGATGGCGGTCTTGAAGCCGAATTCGCGGTATTCACGCAGAATATTGGTCAAATGGCGATAGTTATCTACATGCTCGCTTTCCAGTGTCTCGAAAATCAGTTGGTTCAGTGGAAAATTGTGTGCGCGAGCCGCTTCCAGGGTGCTACGGATACACAATTCCGGACGGTACACGGCATTGGGCATGAAGTTGATCGAAAGGTGGGTTTGCATCCCCAGGCCCGCCGCCCCGGCTATCGCCTGGGTTCGGCAACGTTGGTCGAAGCGGTAGCGGTTGCTTTCGTTGACCTGGTCCAGCACCGACAGCGCCCCTTCGCCGTGGGTGCCGCGCACCAAGGCTTCGTGGGCGAAGATCGAATGGTCCCGAAGGTCTACGATAGGCTGGTAGGCGAACGCAAAATCGAAACCCAAGGGCTCGCTTTGCTGGCAACCCACACAGCGCTGGTTGGGCGAGGTGAGTGAAAGGGGGAAGTCGGTCACAGCGTATCCTCGCGAAAACAGGGTGCTACCTGGCGTATCTTAGGTGAGCCTTGGGGTTTATGCGTCGAAGGGTTTCAACGGTAAGGTTGCGACATTTTTCAGAGCGAGGAATTCAAGTGGCTCAAAAGCAGGAAGAGGAAGAAAAGGTCCGTCTGGACAAGTGGCTGTGGGCAGCGCGGTTCTATAAAACCCGTGCCTTGGCGAAGGCCGCTATCGAGAGTGGCAAGGTGCATCATCGGGGTGAGCGCTGCAAGCCGGGCAAGGAGCCGCGCGTCGGAGATGAGTTCCAGATTCGTACTGGATTTGATGAAAAGACGGTCGTCGTCCAGGCGCTTTCCATCGTGCGCCGTGGTGCGCCCGAAGCGCAGGCGCTCTACACCGAGACCGAAGCCAGTATCGCCAAGCGCGAAAACGCGGCGGCCATGCGCAAGGCGGGCGCCACAGGCATGACCACCGATGGCAAGCCGAGCAAGAAACAACGTCGCGATCTCTTCAAGTTTCGCGGCAGTGGCAACGATGACTAGCCTCAATCGAACGGGCTTTTGTAATGAGCGGGCTTGCCCCGCGCTGGAGTGCGCAGCGCTCCCTTTTTTGGGGCCGCTCCGCAGCCCAGCGCGAGCAAGCTCGCTCACCACAAATTATTGCGCAGTTCTAACGACGCTCATTCGCCTCACTACTGGTAGACGAGCAGCCAGCCCAAACAGCGGCGCCGATACCCGCGACAACCCACTCGATACCTTTGCCGCAAACGGCGTGTAATACCCCCAGCCTAACGCCAACAGCGCCAGCAACACCCCGCCGATGTAATCGTCCTGCCCCCAATGCGCCCCTGCTACCAGCCGAGGCATCATGAATAGCAGTGCCAGCCCCCAGATCACCAGAAGTTGCCCGAAGCGCCTGGCGAATACCGTCATGAACATCGCCCAGATCAACAGCACCGAAGCATGATCTCCCGGGAAGCTCTGGCTCGAACGGTCCTTCAATTCCCAGGTCTTCTCCAGCCCAGGGAAATAGTCACTCATCTGCACCGCCCCGCTGATCACCATCGACGGGCTGCTGTGTTGCCAGCCCATTTGCGCGGCGAGTTTGGAAAACAGCATGCGGATAAACAACAACAGCAGCAGAACACCGACAAAACCTAACACTGCCTGGCGCACCTGCACGGCCTTGAACACCCAGTCACCGCGAATCAGCAGTGCCAGCAGAATCACCCCAACCACCGCATCAAACGGCCGCAAACTGGCCACAGCCCATATGTGCAGCCACGTGGAGTGGGTTGCCAGCGGGTCATTAAGCAGATGAAACAGCCACTCGTCGAAAATCACACACAGCATCTGCCCCGTGGGCCACAGCCAAAAACACAGCAGTCCGATAGCGAGTAGATTGCAAAGAGCCCATCGCCGGAGGTTCCACTTGGCTTGGAACAAACCCGGATTGTTCATAAACTGTCCCTCTTCGCTCTATGAAGCTCTCTGTTTCCAGGAGAAAGCCGCACCAATATGGTGCTAAAGCGTTTAATTTTATAAACCTTGTAATCATTTTGTCATCAATTCAGATACCCAGACCTATGACTGATCTACCGGATACCGACTTCACCCAACGCTTCATCTTCGACGAGAACGACGCCCGCGGCGAACTGGTCTCGCTGGAGCGCAGCTATGCCGAAGTCCTCGCCAAGCACCCCTATCCGGAGCCGGTCGCGCAACTGCTCGGCGAGCTGATGGCGGCCGCTTCGCTGCTGGTAGGCACCATGAAATTCGACGGTCTGCTGATTCTGCAGGCACGCTCCGAAGGCCCGGTTCCGATGCTGATGATCGAATGTTCCAGCGAGCGGGAGATCCGCGGCCTGGCCCGTTACGAAGCGGACCAGATTTCCCCGGATGCGACCTTGTCCGACTTGATGGCCAACGGCGTGCTGGCGATCACCGTGGACCCGACCGAAGGCCAGCGCTACCAGGGCATTGTCGATCTGGACGGCGAAACCCTGTCGGACTGCTTCACCAACTATTTCGTGATGTCCCAGCAAGTCGGCACCAAGTTCTGGCTCAATGCCGATGGCAAGCGGGCCCGTGGCCTGTTGTTGCAGCAATTGCCGGCTGACCGCATCAAGGACGACGATGAGCGCACCGACAGCTGGCGCAAGCTGACCGCCCTGGCCGGCACCCTGACGGCTGAAGAGCTGTTGGGCCTGGACAACGAAACCATCCTGCACCGCCTGTACCACGAAGAGGCCGTGCGCCTGTTCGAAGAGCAGTCCCTGCGCTTCAACTGCAGTTGCTCGCGCGAGCGTTCGGCCAATGCGTTGGTCAGCCTGGGCCTTGAAGATGCGCAAAATCTGGTGGTTGAGCACGGTGGAAATATCGAGATTGACTGCCAGTTCTGCAACGAGCGTTACCTGTTCGATGCCGCCGATGTTGCCCAATTATTCGCGGGCGCAGGCATCGACAGCCCTTCCGATACCCGCCACTAAAACGTTTAAGCACAGGTAAATCACCTGACAAATGCCGGATTAGCGCTGTTCTGACGGGAGGGCCCTACTCTTTTTGGGCTTTTCTGGCATAATCCGGCCCACTTTTTTCGCGGTAGTAGTGCGCAACTTTCTACTACAAAACGTTTGGAGCACTCGGCCATAGGCCGACGGGGAACCTCATGACGCAAGCCAATAACGCCGTATACACCGATCTGAGTGTTGACGATCTGGTCAAAGAAGCCCTGCAGCGCGGTGAAGGCGTGCTTGCCGATACTGGCGCGCTGGTTGTCGAAACCGGTCACCGTACCGGCCGTTCGCCAGTCGATCGTTTCATCGTTGAAGAGCCTTCCACCCAGGACGCTATCGCCTGGGGCCCGATCAACCGCAAGTTCCCGGCCGACAAGTTCGATGCCCTGTGGGCTCGTGTCGAAGCGTTCAACAACGCGCAAGAGCACTTCGTTTCCCACGTGCATGTAGGGTCCGCCGAAGACCACTACCTGGCTGTGAAGATGACCACCCAGACTGCCTGGCAGAACCTGTTCGGTCGTTGCCTGTTCATCAACCCGGCGAAATACAACCCGGCCGGTCGTGATGAGTGGCAAGTGCTCAACGTCGCCAACTTCGAATGCGTGCCAGAGCGTGACGGCACCAACTCCGATGGTTGCGTGATCCTCAACTTCGCGCAGAAAAAAGTCCTGATCGCCGGCATGCGTTACGCCGGTGAAATGAAAAAAGCCATGTTCTCGGTGCAGAACTTCCTGCTGCCGGCTTCCGACGTACTGCCGATGCACTGCGCCGCCAACATCGGCGAAGCAGGCGACGTGACCCTGTTCTTCGGTCTGTCCGGCACCGGCAAAACCACCCTGTCCGCCGACGAAAGCCGTTACCTGATCGGTGACGACGAACACGGCTGGGGCGAGGGCGTAGTGTTCAACATCGAAGGCGGTTGCTATGCCAAGTGCATCGACTTGTCCGAGAAGAACGAGCCGGTCATCTGGAAAGCCATCAAACACGGCGCTGTGTTGGAAAACGTTGTCATCGACGACGCCAAGCACGCCGACTACACCAACGTCAGCCTCACCCAGAACAGCCGCGCGGCGTACCCGCTGGAGCACGTCGCCAAGCGTTCCGAGAAGAACCTGGGCGGCGAGCCAAACGCGGTGATCTTCCTGACCTGCGACCTGACCGGCGTACTGCCGCCCGTGTCGATCCTCAGCGAAGAACAAGCGGCCTACCACTTCTTGTCCGGCTACACCGCACTGGTGGGCTCGACCGAAATGGGTTCCGGCGGCGGCATCAAGTCGACCTTCTCCACCTGCTTCGGTGCACCGTTCTTCCCGCGTCCGGCTGGCGAATACGCTGAGCTGCTGATCAAGCGCATCCGCGGTTTCGGCTCCAAGGTCTACCTGGTCAACACCGGCTGGACCGGCGGTGGCTACGGCGTCGGTAAACGCTTCAACATTCCGACCACTCGCGGCGTGATCGCAGCGATCCAGAGCGGCGCGTTGATCGGTGCTGAAACCGAGCACCTCGACACCATCAACCTCGACGTGCCACTGGCGGTGCCGGGCGTTGAGACTGGCCTGTTGAACCCACGTAACACCTGGGCTGACAAGGCCGCCTACGACGAAGCGGCGAAGGCGCTGGCCGGTCTGTTCATCGAGAACTTCAAGAAGTTTGAAGTGAGCGATGCGATCAAGGCTGCGGGTCCTAAGTTGTAAGAGTCGATCGTTGTGAAAAAGCCGCCTCTTGTGGGCGGCTTTTTTGTGGGTGCGATGTTAGCCGGCGATGTGCAAAACCACAGCGCCGACCAGCAGGCCCCCAGCAGGCCCATTGTTACGTCCATATGTTTGCAACACAGCTCGCCAACTTAGCGTAGATCCAATGTGGGAGGGGGCTTGCTCCCGATGGCGGTGTATCAGCCGCACATCTGCTGACTGACACTCTGCTATCGGGGGCAAGCCCCCTCCCACATTTGAGTTCCGGTGTGCCTGGAATTCGTGTTTCCTCAGCTCAGGTTCTCCAGCGTCTGCGTATCCCAGCTATGGGTCTTGATGGCCAGGTAGAGCATGCCGATGGTCAGCGGCACTTTTTCGCCGCGCCCCTTGGCCCTGCGTTTGAGGAACACATCAAACACCGGCGGGTTGAAGTAACGATAAGTGTCGTAGTCACCCAGGTCGAGGGCAAATTCCTGCTCCAGCGCTTCCATCAGTTGCTTGGCCTCGCCGCCATCGCAACCGAGGTCGAAATTGAGTGAGGTTTGCAGGCGGATCGTCTTGTGTTTCGGCAGGCCGATTTCCTCGTGCAGCAGTTGCAGGAGTTGCTGCATGACGGGGTCTTCGGGGAAGTTGGGGGCGAGGTTCATGGTGGGGGCACGCAGGAGTGGGTGAGGGGGATGGTTGCGTTGGGGGCGATATTTGTTTCGGGTGATCAGCAAGCGAATGCCGTAGCTAAAAGCAAGCACCGGAATGCTGTCGAATTGTAGCTCGGTTATCCAGCGTGTGGCGCCAAACAGAAGTAGTGGACCTGCAACTATCAGGGTGAACCCAACCCATGTTCTGAGGGCAGGACGCTTGATCTTTCTGTCGAGCAATACGGCGAGTGTGACGAGGGTGATGAGAATGATCCAAGAAGCATATTCGGTCATCGTTTCATCCACCTTGGTAAGGTCGGACGAAGGATGGGGGTGATTGCTGAGGGCTGACCCCAATAGGGTGCTTACCGGGTACCCCTGTGAAGCGCATCACTGTGAAGGTGGCGCCATAGTGGCCGATGTGTTGAGTCCTTTCGATGTTCACGGGTTTCTGCCGAGAAAGTGGAGACCGCGCTATTTTCATTCAGCAGCGGGTAATTTCTGTAGAGGGGAGAGTGGGTGTTTGAAGCAGTTTGGGAAGAGGATGTCGCAGCGTTTGGAGATTTCTTACAGCAGTTTCCGGCATTTATGGCTTGGCAGCGAGGCAACAGGTAAAAACGGCCAAATGTGGGCGCCGAGCTTGCCCGTGATGACAATGATCAGGCGCTGGCAGGCCGACTCACACACCGCTCAAAAATCGCCTCCAACCCCCGGTAATCACACGCCACCGCATCAATATTCGCCGGTACCCACGCCGCGTGTTTGACCAGCCACCAGTTCACCGAAAAACCCGCGTTCACGATGATCTGTTCGAATAGGATCCGCTGCGCCCGACCGTTGCCTTCTCGGAAGGGGTGGATGACGTTGAGGTCGCCGTAGGCTTCAGCAATCTGTGTGATCAACTCGGCCTGACTCGCGTCGACATACCAGTTCGCCTCTGCCATGCGCCGGATGATTTTCGCCGCTTCCGGCGGGATGCGTTCCGGGGTGCAGAACAGGGTGTCGCCTTTCTGGATGTTGACGCTGCGCAGTTCTCCGGCCCAGTCGTAGATATCGCCGAACAGGGTGCGGTGGATATGTTGCAGGCGCTCAAGATCGTAGGGCGGTGCGAAGAGGGGAAGGCTGCCTACGGCAATTTCGGAAAGCTCCCGCTCGGCCTGGTGCAGGCGCGTTTCGTCGAGCAAATCGAGGCGGTTGCGCAGGACGCTGCTACCGGGATAGCAGTACGGATCCTGGCCCACCCCGTATTTGTCGAGCATCAGCGTGGGGTGTTGCGGTACTTGGCGAGGACGGCTTCGCGGGTCGGCAAGGGTTTGTCGACGTCCGCCGGTTGGGTGTCGAACCCTTCCAGGCGCAGGCTGGCCAGGTAATTGGAACGGCGGATCTTGTGGTAGTGATCCTGTTTTTGCTCAAACGTCAGTTCGCTCATCGCAGCGTACTCCTGGGTGGCAAGGCTTGATTGTAGCGCAATGCTTCAATGGGCAGGCGGGATAAAAACCACGTCACATTTTGTGCAAAAAATCCGCCAGTAGCCTGATTTCAGGGTATGTTTCACCGCAAAATCTTGTAGGGCGATTCCGCCCACTACTTAAAGGGAAGTTAAGCATGGGTTTGCTGCGTATCGCCTCGGCGGTGTCTTTGTGTGCGGTGGCTTTTTCGGTTCAGGCCGAGCAATTGCCGATTGAAGTGCTCAGTGCAGTGGTCAAGGATCAGAAGATCGCTGACGCCGAAGTGTTGCTGCAACGCAATGGCGCGCAGAACATAGTGGGCCGCACCAACGCCCAGGGTCAGGTGACGCTCACCAGCGAAGGTGCAGACGATGGCACCAACCTGCTGATCATCAAGAAGCCCGGTTACTCCAATCTGGTGGTGAAGTGCCCGTGCGCAGGCATGACGTATGCCATCAGCCCGGTAATGGAAAACCTCGACGGCCTGCGCGTGGTGCTGACGTGGGGCAAGACCCCGCGTGACCTCGACTCCCACATGATTTTCCCCGGCAATAACATCTATTTCGAGAACAAGAACGGCACCGATGCCGAGCTGGATGTGGATGACACCGACAGCTACGGCCCGGAAACCATCACCTTGCAGAAGAAGCACTACGGCGAAAGCTACGTGTACGCCGTGCACGACTTCAGCAATGGCGGCAATCCGGGCTCGCGTCAGCTGTCCAACAGCGAAGCCAAGGTGTTCGTGTACATGGGGCAATCGCTGGTGCGCACCTATTACGTGCCGAAAAACCGCAGCGGTAACCTGTGGACGGTGTTCCGCATGACCGGCAGCGGTGACTTCCAGGACATCAACACCTTCAGCGGCGTGACCGTGAATGCCGCGAGTGTACTGAACGAAGTCAAACCGTTGCTGGACGACAGCGTGGCGATTACCGCTGTCGCGGTCAGTTCTTCCGCACAAACCGATGCGAAACGTCTGAACCTCCAAGGTGAGGCGGCCTACCAGGCGGGTAACCTGGACCAAGCCATCGACCTGTTCCGTCAGGCGATCGAACTGGACAATGGTTTCGGCAAGGCCTACGGCAACCTGGGCCTGGCGTATCAGAAAGCCGGCAATACTGCCGAGTCTATCTGGGCCAACCGCAAGGCCATCGCCCTGGCGAATGGCGCGAACGCTGCGACGGTGCGGGCTGGCGCTTATTACAACATTGCGCGAATCTACGAAGCGGCAGGGCAGTTTGCCGATGCGTTGCGTCACTACCAGTTGGCCAAGGAACAGAAGGCCAATCCGGTGTATGACACGGCGATTGAGCGGGTGCAGAATCGCTGATTCAGCTGCCGTGCAGCGCTAAGGTGCAGGAGGGGGCTTGCTCCCGATGGTGGTGTTATCAGTACAGAGGTACTGCTGACACTCTGCTATCGGGAGCAAGCCCCCTCTCACATTTGGTTGGTGTTATTCCTACAACTGCATTCGACCTTGTCGCATTTGGCCCAAGGCCACCGCAGTAGCCTGTGTATCATCCTGTCTCTTTTTTCCTCGCGACCTTTCTCGATTCGCTGAGATTCCCAGGCTATGTTTTGGAGCCAACTCAGCGGTCAATGGAGTGACAGCCTATGCACGACACCCTCCAGCAGGTCTTCGGTTATCCACAGTTTCGTTTGGGCCAGGAGCAAACGATCAGCGCAGTACTGGCCGGTCGTTCGGCGGCGGCAATTTTCCCCACCGGGTCGGGCAAGTCCCTGTGTTACCAGCTGTCGGCGGTGTTGCTGCCGCACCTGACAGTGGTGGTGTCGCCGTTGTTGGCGTTGATGCAGGACCAGTTGGGTTTCCTGCAGCGGCATGGCATTTCGGCAGGCAGTATCGATTCGGCCCAGAGCCGTGACGAGGCCAATGAAGTGATGGCCCGTGCGCGCTCCGGTGAGCTGAAAATCTTGATGATTTCGGTGGAACGCTTGAAGAACGAGCGATTTCGCAACTTCCTGCAAAGTGTGCAGATTTCGCTGCTGGTCGTGGACGAGGCGCACTGTATTTCCGAATGGGGCCACAACTTCCGCCCGGACTATCTGAAGCTGCCGGACTACCAGCGTCAGTTCAATATCCCACAAGCGCTGCTGCTGACGGCTACAGCGACGCCTAAGGTGATTGCCGACATGCAGGCGAAGTTCGCCATTGCGCCGGACGATGTGGTGACTACGGGCTTCTACCGGCCCAATCTCAACCTGTTGGTGGAGCCGGTCAGCGGCTCTGACAAGCGCCGACGCTTGGTGGAGTGGATGAACGAGCGCGCCAATCAACCCAGCATCGTCTACGTCACCTTGCAGAAAACCGCCGAGCAGATTGCCGAGCACCTGAACCGTAATGGCATCCAGGCCGAGGCTTATCACGCGGGTTTACCTCACGATAAGCGCGAGGGCATCCAGCAGCGTTTTATGGGCGGGCGCTCCCATTGCATTGTCGCTACCATCGCGTTTGGCATGGGCATCGACAAGAGTGATATCCGCAACGTGGTGCACTTCGACCTGCCCAAATCCATCGAGAACTACAGCCAGGAAATCGGCCGTGCGGGGCGTGATGGGCAGCCGTCCGACTGCCTGGTGTTGGCCAACCGCGACAGCCTTAATGTGCTGGAAAACTTTGTGTACGGCGATACGCCCGAGCAGGATGGTATTCGCCGGGTACTCGATGAGTTGCAGGCAGCACGCAGTGAGGGGCAGTGGGAGTTCTTGCTGAGGTCGCTGTCGGACCACAGTAATATCCGCGAGCTGCCGCTCAAGACGTTGCTGGTGCAGCTGGAGCTCAAGGGCGTGATAGCGCCGCGCTACGCGTTCTACGCCGAATACCGTTTCAAATACCTGATCGAACCTGAGGCTTTGCTGGCGCGTTTCTCCGGCGAGCGACAACAGTTTGTCGCGGCGATCATCCAGGTCTGCAAACGGGCAAAGACCTGGGCGACGGTGGATTTTGACGCGCTTTATCAACAGCACAATGCCGAACGTGGGCGGGTGGTGAAGGCGCTGGACTATTTCCAGGAGCAGGGCTTGATCGAGCTGGAAAGCAAGCAGATGACCGAGGTCTACAGTTTTCTGAATACAGATTTTGACCCACAGGCACTGAGCGAAGCGTTATACACAGGCTTCAAGCAGCACGAGGTGGGCGAAGTGGCGCGGATTCACGCCATGCTCGATCTGTTCGCCACCGAGCACTGCCTGGGGCAGCGCCTGGCGAAGTATTTTGGTGATGAAAACGCACCGCAACGTTGCGGTCATTGCTCGGTGTGTCACGGGCACGTTGCGCACCTGCCGCCACCGCCAAGCTTGCCGCCGCTTGTGGATAAAAACTTCATGGGACTGTGCGGTGATTTTATCCACAGGCATCATGAACACACCGGCCAACTGCCAGGTGCGGAACGCCTGACGCGTTTCCTTGGGGGCATCAGTGTGCCGTTGTTTACCAAATTGAAGGCGCGGGGCATTCCGGGGTTTGCTGCGCTGGAGGATTACCCGTACGCCGAGGTGCGCGAATGGGCCCAGACCCATTTGGATGATCTGTAACTCACTTTCACGAGATGACCCGATGCCTGATTCAGTACCGCAACGTGCCGATTACCCTCACTTCCAGCCGATCATCACGCGCTGGCACGACAACGATGTGTATGGCCATGTGAACAACGTGACCTACTACAGCTTTTTCGACACGGCGGTGAATACCTACCTGATCGAACACGGTGGGTTGGATATTCATGACGGCGAAGTGGTGGGGTTTGTGGTGAGCTCAGCGTGCGATTACTTTGCGTCGATTGCCTTTCCCGAGCGCATTGAAATCGGCCTGCGGGTGGGCAAGTTGGGCAATAGCTCAGTGCAGTACGAGTTGGCGGTATTCAAGGCAGGCGAGGAAGAGGCCTGTGCGGCAGGGCGCTTTGTGCATGTGTTTGTGGATCGGGGGTCGAACCTGCCGGTGAGTATTCCGGGGTCGTTGCGTGAGGCGTTGCAGCGGTTGGTGAGCTGACCTAATACCCCGAACATCATGGCGCTAAATGTGGGAGGGGGGATGTTGTGGTGAGCAGGCTTGCCCTGCGCCGGGCCGCGAAGCGGCCCCAAAACCTGACAATCAGTTCTGCCTGAAAGAACGCGGCGCCTGAGTCAGGGGCGCTTCGCGCCCCAGCGCGGGGCAAGCCCGCTCACTACGACAAACCCACACAAACACCTTGGATGTGGGGTGTATTTCAGGTGTTACCGGTGACGGTAGTGATGCTTGTTTTTGCGATGCCCATAGGCATGCCCGCGTCCACGATGATCATCCCGGTCATAACGACGGTTATCACGCCCACGATAACGACGATCATCGTCATCGCTCTTGTTGCCCATGTAGTTACCCAGCGCGCCACCTGCACCACCACCCGCGGCTGCGCCGATCAGGCTGCCGGTGTTGCCGCCCATGCTACGGCCTACCACGTTGCCGCCGGCTGCGCCGAGGGCACCGCCAATGGCTGCTTCGCCGCGGCTGCGCTTGTCTGCACCGACCGCACTGCCGCCTGCGCCGCCGAGGGCTGCGCCGATGGCCGAGCCGGTGTTACCGCCGATCTGCTGGCCGACAACCGAACCGAGTACCCCGCCCAATGCGCCGCCCACACCGGCTTCGGTGGTGCCACCGGCCATGGCTGCGCCACTGACCAGGCCAAGGGACAACAAGAGAATCGAGGAGAACTTCATAGAGAGACCTCAAGAGGATGACGGCGCGATCCTGAGGCTGTGTCGAGATTGTGACAATAGAAATCCGACCAGTAACACGAGTTGTACACAATTCTATAAGTTACTGTTTTAACACGGGAACTTAAGTTGAATTCGTCAGTCTTTAGCTACTTGGGAACGGCCGCTTTTATGCAAAAGCGGCCTTTTTTGTGCCCGCAATTCAGGATGATCAACACGCCATCGTTGTAGTGAGCGGGCTTGCCCCGCGCTGGGCTGCGCAGCAGCCCGAATAAGAACGCCGCGTTGTCTCAGACACTCTGCGGCGCCTGGTTTTAGGGCCGCTTCGCAGCCCAGCGCGGGGCAAGCCCGCTCACTACAGGTCCGGTGGTCAGGCCGAGCGTGCCATGATCAAGCCATTGTTACTCGCCGCTTCCAAACGGATCGCCACGAACTTCGACGTCGGCGTATGGCTGCCATCCCCGGTACTTTCCAGCGGCACCAGCGGGTTAACCTCCGGATAGTAAGCCGCTGCCTGCCCTGCCGGGATATCAAACGCCAGCAAGGTAAAGCCCTTCACGCGGCGTTCACGGCCGTCTTCCCACAATGACACGATGTCGGCCTTCTGCCCCGGCTTGAAGCCCAGGCGAATAATGTCGGCTTCGTTGACGAACAACACATCACGCTGGCCCTTGACCCCACGGTAGCGGTCGTCCAGGCCATAGATCGTGGTGTTGTACTGATCGTGCGAGCGCATCGACTGCATGATCAGGTCCGGCACGCGGCCGGTGGCGTGGGTGCGTTCGTGGATCAAGTCCTTGGGCAGGATGTTGGGGCGGAAGTTGGCACGGCCCGATGGCGTGTTCCAGCGGCGCGCACCGGCGGAGTTGCCCAAGTAGAAGCCGCCTGGGTTTTTGATCTTCTCATTGAAGTCCTTGAAGCCAGGGATGGTGTCGGCGATCAGGTCGCGGATGCGGCTGTAGTCGGCCACCAGCCAGTTCCAATCCACCGGTTTGCTGCCCAGGGTCGCGGCGGCGATACCGGCCAGGATCGCCGGCTCCGATTTCATCAATTTCGACAGCGGCTGCAATTGGCCGTTGGAGCCGTGGACCATGCTGAACGAGTCTTCCACCGTCACCGCTTGCGGGCCTTCGGCCTGGATGTCGATGTCGGTACGGCCCAGGCACGGCAGGATCAGCGCGTCTTTGCCGTGCATCAAGTGGCTGCGGTTGAGCTTGGTGCTGATCTGCACGGTCAGGTCGCAATTGCGCAGCGCTTCGAAGGTGCGCGGGCTGTCCGGCGTGGCTTGGGCGAAGTTGCCGCCCAGGCCGATAAACACTTTGGAGCGGCCTTCAAGCATGGCGTGAATCGCTTCCACCACATTGTGGCCGTTGTCGCGCGGCACCTTGAATTGGAAGCGACGTTCCAGTGAGTCGAGGAACGCCACCGGTGGGCGTTCGTTGATACCCATGGTGCGGTCGCCCTGCACGTTGCTGTGGCCACGCACCGGGCACAGGCCGGCGCCCGGGCGACCGATATTGCCGCGCAGCAGCATCAGGTTGGCGATTTCCTGGATGGTCGGCACCGAATGGCGGTGCTGGGTGATGCCCATCGCCCAGCACATGATCACGTTCTTGCCTTTGGCGTACATGCGCGCGGCTTGTTCGATCTCGACCAAGGGCAGGCCGGACTGCGCGACGATTTCATCCCACGAGGTGTCGTCGATCTTGCCCAGGTAATCCAGCACGTTGGTGGTGTGTTCGTTGAGGAAGTCGTGGTCGAACACGGCCTCTTTGCCTTCGGCCTGGGCCTCGCGTTCCCACAACAACAGGAACTTGGCCATGCCGCGCAGGATGGCCATGTCGCCACCCAGCGCCGGGCGGAAATACGCGGTGTTGGTCGGTTTGTCGCCGTTGGTAAGCATTTCCAGCGGGTGTTGCGGATGCTGGAAGCGTTCCAGGCCGCGCTCTTTCAATGGGTTGATACACACCACCTGAGCACCGCGCTTAACCGCTTCACGCAGCGGTTCGAGCATGCGTGGGTGGTTGGTGCCGGGGTTCTGGCCCCAGACGAAAATCGCGTCGGCATGTTCGAAGTCATCAAAGGTCACGGTGCCTTTGCCCACGCCCACGCTTTGTGCCAGGGCAACGCCGCTGGCTTCGTGGCACATGTTCGAACAGTCCGGAAAGTTGTTGGTGCCGTAGGCGCGCACGAACAGCTGATACAGGTACGCCGCCTCATTGCTGGCGCGGCCCGAGGTGTAGAACTCGGCCATGTCCGGGCTGGGCAGGGCGTTGAGATGCTTGCCGACCAGGTCGAACGCCGCCTCCCAACTGATGGGCGTGTAGCGGTCGGTTTCGGCGTCGTAGCGCATCGGCTCGGTCAGGCGGCCTTGGTATTCCAGCCAATAGTCACTCTGCTCCAGCAAGGCATTGACGCTGTGTTTGGCAAAGAACGCAGCATCCACACGGCGCTTGGTGGCTTCCCAGTTCACCGCCTTGGCGCCGTTTTCGCAGAACTTGACCATGCCGCTTTCGGGCGAGTCGCCCCAGGCACAGCCGGGGCAGTCGAAGCCGCCGTTCTGGTTGGTCTTGAGCATCATGCGCAGGTTTTTCAGCGCGTTGTCGCTGGTCAACCAGGCTTGCGCCACGCTGATCAGTGCCCCCCAGCCGCCCGCCGGGCCTTTATAAGGCTTGTAGCGCGGGGTTGGGGTTTGGTCGGCTTGATGATGATTGCTCACGGCTGGTTCTCCATCGCAGGGCTGTAGACCCGCGGCGCACTTTTCTGCGGCAGGTGGATGAGATTGAGGTTATGCCGGCGTGCCCATTGAAGGGCCAGGCCGGTGGGCGACGACAGGCTGACCAGGGTCTGGATGCCCGCGCGCAGGACTTTCTGGATCAATTCAAGGCTGCAACGGCTGGTGACAATCGCCAGGCCGCCTTCGGTCGGAATCTTTTGGCGGATCAGCGCGCCGATCAGCTTATCGAGGGCGTTATGCCGGCCGATGTCTTCGCGACCCAGGAGCAATTCGCCTTGGCTGTTCATAAATACCGCGGCGTGCACGGCGCCGCTGTACTGGCCCAGGGGCTGGAACGCACTGATGCGCTGACGCAGGCCATCGAGCCATTCGGCGGGCGGCAGCGGCGCACCGGGCAGTACCTGAAGGTCTGGCAGCGCTTGTTCCACGGCTTCCACACCGCACAGGCCACAGCCGCTGGTACCGGCCAATTGGCGGCGTTGCTGCTTGAGGTTCCAGAAGGCGCGGCTGGAAATCTGCACCTGTGCATACTGGGTAGAGCCGGTTCCGCTGAGTTTCAGGTCATAAATATCGCTAACGTCGGCAATAATGCCGCTGCCGATGCTGAAGCCGACGATAAAGTCTTCCAGGTCCGTCGGCGTCACCAGCATCACCGCCTGGCTGATATCGTTGAAAGCAATCGCCAACGCCACTTCCTCCGCCAAGGCTGTGCTGGCGGATTCCGTGTGTTCGAGGTTGCAATACTGATAGCTCTGGCTGGCGGCGGGCGCGGGCGTTTCAAGAGCGGGCGCCGCGCAGACTGGGCGCTTGGCGTTCATGGGGCAGTACCACCGGCGGATTGGTCAGTGTTTAGACTAGGCGCGACAAAGCGTCGCGTCTAATTGCCAGTACTGATCTACCGATAGATGACGTCGATCAAGACTCTTTTTGCGATTTCTGAAACAGCGCGAAACACGCTTCCGCCAAGGCAGAGCGGGGTGCGCTGCGGCGCATGATCAGCCCCAGGCGCGCCAGGGTGTGGGCGTCGTCGATGGGTTGCAGGCGCAAATGCTCGGTGAGCGCGTCCAGGCCCCCGTCCAATGGCATCACCGCGCAACAGAGTCCGCCGTGAACGGCTTGTAACAACTGATGGACGGCATCGGTTTGTAACAGCGGCTGCGGGTGCAAGCCCCGGCTGTGAAAGTTGTGGTCGATGGACTGGCGAAAGTGCATGCCGCTGGTGAGCATGCCCAAGGGCAGTTCGATCAGTGCTTCCCAGCTCAGCGGCGTGTCGCCGAAGCTGAAAAAGCGCTGGTCGTAAAGCAGGCCCATACGCGTTTCGCCCAAGGCCAGCGAGTCGAAGCGTTCATTGTCCAGCCGCTCCAGGTAGGACACGCCTAAATCCAGGCGATTGCTCGCCAGTTGTTCAAGGATTTGTTCGGAGCTGAGTGCCGACAGCTCGAAACGCAGGCTTGGGTGCTCTTTGTGCAGTTGCTGCATTAGTGCCAGTGGATCAAAGCTCGACAGTGGCACCACGCCCAGGCGCAACGTACCCACCAGGTTGCCGCGACAGGCGGCCGCTTCAGCCTGCAAGCCGTCATACGCCGCCAGCACGGTGCGTGCCCAGGCCAGTACCCGTTCGCCAGGCGCGGTGAACCCCTCAAAGCGCTGGCCGCGATTGACCAGGGGAAGATCAAGTTCTTCCTCAAGGCTGCGCAGGCGCATCGACAGGGTCGGTTGGGTGATATGGCATCGTGCCGCCGCCTGGCCGAAGTGACGCGTCTCGTCGAGGGCGATGAGGAATTTCAGCTGTTTGATGTCCATCTTCGCTCCAGGGCTTATTCCAATGGCGGGGGGATTCTAGCGCGTTTGGGTCTTTGGTCGGGCTGGAACCCAAGTCTGTGGGACTGGTCTAGTCTTTGGCATCTGGAAACCAAACATCAAGGAGAGCGCACCATGAGTCTTATTAGCTTTATTAAGGAAGCGGGCGAGAAGTTGATCGACCTGTTGACGCCGGGTAATGCGAACGCGAGTGAGCAGTTGAAGGAGCACGTGGCGAAAGTGGGTCTGGGTAATCCGAATGTGCAGACCACGGTGGATGGCGACAAGGTAACCGTCACCGGTGAAGTCGCCACCCAGGAAGAGAAAGAAAAGATTTTGCTGGCGCTGGGCAATATTGCCGGTGTGGCCAGTGTGGATGACCAGATCACCGTATCCGGCCCGGCCGTAGCTGCCGCCCGTTTCGTCGTGGTGAAAAAGGGTGACACCCTGAGCGCGATTTCCCTGGCGGTGTATGGCAACGCCAACCAGTACAACAAGATCTTTGAGGCCAACAAGCCGCTGTTGTCTCATCCAGACAAGATTTATCCAGGGCAGACGCTGCGTATTCCTGAGTAAGCCCAATACGAAAGGTGGGAGGGGGCTTGCCCCTCCCACATTGGTTCAAAGTCCGACAATGAGATCACGGTAGTCGCCGACGGCGGCAAATTCTGCCGTGTCCTTGGGCCCTTTTTTGCTGTCCGGCTCCTTCACCGCGAGCAAATGCTCCACACCAAACGCCTGGGCACTGCGCAGGATCGGCAGGGTGTCGTCGATAAACAAGCTGCGGGCCGGGTCGAAGTTAATGTCGGCTTGCAGGGCATCCCAGAACTGCGGGTTTTCCTTGGCGAAACCGTAGTCGTGGGAACTGATCAATCGCTCGAAATACGGCGCCAGTTCAATGCGTTCCAACTTCAATGACAGCGAATCACGATGAGCGTTGGTGATCAGGATCACACGCTTGCCGGCCTGTTTGATCGCCGCCAGAAAGGTATCGGCGTCTGGGCGCAGCGCGATCAGGTGGGCGGTTTCCAGCTTGAGTTCACGTACCGGGATATTCAGCTCGGCACTCCAGAAATCCAGGCAATACCATTGCAACTGTCCCGCGTTACGCTCGAACAGTGGCTGCAACTCCATCTCGGCCATGGCGCGGCTCACCCCATGCAACTCGGCGTAACGCTGCGGCAGGTGCTCCATCCAGAAGTGGTTGTCGAAATGCAGGTCGAGCAGCGTGCCGTCCATGTCCAGCAGGACAGTGTCGATGGCGTGCCAAGGCAAAGAGGGCATGGGACGTTCTCATGTAAGTAAAGATATCCGACACAGACAATCGGAAAAGCCACGGTATAGTAACCCGATCACGCCAAGGAGCCGCTTATGCGCCAGAAACCCACCGTCCTCGCCCGCGAAATAGTCGCCAGTAGTCGTTTGTTCCGCGTGGAGGAAGTGCAATTGCGCTTTTCCAATGGCGTTGAACGGACCTACGAGCGCCTGGTGGGCCGCGGTGCCGGCTACGGGGCGGTGATGATTGTGGCGATGATCGACGAAGATCATGCGTTGCTGGTGGAAGAGTATTGCGGCGGCACGGATGAATATGAATTGTCCCTGCCAAAGGGCTTGATCGAGCCCGGCGAGGATGTGCTGGCGGCGGCGGACCGCGAGTTGAAAGAAGAAGCGGGCTACGGCGCGCGACAGTTGGAGCACATCACCGAGCTGTCGTTGTCGCCTGGTTATATGAGCCAAAAAATCCAAGTGGTGCTGGCCACCGATCTGTATGAAGAGCGCCTGGAAGGCGATGAGCCTGAGCCCATGCGTGTGGAGCGGGTCAACCTGCGTGAGCTGTCGCAGCTTGCGCAAAACGAGCAATTCAGTGAGGGCCGCGCCCTGGCCGCGCTGTACCTGGTACGAGACCTGCTGACCCAGCGAGGAGCGTTTAGCGCATGAGCGAACTGTTTTTAGGTCACCCGTTTATTGCCCCTGTGATCGAACTGGCCCGCCAGGCCGGTGAAGTGATATTGCCGTACTGGCGCGCCGACGTGGCCGTCACCTCCAAGGCTGACGATTCGCCCGTGACGGCAGCGGACTTGGCCGCTCACCATCTGATTCTCGCCGGCCTCACCGCGTTGGACCCAAGCATTCCCGTGCTGTCCGAGGAGGATGCCGATATCGACCAAAGCGTGCGTGCCGGCTGGCAGCGCTGGTGGTTGGTGGACCCGTTGGATGGCACCAAGGAGTTCATCGCCGGCAGTGAAGAATTCACCGTCAACATCGCCTTGATCGAACAAGGCCGGGTGATATTTGGCGTGGTGTCGATGCCCACCAGTGGCCGTTGCTACTTTGGTGGCGCGGGCCTGGGCGCCTGGCGCTCGGATGTGAATGAAGCGCCCAAGCAGATTCAAGTTCGCGAGGCGCCGGCGGTGGGCGAGTCGTTTACGGTGGTGGCCAGTCGTCGGCACACCAGCCCCGAGCAGGAACGCTTGTTGGACGGTTTGAGCGAAGGCCTGGGCGCACTGAAGCTGGCGAATATCGGCAGTTCGTTGAAGTTTTGCTTGTTGGCCGAGGGCAGCGCGGATTGCTACCCGCGCCTGGCGCCGACGTCGCAGTGGGACACCGCAGCCGCCCAAGGCGTGCTGGAAGGCGCGGGCGGTGAGGTGTTGGAGTTGAGCGGTGAACCGTTCAGTTACCCGGCGCGGGCATCGTTGTTGAACCCGTTCTTCCTGGCGTTGCCGGCGAAGGCAGCATGGCGTGAGCGGTTGCTCACCCTGGCCAGGTCTTAAGGCCACAGCCGATCAACCTGTGGGAGGGAGCAAGCCCCCTCCCACAGGTGTTTTGTGTCGTGGCGGTTAGCGGTGCAGGACGTACTGGCCAGTAAACGTCACCGCTCGTTCCTCACTGCCCTCATTCACAATCCACGTCTCCAACGTCAATCGCGCGCGGCCATAGCGCTTGTACGTCGCCACGAAACGTTTCCACACCTTCTCCTCCGGCGCCTGGCACACCACCGTCGCATCCCGCGTAACCGGCAGCGGATAACTGATCTGCCCCTCCTGAATCACGATATGCCCGTCTTCAATGCCTTCTTCGCGCAACTGCAAGTGCAGCCAGCCCCAGCCCGCCAGCACCGCGCCGCAATACAGGCTGCCGCCGAACATAGTGCTCTTGTGGTTGATGTTGGCGTGCAAGGGCAGATGCAGTTCCAACCGTTGGTCGTGCCAGTCGAGCACCTTGAGGCCCATTTCCCGGGTAAGGGGGATGTCATGGTGAAGGATGGATTCCAGGTAACGGCTGTCGCGGCTCATGGCGGCCTCTTGGCGGGTGGGAGTGGTCATTCGTCGTCGCCGCTTTGGTTGGCGAAATTCAGGCCGTGCTTGCGCAGTTTGTCGTGCAGTGTCTTGCGCGGTACGCCCAGGGCTTCGGCGAGGCTGCGCATGGAACCGTGGGGGCGAGTCAGTTCGGCAGCGATCAGGCTCTTTTCGAACTGCTCGACTTGCTCGCTCAGGCCGCCGGGTGTGGAGGTCAGGACGCCAGCCGCTGGGTTATCCGGCGAGCTGTCCAGCGCCAGTTCCAGGCCCAGGGCGAAGCGTTCGGCGGCGTTCTGCAATTCACGTACGTTGCCCGGCCAGCTATGGCGCAACAGCAGCGCGCGCTGCCCCGGTTGCAGCTCATGCAGTGGCAGGCCGTGGCGGCTGCTGGCTTCATCGGCGAAGTGCTGGAACAACATCAGTGCATCTTCACCGCGCTCACGCAGTGGCGGAATGCGCAGCGGCGCGACGTTGAGGCGGTAATACAAGTCGGCACGGAAGCGGCCCTGGTCGGCGGACTGGCGCAGGTCTTCCTTGGTCGCGGCGATGATGCGGATATCCAGCGGGATCAACTGATTGCCGCCCAGGCGCTCCACCACGCGCTCCTGCAACAGGCGCAAGAGTTTGACCTGTACATCCAGGCTCATGCTTTCAATTTCATCGAGGAACAAGGTGCCGCCGTTGGCGAATTCGAACTTGCCGATACGGCGCTTCTGCGCGCCGGTAAAGGCGCCGGGCTCATGGCCGAACAGCTCGCTTTCGACGACCGATTCGGCCAACGCCCCGGCGTTGATCGCCACAAAGGGGCCGCTACGACGACTGGACAGGTCGTGCAGTGCGCGGGCGACCACCTCTTTGCCGGCGCCGGTTTCGCCGAGAATCAGCACATCGGCCTTGGTCGCGGCCAACGCGCCGATCTGTTCGCGCAGGCGCAGCATTTGCGGGGAGTGCCCCACCAGGCGCGTGCTCAGTTGCTGGCGGTCGCTGAGGGCCAGGCGCAGGCTGCGGTTGTCCAGCACCAGGCGGCGCAGGGCCAGGGCGCGACGCACGCTGTCGAGCAAGGCGTCGCTGGCGAACGGTTTTTCCAGGAAATCATAGGCGCCGGCGCGCATGGCCTGCACCGCCAGTGGCACGTCGCCGTGGCCGGTGATCAGCAGCACCGGCAGGTCCGGGTCCTGGCCGTGCAGTTCTGCCAGCAACTCCAGACCGTCCATGCCGGGCATGCGGATGTCGCTGACCACTACGCCTGGCCAGTCCCGCGACAAGCGCGCGGTGAGGCCGGTGGCTTCGCCCAGGGTCAGGACTTTCAGCCCGGCCAGGTCCAGGGTCTGGCACAAGGCCTGACGCAGGTGTGGATCGTCGTCGATCAACACCACCTGAATCTGGTTATCGATACTCATACACTGCGGTCCTCGGACGGTTGCAGACTGACGCCCGGCGAGCCGGCACGCAATTTCAAGGTTAACAGCGCGCCGCCTTCCTTGTGGTTGGCGAACAGCAGTTCGCCGCCAAAGGCACGCATCAGGGTGTCACAGATCGCCAGGCCCAAGCCCAGGCCCTGGGTGCGTGTCTTGGTGGTATAGAACGGCTCGCTGGCGCGGCCCAGGGCCTCCATGCAAAAGCCCGGGCCGTTGTCGCGAATGTACAGGTTGACGCCCTGTTCGGTGGTTTCGGCACTCAGCCACAGTTTGCGCGGCGGGCCTTTTTCGGTGAGGGCGTCGAGGGCATTGGCCAGCAGGTTGCCGAGCACCTGGCGCAGGCGAGTTTCGCCGGCTTGCACCCACAGGGTCGCTTCCGGCAAGTCACGGATCAGCTCCACCTCCATCGACCGCCGCCGCTTGGCCAGCAACGCCAGCGCATCGTCCAGCGCCGGTTGCAGGGCCACGCTCTCTGGCGCATGGCGGTCGCGGCGGGCAAAGGCGCGCAGGTGGGCGATGATCGAGGCCATGCGCCCGGTCAGTTCGCTGATCAGCTTGAGATTGCCGCGCGCATCAGTGGTGCGCTCATGGTCGAGCAGGATCTCGGCGTTTTCCGCGTAGCTGCGAATCGCCGCCAGGGGCTGGTTGAGTTCATGGCTGATGCTCGCCGACATGGTGCCCAATGCCGACAGTTTGCCCGCCTGCACCAGGTCATCCTGGGCGCGCACCAACTCCTGCTGGGCGTGTTCGCGTTCCAGCACTTCCTGTTTCAGGCGACGGTTGAGGCCTTCCAGGTCGCTGGTCCGCTCGACCACGCGCGCTTCCAGCTCGCGACGGGCCTTGGCTTCAAAGGCAATGCGTTCCAGGTAATGGCGGCGGCGTTGCATCATCAACCCCAGCAGCAACATCAAGACCAAGAGCGTGGCGCCGCCCACCGCAACGACTGTACGCACCGGCCGGTTGATCAGCGAGCGCGGCGCGAGGATCTCCACGTTCCAGCCCGTCTCGGCGATGGCCGTGGATTGACGCAGCCAAGCGGTGCTGCTCAGGCTCAGCGGCTGCGGATCGCGGGTCGGGTAGGGCTGGATGGCGATGATGGCCTGGCGCTCTGCGGCGGTCAGCGGCCGGGTGGCGCGAAATCGCCATTGCGGGCGCGACGTCAGGATGACCACGCCGTTATGGTCGGTCACCAACAGCTGTTCCGGGGTGTTGCCCCACAGGCTTTCGGTGTGGTCCAGGTCCACCTTGACCACCAGCACACCGATGATTTTCTCGCCATCACGCACGGCGGCAGCAAAGAAGTAACCGCGTTTGGCCGAGGTGGTGCCCAGGCCGAAAAAGCGCCCCAAGCGTCCGTCCATGGCTTCGCTGAAGTAGGGGCGGAACGAGAAATTGCGCCCGACAAAGCTGTCCTGTTTATCCCAATTGGACGCGGCGAGGGTCTTGCCGCGGGTGTCCATCAGGTACATCACTTCCACCCCGGCCTGGGCGGCGACATCCTTGAGCAGCAGGTTGGCGTTGACCAGGTTGGTGCTGACTTGGGGCGCATCCAGCGCTGTGCGCAGGGCCGGCAGGTCGCCGAGGATCTGCGGCAACACTTCATAGCGGTGCAGGGTGCCGAGCAGGTTGGCCACGTACAGGTCAAGGGTCTGACGGTTCTGCCCCGCCAGTTCGCTGCGGTAATAACGCTCAGCCAGGTGCTCCAGCGGCCACAGCAGCGGTGCCAAGCACAACGCCAGCAGGGCGAGGCTGCGCCAGCGGGGTCTACGCGGGAGGGATGGGGTCATGGGAGTCATGCGCCTGTGGGGACAGGCGCATTATGCCTAGTGCGGCTGTGCAAGACACTCGCGCAATGCGTCTTGCCAGCTCGGCTGGCTGACGTGCCATTGCTGCTGCAGGCGGCTGCAGTCAAGGCGCGAGTTCAAGGGGCGCTTGGCTGGCGTCGGGTAGGCACTGGAAGGGATCGCTTCCAGTTCGGCGCACGCTTTGCCCTGCGTGCGCAGATGCTCGCCGATGGCCTCGGCAAAACCGAACCACGAGGTCTCACCTTGGTTGGTCAGGTGGTAGACACCCCATTCTCCCGGTTCGCCCGCTTGCCAGCGCTCGATCAGCGCACGCGTGCTGCGCGCGATGCTGCCGGCCCACGTCGGCGCGCCGATCTGGTCGGCGACGATGCGCATCTGCGGTTTCTCCTGCAGCAGGCGCTGCATGGTCAGCAGGAAATTCTTGCCATGGCCGGAATAGACCCAGCTGGTGCGCAGGACCAGGTATTCGCCGCCCACCGCCGCAATCGCCTCCTCGCCCGCCAGTTTGCTCTGGCCGTAGACACCCAGCGGGTTCGGCGTGTCGGCTTCGGTATAGGGGGCCGGCTTGCTGCCGTCGAACACGTAGTCGGTGGAGTAGTGGATCAACGGGATGCCCAGTGCCTTGGCTTCTTCTGCGAGAACACCAGGAGCAATGGCGTTGATCGCGAAGGCCGCGTCCGGCTCGCTTTCGGCTTGATCGACGGCAGTGTGGGCTGCGGCGTTGATGATCAGATCGGGGCGATGGACCCGGATTTGCTGGCGGATCTGGTCGGCGTTGGCCAGGTCAAGCTGGTCGCGGCCCAGGACGATGAGCTCGCCCAGGCCTTGGAGCTGCAGTTGCAGTTCTTGGGAGACTTGGCCGTGTTGGCCGGTGATCAAGACCTTCATGGGAAAAGGTCTGCCTCTTTCAGGCTTTTGCCGTTTTGATCCTTGCCGGACAGCGTCGGGGTACCGGCAAACTGCCAATCGATATCCAGATCAGCATCGTCCCAGCGAATGCAGCGTTCCGCAGAGGGCGTGTAGTAATCGGTGGTTTTGTAGAGGAATTCAGCAGAGTCACTGAGCACGACAAAACCATGGGCAAACCCCGGCGGAATCCACAGTTGACGGCTGTTTTCGGCAGACAAGCGCACGCTGGCCCATTTGCCAAAATGCGGTGAGCTGCGGCGGATGTCCACCGCTACGTCCAGGACTTCACCCGCTGTGACACGCACCAGTTTTCCCTGAGCGTGTTCGATCTGGTAGTGCAAACCGCGCAAGACGCCTTTTTGCGAACGCGAGTGGTTGTCCTGGACAAAATCCACGTGCTGACCAGTGGCTTGTGCGAAATTCCGGGCGTTGTAGCTCTCATAGAAAAAACCGCGTTCATCGCCAAAAACCTTCGGCTCGATGATCAGTACACCGGGCAACTCAGTGGCGGTCACATTCATGCAGTTTCCCCTGCGAGCGTGAAAAGATATTGACCATAGCCGGTCTTGCCAAAGTACTTGGCACGCTCCAGCAGATAGTCACGGTCGATCCAGCCATTTTCGTAGGCGATTTCTTCCAGGCAGGCGACTTTCAAGCCCTGGCGATGCTCGATGGTCTGCACATAGGTGGAGGCTTCGAGCAGGCTGTCATGGGTACCGGTGTCCAGCCAGGCAAAGCCGCGGCCGAAGCGCTCTACGTGCAGGTCGCCACGCTTGAGGTAGGCGTTGTTGACGTCGGTGATCTCAAGCTCCCCACGGGGCGAAGGCTTAACGTCCTTGGCGATCTTGATCACGTCGTTGTCGTAGAAATACAGGCCGGTGACCGCATAGGGCGACTTGGGCTTGGCGGGTTTTTCTTCGATGGACAGGGCACGGCCTTCCTTGTCGAAGTCGATCACGCCAAAACGCTCCGGGTCCTTGACCCAGTAGCCGAATACCGTGGCCCCGCTAGCGCGTTCGGCCGCGGTGCGCAATTGATCGCCGAAGTGCTGGCCGTGGAAGATGTTGTCGCCCAGGATCAGGCACACCGGGTCTTCGCCGATAAACGCCTCGCCAATCAGGAACGCCTGGGCCAAGCCATCGGGCGACGGCTGTTCGGCATAACTGAAACGCACGCCAAACTGGCTGCCATCACCCAGCAGGTTGCGGTATTGCGGCAGGTCCACCGGTGTGGAAATCACCAGGATGTCTTTGATCCCCGCCAGCATCAGCACCGAGATCGGGTAGTAGATCATCGGCTTGTCGTACACCGGCAGCAATTGCTTGGAGACGCCCAGGGTAATGGGGTGCAAACGCGTGCCGGAACCGCCGGCCAATACGATTCCCTTCATCATGCAATCAGATCCTTAAAGTCGGTGTTGCCCAAACGTTCGCCCTGATAACTGCCGTCCTGGACCCTGCGGCACCATTCCAGGTTATCGAGGTACCACTGCACGGTCTTGCGCAAACCGGATTCGAAGGTTTCTTCAGGAGCCCAGCCCAGCTCGCGTTCAATCTTGCTGGCATCGATCGCATAGCGCTGATCGTGGCCTGGGCGGTCCTTGACGAAGGTGATCAGGTCGGCAAATTGCGCGACCCCGGCCGGGCGCTGTGGCGCGAGTTCTTCGAGCAGGGCGCAGATGCCGCGCACTACGTCGATATTCTTCTGCTCGTTGTGCCCGCCAATGTTGTAGGTCTCGCCGACCACACCTTCGGTGACTACTGTGAGCAGTGCGCGGGCGTGGTCTTCGACGAACAGCCAGTCACGCACCTGCAAGCCATCACCGTAGACCGGCAGTGGCTTGCCCGCGAGGGCGTTGAGGATCACCAGCGGGATCAGCTTCTCGGGGAAGTGGAACGGCCCGTAGTTGTTCGAGCAGTTGGTCAGCAAAACCGGAAGGCCGTAGGTGCGCTGCCAGGCGCGGACCAGGTGGTCGGACGCTGCCTTGCTGGCCGAGTACGGTGAGCTGGGCGCATAGGGTGTTGTTTCAGTGAACAGATCGTCCACACCATGCAAGTCGCCGTACACCTCGTCGGTGGAAATGTGATGGAAGCGGAACGCACGCTTGGCCGGCTCATCGAGCTTCTGCCAATAGGCGCGGGTGGCTTCGAGCAAGCTGTAGGTGCCGACGATGTTGGTCTGGATAAAATCCGACGGGCCGTCGATGGAGCGGTCGACATGGGACTCGGCTGCCAGGTGCATGATCGCCTGCGGCTCGAAGCGCGTCAGTACGGCGCTGACGGTGGCCTGGTCGACGATATCGGCCTGGACGAACTCATAGCGGCTGTCGGACGCGATGCTGGTCAGCGACTCCAAGTTGCCAGCGTAGGTGAGTTTGTCCAGGTTGAGCACTTGGTGCTCGGTGTTTTCAATCAAATGGCGGATCAGGGCAGAGCCGATAAAACCAGCGCCGCCGGTGATGAGAATGCGCATGTCGGGGGCCTTTTCCTTAGACGGACATTAAGCGAATGAAGCATAGCTTGAGTTGTGACGCAGGGCTGCGCAAGCGCGGTGTGCATTGGGGGTTGCCTTAACCCCCTTTAAGGTGGCGATATAGACGCCTGAAAAAACAGAGGTCGTCACAATGTTGCTCGCCACGTTGATTCATCGCGCCAGCCTGCCTTGCCCACACGTCAGCTCCGACCGGGCCGCACAGTTGCTCGAGCAGCATTACGGCCTCACCGGCACCTTGCAGTCACTGGGTAGCCAGCAAGACCTCAATTATAGAGTCGACAGCGACCGTGGCCGCTTTGTTCTGAAGATCTGCCGGGGTGACTACGCGGCCGTTGAGCTGCAGGCGCAGCACGCGGCGCTGAACAGTCTGAAGGCCGATGCACACGTGCAGGTGCCCGAGGTCATCCAGGCGCTCACCGGTGAAGAGTTGCTCTCGGTCGTGGTGGACGGCCAGACCCTGCATCTGCGGCTGTTGGGGTACATCGACGGCCAGCCGTTGACCCATCAGCCCCACCTGGGCCGTGACGTGATCGCAGGCTTTGGTGAGCTGTGCGGACGCATGAACCTGGCGCTGGCCGATTTCAAGCACCCTGGTCTGGATCGCACCTTGCAGTGGGACCCGCGTCACGCCCAGGCATTGATTGCCCACCTGCTGGCAACGCTTGAAAACCTGCCCCAGCGCGCCGCACTGGAGCAAGCGGCCGAGCAGGTAGCGACGCGCCTGCACGCCGTGGCCGGCCGCCTGCCGTGGCAAGCGGTGCACATGGACATCACCGACGACAACGTCGTGTGGCAGCGTGATGCGCAGCGGCATTGGCAGGTCCGGGGCGTGATCGATTTCGGCGACCTGGTGCACACCTGGCGTATTGCCGACCTGTCGGTCACCTGCGCCGCCCTGTTGCATCACGCTGAGGGCGATCCCTTTGCGATCTTGCCGGCGATCCAGGCCTGTCACGCGGTGACACCGTTAGAGCCGGCAGAATTGCAGGCGCTGTGGGCGCTGATCGTCGCCCGTGCGGCGGTGCTGGTCTTGAGCAGCGAGCAACAGCAGCGCCTGGACCCGGATAACACTTACCTGTTGAAAAACGCCGAGCATGAGTGGGAAATTTTCCATGTGGCGACGTCAGTGCCGTTTGAGCTGATGGAGGCGGCGATTCTAAGCAGCGTCGGGCAGGCACCGGCACCGATCGACGGGCAAGGCTTCGCGCCTTTGCTGCCGGGGCTGGTCGGGCGCGAGTTCGCGCTGATCGACCTGGGTGTACTCAGCCCGCATTTCGACGCCGGGAATTGGGAGCAACCCGGTATCGATCAGCGTTTGTTGCAGGATGCGGCGGTGGTGCACGGCCTGGCCGCGAGTCGCTATGGGCAATACCGTTTGTCGCGTACCCAGCCGGACAGCGCCCACGAGCCCGAGACCTTCCCGTTGCACGTCGAATTACAGGTGCCTCAGGGGACTGCCGTTGAAGCGCCGTTCGCCGGCATTGTGCGATCGGGTGTCAATGGCGAACTCCAGGTTCACAGCAACGCGGTAAACGTACGACTGTGGGGCGTAAAAGCGCTGGTTCAGCCGGGTGGGGCGGTGCTCAAGGGCCAGGTGATCGGTGCGGTTGAAGGCCCGCTGACCGTGCAACTCTGTCGCACTGACGGGCCCGCACCGCTGTTTTGCACGCCTTCCCGCGCGCAGGCCTGGCAAACGCTGTGCCCTTCACCCGCAGCGGTGCTGGGATTGGCCTGCGACGCCGAACCCGAGTTGGACCCCGAGGCCCTGCTGGCCCGCCGCGACGCCAGTTTCGCCCGTTCGCAAAAGCACTATTACGTCGACCCGCCGCGCATCGAGCGCGGCTGGCGCAATCACTTGATCGATATGCAGGGCCGTTCCTACCTGGACATGCTCAACAACGTGGCCGTGCTGGGCCACGGTCACCCGCGCATGGCGGCGGTGGCGGCGCGGCAATGGTCATTGCTCAACACCAACTCGCGCTTTCACTACGCGGCGATTGCCGAGTTTTCCGAACGTTTGCTGGCGCTGGCACCGGAAGGCATGGACCGGGTGTTCCTGGTCAACAGTGGTACCGAAGCCAATGACCTGGCGATCCGCCTGGCCTGGGCCTACAGCGGCGGGCGCGACATGCTCAGCGTGCTGGAGGCTTACCACGGTTGGTCGGTGGCGGCGGATGCAGTGTCCACGTCGATTGCCGACAACCCCAAGGCCTTGAGCAGCCGCCCGGATTGGGTGCACCCGGTGACGGCGCCCAACACCTATCGCGGTGAGTTCCGTGGGCAGGACAGCGCGCCCGATTACGTCAGAAGCGTGGAGCACAACCTGGCGAAAATCGCCGCGAGCAAGCGCCCATTGGCGGGCTTTATCTGTGAGCCGGTGTACGGCAATGCCGGTGGTATTTCGTTGCCACCGGGCTATCTGCAGCAGGTGTATGCGCGGGTACGCGCCCAGGGTGGCGTGTGCATCGCCGATGAGGTGCAGGTGGGTTACGGCCGCATGGGGCATTTTTTCTGGGGCTTTGAAGAGCAGGGTGTGGTGCCCGATATCATCACCATGGCCAAGGGCATGGGCAACGGCCAGCCCCTCGGCGCGGTGATTACCCGGCGTGAAATTGCTGAGGCGCTCGAGGCCGAGGGGTATTTCTTCTCGTCGTCGGGAGGTAGCCCGGTGAGTTGCCGGATCGGCATGGCCGTGTTGGATGTGATGCAAGAAGAAAAGCTGTGGGAAAACGCCCAGGTGGTCGGTGGGCATTTCAAGGCGCGACTGGAAGAACTGATCGATCGCCATCCTCTGGTGGGCGCCGTCCACGGCTCCGGCTTTTATCTGGGCCTCGAGTTGGTGCGCGACCGGCAAACGCTGGAGCCCGCCACCGAAGAAACCACGTTGTTGTGTGACCGCCTGCGGGAGTTGGGGATTTTCATGCAGCCCACCGGTGATTATTTAAACATCCTCAAGATCAAGCCGCCGATGGTCACGTCTCGACGCAGTGTGGACTTCTTCGTCGACATGCTGTCGAAGGTGCTGGATGAGCAGCTGTAAATAATCGATTGTTATCGGTTAATTACTGTCATATTCATCGCCTATCATCTTTTTTAGCTTCTAAAGCCGATTTTTATCCGCTATAAAGTCGACCTTCACCCCATTCGGAGTCCTGAACGCCATGACCACCCTGCACAGCACCCCTCGCGCCGATGGCTTCCACATGCCTGCCGAGTGGGCGCCACAGACCCAGACCTGGATGATCTGGCCTGAGCGCCCGGACAACTGGCGCCTGGGCGGCAAGCCGGCGCAGGCCGCTCACGTGGCGGTGGCCAAGGCCATTGCGCGTTTTGAGCCGGTCACCGTGGCGGTTTCCGCCGGCCAGTACGAAAATGCCCGTGCGCGCCTGGATGTGCCAAATATCCGTGTGGTGGAAATGTCCAGTGACGACGCCTGGGTGCGCGACACCGGCCCTACCTTTGTGATCAATAACAGTGGCGAAGTGCGCGGCGTGAACTGGGACTTCAACGCCTGGGGCGGTTTTGACGGCGGCCTGTATTCGCCGTGGAACCGCGACTCGCAGGTCGGCGGCAAGATCCTCGAGATCGAACGCGCCCCGCGCTATCGCACCGAAGGCTTTGTGCTGGAGGGCGGTTCGATCCATGTCGACGGCGAAGGCACCCTGATCACCACCGAAGAATGCCTGCTCAACCCCAATCGCAACCCGCACCTCGACCGTGCCCAGATCGAAGCGGTGCTGAGCGCCAATCTGGCGGTGGATAAAATCATCTGGCTGCCGGACGGTCTGTTCAATGACGAAACCGACGGCCACGTGGATAACTTCTGCTGCTACGTGCGTCCAGGTGAAGTGCTGCTGGCCTGGACCGATGACCCGCAAGACCCGAACTACGCACGCTGCCACGCCGCGATGAACGTGCTGCAAAGCAGCACTGACGCCCAGGGTCGCTCGTTCACAGTGCATAAAATGCCGATCCCCGGGCCGCTGTATGCCACCGAGGCAGAGTGCGCCGGTGTAGACCCGGTTGACGGCACCCAGGAGCGTAATCCGACCGTGCGGTTGGCCGGTTCCTACGTCAACTTCCTGATCGTCAACGGTGGCATCATCGCGCCGAGCTTCGATGACCCGCTGGACAGCCAGGCCAAGGCGATCCTGCAGGACCTGTTCCCGCAGCACGAAGTGGTGATGGTGCCCGGCCGCGAACTGTTACTGGGTGGCGGCAATATCCACTGTCTGACCCAACAGCAGCCCGCGCCGCACAAAAATTGAGTGCAGTTGTAACAGCATCCTGGCGATAGCCGGGGCCACCCGGTTTCAACGCCCCCAGCAAGCCCGCGCCCCAGCAAGGTCGCGGGCTTTTTTGTGTCCACCTGCCTATGAACACGAGACATTGGCATAGCTCTTGTATCGCTGTTGTCACAGTGGCCCAGGGTGATGACTGCGCAGTTCTGTCATAAACCTTGAGTAAGTTAGCCGCTCACGCAGTAGGAGAGAGCGCTGAAATGAATGCCGATATCAACCTGATGTACACGCGTACGTTCCACCCTTTGCGGGTCGACGGCGACGCGATTCATGCGCTGGCGCTCTGGTTGAAGGAAAACGGCTCGCGGCAGATCCGGCAGCAGCCTGATTGGCGCAGCGTGATGAGTGAACGGTACCCGGTGGGCTTGTTCAGTGAGGAAGAAGTGCACGCGTTGTGCGAGTTGATAAACAACTAGAGAACACTGAGATCAAAATGTGGGAGCGAGCACGCCCGCTCTCACATTTGAAGGGTGTGTAGCTTTAGAAACTGTACGTGCCTGTCACCACCAGACTGCGCGGATCCCCTGGCTGAATCTGCGCCACACTGGTCGCAGACGCGTAGTAGGTTTTATCCGCGATATTGTTCAGCGCCGCCCGCACATCCCACTCCTTCTGGCGGAAGCCGGCCAATGCGTCCCAACGGCCATAGCCCGGCAGCACCACGGTGTTGAGGCTGTCGGCATAGCGATCGCCCACCAACGTCAAACCGGTTTCCGCATACCAGCCCATCTCCGGTTTCCAGGTGATGAACAGGCTGGCATTGCGCTTGGCCACATCGCTGACGCGCTTGCCTTCGAAGCCGTTGTTGTCCTTCTCGACCTTGGCATCTTGCAGGCCGACACCACCGCGCACGTACCAGTTGCCGACGAGCTTGCCGGTGGCGGTCAGCTCAACGCCGCGTGAGCGCTGCAAACCGCTGAGCAGGGTGATGGTGCGGTCCAGTGGGTCGCTGGTGCGGCGGTTGTAGAGTTCCAGTTCGTACACCGCCAGGGTGGTGCTCAGGCGGTCGTCGAGCCAGTCGCTCTTGACCCCGATTTCCTTCTGTTTGGTCAGCTCGGGACTCAGGTCGTTGACGCTGCCGGCGGCGTTTGGCGTGATGCCGATCAGGCCGCCACCCGCAGGCGAGAAGGTCTTGCTCCATGAGGCGTAGAACGAATGATGCTCCAGCGGCGTCCAGACCAGGCCGAAGCGCGGGCTGGTGCTGTGGCTTTTGACGTCCTGCTGGGTGTTGAGCAGCTTGTTCTTGGTGTCGACCTCGAAGCGGTCGTAGCGCAGGCCTGCGAGTATCTGCCACTGGTCATTCAGGCGCAGTTGGTCCTGTACATAAAGGGCGCGGCTTTCGACTTCGGTGTGGTTGTCACTCGACACACTCATCCGCCCGGTATGGCTGAGGTTACGATTGGGCTGGTTGAGGTCCAGGGGCGGTACGGCGCGGCCGCCTTGTGCGACGGTAGTGGCGGTGTACAGCTTCGGATCACGGCGCTGGCTGCCCAGTTCAAGGCCGGTGAGCAGGCGGTGTTCCAGGCCGAAGGTGCTGAAGCCACCTTCGAGCTCGACGTTATTGAAGATGTTGAGGGTGGTCAGGTCCTGCTGCCAGCGCTGGCGCGTGACGCTGTTGGTCGCCGGGGTGTAGCCGGTGAGGTAGGTGTTGTCGAAATCACTGTCGAGCTTGAACACGCCTAAGGTCTGGCGCAGTTGCCAGTTGTCGTTGAGCTCATAGGCCAACTTGGAGCGCAGCGACTGGGTCTTGTCGTCGATGTAATCGCGGCTGTCGCCGTAGGTCGTGCTGCGGCTCACATCTGCCGGCCGGCCGTTGACCCCGGGAATGCCACGGTCCGGCGTGCGGTTGTAGCGGCTGTATTCGTACTGCACCAGCCAGTTCAGGTCCGGCGTGAGCTGCCAGCTCATGGACGGCGCAAACAGTTGGCGATTGCCGCTGACGCCATCACGAAAGCTGTTGTTGTCCTGGTTGCCCATGTTCAGGCGCAGGCTGATGTTGTCGGTGGGGTCGGTGCTGAGGTCGGCATACACACTGCGCAGATCGTTGCTGCCGCCTTGGGCCTCGATGCTCGACGTGTGCCCGGCGGTGGGCAGTTTGCTCACGCGGTTGACGATCCCTCCCTGACCGCCTCGCCCGTAGAGTACCGCGGCTGGGCCTTTGAGCACTTCGATGCGCTCGATGTTATGCAGGTCGCGAACGTACTGGCTGTCGTCGCGGATGCCATCCAGATAGAAGTCATTGCTCGCGTCGAAACCGCGGATGCGCAAACTGTCAAAACGCGTGTCGGCGCCGCTGCTCACGTTGGGAATCCCGCTCAACGCCTGGCCCAGGTCATTGGTGCCGTAGGAACGCAGGCTTTCGGTCTTCACTGAATCGATAGCCTGGGGCACATAACGCACCGGTGTGGCGGTGCGGGTGGCGGTGCTGGTTTCCTTGACGCGCGGGTCGTCTTCGTCAGCTTCGGCGCTGATCGAGGTTTCGGGCAAGGTGGTGGCCGCACAGGCAAAACCGGCAGACAGCAGAACAGAAAGCCCAAGGGTAAGGGGCGTCAGGCGAGGGGCTGGCATGAAGGAATGTATCCGAATTGTTAGGGAGGAAAACTGCGCGCTAATGGTAATGCTTTGCATTTGCGCAAGTTATGCATTCCCAAACGTACCGGCTTAGAAATGTATTACTAAATGTGTTTTTTGACGTTTCAGGTGCGGTTTTTTGTCGCTTTCAGAACTGCTAAAGCGCATCGCTTAGAATTATTTCGCCTAAATACAGACGATTCGCGAAATTGACACATAGTTCCGGGCGCGACTAGGATTGCGCCCAACGCCTGTGGCTAACCGCCATGACTCATCCAATAAAAAAGGCCCGCGGCATGTTCAGTCGTCCGCGGGCCTTCTTTTTTCCGGAATCAGTCGACACCAGAAAAGCGACACGGAGCCTGGTGTCACAGCGCGTACTCAACCAGGAATAAGGAATACAAGAAAATGTTGAAGCAACGGATGAGTCTGATCGCTCTGGGGATTTTGAGCGCATCGACAGCAATGGCAAACGACCAGGACCAGTCCAAGGGTTTTATCGAAGACAGCCACCTGAACATCGCCGCACGTAACGCCTACATCAGCCGTGACTACAAAAACGGCAAGCAAGACAAAGCCGAATGGGGCCAAGGCTTCATCGGCAAGCTCGAGTCTGGTTTCACCCAAGGCACCGTCGGTGTGGGTGTGGACGTGATCGGCCAATACGCTATCCGTCTGGACGGTGGTAAAGGTCGCGCCGGCGCGGGCGGTATCGACTTCTTCAAACCGGGCAATGGCACCACCGACAACCCTGGCTCGGCACCACACGACCTGGCCAAGGGCGGCGCTGCCGTGAAGTTCCGCGTTTCCAACACCGTGCTCAAGTACGGTGACCAGTTCCCGGCCGTACCTGTGCTGCAGTACGACAACTCCCGTCTGTTGTCGGAAACCTACACCGGTACGTCCATCGTTTCCAAAGAGATCGCCGGTCTGCAACTGGACGCGGGTCACTTCACCAAAGAAGCGCGCAAGAGCGCGGAAGGCACCGACAGCGGCCGCCTGAAAAGCATCGACTACATCGGTGGTAGCTACAAATTCACCGAGAGCCTGTCGGCTGCGCTGTATGCCTCTGACATGCAGGACGTGCTGAAGAAGCAATACGTCAACGTCAACTACGTCCTGGCCCTGCCAGAGAAGCAGTCGCTGACGTTTGACTTCAACGGCTACAAAACCAAGCTGGACCGCAGCTTCGCCCTGGAAAACCAGAAAGATGCTGACGCCCGCGACAACAAAATCTGGAGCCTGGGCGCCACGTGGGCCGTTGGTCCGCACAGCTTCACCGTCGCTCACCAGCGCAGCACCGGCGACACCGGCTACCTGTATGGCGGCTACCGCAACGCTGGCGGCATCGGCGACGGTGGTAACACCATCCTGCTGGCCAACTCCTACTGGTCTGACTTCAACGGTAAGGACGAGCGTTCGTGGCAAGTCGGCTACGGCATCGATTTCGCCACCTTCGGCGTACCGGGCCTGACCTACAACGTCGCCTACGTGCGCGGTACCAACATCGACGACGGCACCAACCGCGGCGATGGCTCCGAGCGTGAAATCTGGAACCAGTTCAAGTACGTGGTCCAGAGCGGTCCGGCCAAAGACCTGAGCCTGCGTGCTCGTGCCTCGTGGCTGCGCGTTTCCAATAACGCTGACCAGTACAACGTAGGCGGTAACGAAATCCGTCTGTTCGCCGACTACCCGATCAACGTTTTCTAATTGATCTGGCGTCGCGCCTGATGCCAGGCGCTAAAAACCCCCGACTGGTTCGGGGGTTTTTTATGCCCGCCAGTGCGAGACATGTTTGTTACACCACGGCACTGATGATGTACCCGGCCCCACCTTTATCCCCTCCCGACGCACGCCTACGGCTTCTTCTATATCACTCAACTTGCCATTGCCGAGATGGAAAAGAACAACGCTGGCCACATCGTCAACATCACCAAAGGCGGCCTGAACTCAGCGCCCAAATCATTGGCGATTGAATACGCCAAGCGCGGTATCCGAGTGAATGCGGTAAGCCCGGGGATCATCAAGACGCCGATGCATGGCGAGGGAAGCCATGCTGCGCTGGGGCAATTGCACCCGGTTGGGCACATAGGGGAGGTGAGTGACATCGCCCAGGCGATTATTTATCTGGAGAATGCGGGGGTCGTGACGGGGGAGATTCTTCATGTCGACGGCGGGCAGAGTGCCGGGCATTGATCTACACGTCCCGGCTTGATTGGGCCGGGCGTTATCTTGTTTTGGTGAGGTTGTGCGCAGGCTGGGAAGGGGGTTCACCTGCCATTTGGCACTTTAAGAAATTGAGCTCTTTCGGGAAATAGGCAGAAGGCGACAAGGACGGAGAAGCTATCAACCAGGTGAGGGCGTCGGTTGAGCAAAAATGAAGTGTGGACACTTTTTGGGCATTTTGGCCAAAACGACGCCCAAAGGTTTTCGTGTTTTCCAAACCCCAGAAACCACAAAGCCCCGCATTGCGGGGCTTCGAGATATGGTGCGGCACCAGACGAACGGTATGTTTCTGCGGGGCTAGGTTTTTTGGGCGTCTGGAGTTCGCTGGAAAATTCGGCGTACCCCAACTAGTAACTATAAATAAATCAGCTAGTTATGGCGCTTAGTGGAATCGAACTGGGGCTTCACTGGCGAGTACCAAGTATTCACATTCAGCCTGACCTAGGGCCTGCTAGCGCATCCTAGGGTGAGCACCGCCTCATAGCTCAGTCATCAACGCTTCAATTATCTTGTCGTGTCTTAACTGAATCGCGTCCTTCCCCCAAATCTGCATGTTGGTGACGAACGTGGCTATTTCTCGCTGCTGTGCGTTGTGTGTGTAGGTAGCCAGCTTTCTGGAAAATACGATATTGCCCACGGCACAGTTATGGGATTTGGAAAGCAGTAGGTAATTGCCGAGGCAGTTCAGATATTCAGAGGTGAACGTTTCATCGTATTCATCGTATCCGTGGGGCATGCCTGTGGGTTCACTCCTAGGTGCAATGTGCTCGAGTTCTGGGCTCTGGATTGTGTCAAAACGCTTTGGCATGTAGCCCCGCTGGCCGCGACACTCTAGGTGAATCTCATATTTCCAGAGCAGGTGCTTGGCTGTTGCATGGTTGATTTCCCCCTGCAGCGCCTCTTCCAATTTCTCGGTATTCCAATAGGCCCACCAGGATTGATCCGTGTTTTTCAACCAATCGATGTGCTCAAGTATCGGGGTGATACTACTGTCTTTAGTGGTGAAGGCTTCATAAACTCCGTTGATTCGAGCGGTAATGTCGGCACGCGTACCAATCAGTCGATGGCGCACGATCAAACCTTCAAAAGCGCTGCACAGTGCACCAATGTCAGTGATCGGCAAAGCGTAGCGATAGGCCTTGATGATAAACGGCAGAGTGATCGCAATCCCACTGAGCGTCACCAACGAATGGATCTGGAAATGTTCCTTCTCGTGCTTGCCAAAAAAATCGGACAGGTGGAGGAAACTAGCAGACAACGATCGGGTGAAAGACTGAATGAACTCGATGGGTTCCTTGCCAGCGAGCATTTTCCCTATTTTTTCTAGAGTATTGCTTTCCCATAGAGAATTGAAGTCAACACGAAGGGTGTATAGCAATACATCATCCTCGTTGATTCGGTATTCAATGGAGGAGATGGATTTGTAGATGTTCTCGAACCGCCCTTTGATTTCGGCGATTAACTGCGCCTTATGATCGTCGTCATGACCATGCAAGTGCACGGTATACATAAACTGCGCCTTGACGACTTCAAGGTTTGAGGGGCGTTTACCGCGGTTGTTCTGAAAGATGAACATCTGAATCGCTTCTGATTCATCTCGCACCGGGTGTGTGGTGCAAACCGCCTGGCAGACGATTGCTAACATTTCGGTCAAATAATCTTCCGATTTATCTCGAAGTTGCACCTTGAAGTAGTCGAATGCCCGAACGATTCGCTGGGCGGATGCGGTTTCAAGGCCATGGTGATCGGTTTTGGATTGGTCAATTACGTAGTCGACGAACAATTGATTGTCATAGTCGACTGTGTTGAAGCGGATTTCGCTGCGCCGCCTTATCATGTCTTCGAAACAAATATGCTCGGGGTCGGTCAATTCGCGAAGGGATTTGAGTCGGGTGAACAGCGCTGCTAGAAACAAGGTCAGGGTAGTCAGACGCTGCTGGCCGTCGATCACCCGAAAGACTTGTCCGGCTTCCTCAAACAGAAAATGCCCGAAGTAGTACGGGCTTCGGGTATTGCTGGCTCGGTACTCTTCCAAGTCCGAAAGGAAGACGTCAGTCTGGGTGCTGCGGCTACTAGTATCGGTGGGTGTCTCCCAGGAATAGGCACGCTGGTATGCGGGAACCACGATGCGGTTGTTGGCCATCATTTTTTGGATGGTTGTTGAAGGTTCCACGTGTAATGTCCTTATAGGCTGCCAAAAATGATGGCCATGGGCCTCATGATCCCTGAATCCCTACTTTTCCACACCGTTTTTTGGCTGTGTGGCTCGCTAAGTTCTAAGAAAGGGGAATACCCATTTTTTGTTCGTGGAGGAGATTTATACCCCCTCAAATTGAGGAAGTCTCCGCCTACCTTTGGTGGAGGGGGTAGCGTTTCACTACCCCCCGTAAACGCTACCTGAACTTCCTGGCAAACCTTCCTTTTACCACCCTGGTTAGGTAGCTATTGAGCCCGTGGCCAGATCGGGCGAGCCGCTGCAGCTCGGAAACCACGGCTGCGCCAGGTTGCGTGCCATCGTAGAGATATTTCCATCCATCGCTGAATGCGACGACTATTGATCCTGGTCCAATCTCGTACCCTGCGACGCCTGAATCACCACCTCTGTTTCCGTACCGTTCCATGCTTTCAATCCTTCTGCGATGGCTGACATTGGCGATAGTGGCATGAAGGTTTGGCGGGAGGCACGACAAGTTGGATAGGTAGATACGCGGCCCTGCAGTGATGTTTGTGGTGGGAGTGTTTGCGGCGCGTCTGGTAACGTCGGGTCCGCACCGCTTCAACGCGGTGATATCGTGTCGCCGTTACTGCTGACGCAATGGCACAACCTACAAGGAGGAATGAATGAGCGATGAACAGAAGGTCTTAGAGGCACTCCACAAAAATGGGAGCCTGGACAATGAAGAGGATAAGGTTAGGGGGATTGCTCAACGGGCCGTTGATAACGGTTACGACAATCTGAGTCCCCTTCAAAAGAATGTGCTTGCTCCTTTGCTGACTAGAGCCTGCGATGGGGTGACCAATCCGGGCGACCACCACAATGACTGCCAGGCCGTATTAGAAGGCGCAGCTTTGGTTGCAGCTTTGGAGAGCGAGGCTTACTACGAGGCAGTTCTGTGCGAAGACTGCGTCAATGAAACTGAGCAATATGCGCGGGAATGGGAACGTATCCAAGCGGAGTAGTGTTACTCACCAGTCAGACACATTTTAAGACTTGGCGGTCGTTACTCAGCCGCCAAGTCTCCGCATTTACCCATTCCTGTTCACCCTTTTCTCTGAATAGCCAAAATAGGGCCGTATTGGTGGTGCGAGCCTGCTCATTGAGGTGGTGTGATTTTTGGGGAAAAGAGGGGGGCTGTTTACTGCTAGCCCGGTGCTAGCCCGAGGAAGCAACAAAAAAGGCCTGCATCGCTGCAATCATTTATTTGTATGGTGACACCAGGAGTCGAGCCGTACTAAAAATAATAATAATAATATTAATATTAATATGTTGCACTCATATTCAGCTCTCATTTACCTCTATTTCTATCCTTAAAAGCTTGGTGCTCACCTTACGTTTTCCGTCTAAGCCCTCGGCGAAGCTGCGCGGCCGGTTATCCTTTGACTAGAGAGCGAGAGCTCCTATGAGATTTCAGCTGCGATGGGTCATCGAGTAAACAGTCAGTTATTGCTGTCAATTTAAAATAGGCAAGCCAGAAATCCTAGGTCTTCAACCGACAAAGATAGAGACAGTTTGCTCAATCACTCACACCCGTAGCCCGATACCTAGCCAACGAAAGATTTCGGGGCTATCTTGATGGAATTGCGCCAAACGCTGCGCCAGTTTCACATGTTTAATTACAAAAAAATCGGTTGAAGGGAATGAGCATGCGATTCGATGGAAGTTTAGAGGAGCTCAAGAAAAAACTTGAACCAATCGCCTCAGCCGGCGAGTGGCGAGAAATAAATAATAACCAACACCAATTTAAAACAAAAAGCAAAGGAATATTAAATTGGTACCCATCAACTGGTGGGATTCTGTTTCAAGGTAAAGCTCATTTTGCTCAAAAACTTAGAGCATCGGTAGAGCCGCTCTTGAATACTGAAGCTCATAATGAAGCTGATGCCAGAGAAGTGTCGGGAAGTGCTGAAGAAATAGTTGCGGAGCTATCTGTAGAGGATACCTCAGAAAATACATACTTTATAGACGATACATATTCTGATTCCGAACTTATCATAGGGCTCGTTGGGACAATCGGAACAGATCTTCCCGAAGTATCAAAATTAATAACTGATCGGCTGAAAATATTCAAATACGAAACTAGAAATATAAAAATATCTGCTGATATAATTGCAAACATCGGGAACCCTTCGCAAAGTACACATGAGTTCGACCGAATAAGCTCTTACATGGAAGAAGGTAATAGGCTGCGCAAAGAAAGTCGAGATAATTCGATATTGGCTTTAGGGGCAGCGGCACAAATAAATAAGTCCAGGGGGAAACAAGAACCACTTCGGCGCAACGCTTTTATTATAAATTCATTAAAAAGCCCAGCCGAAGTCCAAAAGCTCAGAAAAATATATTCAGATGGCTTTTTTCTCATTGGCGTACATGCGGATCACACACGAAGGTATGAGTTTTTAACAAAAGACAAATCAATGACAAAAGAGCAAGCCTCTAGACTAATAGAAAGAGACGCAGACGAAAGAGAAGAGTACGGTCAACACACTCGCGATACCTACCATCTTTCAGATTTTTTCATTGATTATAATGGCAATTCTGACTCTCTAAAAAAACAAATATGGAGAATTCTAGATCTGCTTTTTGGAAAGCCATATATAACACCAACATTTGATGAGTATGCTATGTTTATGGCCTTCTCAGCTTCTTTAAGGTCCGCAGATCTTTCCCGGCAAGTTGGTGCCGTACTTACAAAAAACCGCTGCATAATCTCGACGGGGGCAAATGACGTCCCCAAAGCCCATGGCGGGCTGTATTGGCCAGACAAAGATGAAACGACTCAAGAAATCACTGATGTCGCCGATGGCCGAGACTACATGAAAGGAGAAGATTCGAACGCGATCCAAAAGCGGTTAATAATTGAAGGCATAATAGAAGCAGTGCCTGAAAAATATCGAGAGGAGCTGGCACCGCTTATCAAAAACAGTAAAATTAAAGACATTACTGAATATGGGCGTGTTGTTCATGCTGAAATGGAGGCGCTACTTTCCAGTGCGAGATCTGGTGTCAGCACTGCAGAAAGCGATTTGTACTGCACAACATTTCCCTGCCACAACTGCGCTAAACATATAGTTGCGGCTGGAATTAAACGAGTTGTATATGTCGAGCCTTACCCAAAAAGCAAAGCCTTAGAGTTTCATTCAGACTCAATTTCGCTAGACAAACGCAGTAAAAATGTCGTTTTCGAACCATTTATTGGCGTTGGACCTAGAAGCTTTTTTAACCTATTCTCCACAAATCTCGGTAGCGGGTATCCAGTCGCCCGCAAAACTGAGCATGGCCAAACGATTGACTGGAAAGAGACTGATGCTAAATTGCGCACCCAGATGTTGCCTTGTTCGTACATGGAACGTGAAACCATAGCTGCAGCTCTGCTATCAAGGTACATAGAGGAAAACTAATATGAGCAGCAACAAGCAAGATTTTATCAATTACCTCAATGAGTCTCGCCGGGTCGTAGAGCAGTGGCCCACCTGGAAGCAAGAGTCTTTGAAGGCTGCGCAGGGAAGCCCACGCTCGCCATCTCCTCCTCGAGAACGCGAAAAAAGCTGACTCCAATTAAAATTTAGGCCGAATCTGCTATCCGATTGACATAGCCTTGGGCATAAATTATCAGCGTATATCCCCTAGCGTTACAATGTATGGGGATGTACTGATATGAGTATCGGCAAATAGTGCCTGCGCCTCAGCACGTCCTAACCGCCGCTTGACGGGCTCCTCTCAAGATCGAGGTCGAACCTCGACATGCTGCGGCAGCGGAGCTGTTTTGGTCTTGGGGCAGTAATGGTAAATATCAGAAACTGATTTGCCACTACACCAGGTATTACAGTCAACTGGGCTATATGGCATGTATGGCCATGCTCAAAAGCAGTACATACGCTTAACACTATAAGGATTATGGCACGAAAGTATCACGTGACTAGACGGAGCACTGGTTTTTTTCCAACGACACTATGCTCCGTTGTATTGAGGTTCCCCTCTATAACCACTGGCGCCAATCCAAAGAGAATTTGGTTCAAATCATTAGCCGTGACATTTAGTTCGTGCGCAATAGATTTAACTGATAATCCTTTGTCGCGCGCATAACTTAGAACTTTTTGTAATACTTGTGAAGTTTCATGAGGCCCAGGATTAATCTCTTTAGTTCTTGCTCCCATACTGGAAAGCTCTATACAAATGCTCCGATAAAGCCACTCAGTCAATATTCCAACTCGGTGCAACCTGAAAGCCAGAGCCATTGCTGAAACGTTCCAAAATTTCTTTAAGCGAATTACATCAGCAGTTGTTCTACACTGCCAACCATACGCCAGAGCACTATCTTTAGGCATTAGCAATGCGGAGGCAAACGCATTAGCCTCATGCTCAACTTCTTTTCCTTTGTTTTCCCCATGCTGATGAAGAACCAGATGGCCAAGCTCATGCGCAGCATCAAAGCGGCTGGCCTCTGCTGATTTCATGGTATTTAAAAAAACAAAAGGAGTAGAACCCCTGCGCCAACAAGAAAAAGCGTTTACTTGGCTAGTTTCTTCCGCAAGACAAAAAACTCGGACTCCCCTGGACTCCAAGAGATGAACCATATTTTTTATGGGCGAATGTCCCAACCCCCATGCAGCGCGAACAGACTCAGCTGCCATTTCAGGATCCATGCCAGACAGATCCGGCACCGACACTTTAGGTAAATCAAATCGTTGATCGATCCAATCACTTAAAAGGTAGGCGATCCCACCTGCCGCCAAGGCAGCATTCTTCTGCGCAGCCGTCATGCGAGAGAAAGATCTAAAGCTGGCATTCTCCTCTGATGGAGCTTGAATGTCAGGCCCGAAAAAAAACTCGACCGGGAAGTCGAGCTTCGAAGCTAAAGCAAGAATACTCTGCTCTGTCGGTGGAGAATCTCCATTTTCAAAGTTTGAAATACTCTTTGTGCTTAGCTCCACCAAATCAGCAAGCGATTTTTTTGTCCATCCTCGCCGCTGGCGTGCAAGTACCAAGCGGCTAGGGTTGAAATCGCTTATATCTCTCATAATTTTGGAATAACCGGAATATCGAGGTTCTGTTCAGGATCTGGCGCACCAAAAGGATCAGGTGTCCCCAGACGGATCGCCGGCATGATAATCCGAGCAGACCAACCGTCAACCTTTCCGTTATCCCCGATTGCAATAGGGCAGGAAAGCTCATACCGAATCTCTTCACCAGCAAGGTCTACGTAATACAGAAGAATCCATAGCATCTGCTCATCATCACGAGACGGGAGCTCCACTGTCGAAGACGCCTCAGAGCGAAACAGATCTCCCTGCCTTGAATTGAACGCTACACTTTTTGAGGTTTGCGCACCTTTAGCATTCTTCGTCTGTGGTGTCTGGTTAGGGTTCCCAGTATTCACATCACCACTACTAACCGTGATTGCGTAACGTCCGCCAGGAGAAACAACTCTTGGCTGGCCCTTGGGGTTAGTCGGCTTCCAGCTTTTCGGGAGAAGAATTGCTCTGATTGCCTGAGTGCCATCAGCCCAGCCGCTCGTCCCAGAGTAGCCTTTTGGATGAAGTGGACTCACCGAAGCAAAAGCTCGATAACACTGCAGAACGACAGAGTTGAGCTCGGCCTCTGACACCCCAATGGCTTCGAGCAACTCTTGATTGGAGGAGGTTTGCAGATTAAAAATTTGCTTCGGCGTCACAGGGATGCCTCCATCAGATTATTTCCGCTTTTATAACATCATTTGATGTTGAAAAATAGGAAGCCCGATGAGATCGGATAGGTGGCAATTTTTTCCTTGGCTTTCCTCGCTTTCGTGACGCCAATGCCTGTTTATGCCGCAATTCTCAGGCAAACGCAGCAAAGCAGATCAGCCTGAAAACGAAAAACATCGTGAAGTTCCTCGCGACGACCTGCTAATTTATGTGGGCGCTTGACGGTGTAAAATTCCCAACAAACGTTCACTAGCGAGGCTGCCATGACCGGGATATCCCTGAACCTGCCGGAAGACCTTTCGAACTCTCTCGCCGATCTGGCCAAGACGAATGGCCAAAGTGTGAGCTACTTGGCGATGGACGTTCTTCGCGACTACATCGAGCACGAGAGGACACTGACTGCACAGATCGAACTTGCGGTAGAGGAAGCCGATCAAGGTAAATTCGCCACCGATGAGCAGGTAGCAGCTATGCGAGCCCGGCGCTGGAGCAGGAATGCGCGTTGAGTGGCTGGAAAAAGCCCTCAAAAACCTGGAAGACGAAGCTAGTTACATAGCCCTTGAAAACCCCAAGGCTGCTGACGACTTCTCCGATGCGATCTTTGCCAGCGTGGACAAGCTGGCCCAATTTCCAGCCATGGGCCGTGAAGGTCGAGTCAAAAATACGCGCGAATGGGCAGTGCCGAACTGGTCCTATCTCATTCCCTATCGAGTACGTGGTGATCGCCTCCAAATCCTCGGTGTGTTTCACACACGGCAACGCCCTCGCACCAAGTGGTGAAGGCGCGTAAAAACGCTCTGGATAGAATGAAATGCCTCTTCCTGCAGTCCGATGCCTAGTGGCCGAATTGCCAAGACTTCCCTAACCGTTTCGTAAGTAACCGCATCGTCAGCACAAAGTAATAGCGTGTCGATTCCGCATGCCTATTCAGGCAGTGATTTAAAAACCACACGAGATGCTTTTGCTGCCACGTCCAGGGATTGTCTCGATGCCAGCGGTCGGCAATTGCAGTCTGAATGGCCGTGGCCTGCCGAATGTGGCGCAAGCAGGTGGCATGCGACCCACTCAGAGCTCCCGCCAGAAACAACTCCATATCAAATACTTTGTTCATACTCGGCCTCCGATGTATGCCGACGCTATATCAATACGTCGATGACCCAGTTCATAGCTGATTTGCACCCGAGCCTCACGATCCAAACGTGGGTCTAGCTGAAAGCAATGACCGCAATTAACGGGCGCAGAATGCTGAGTGATTTGCTCATAGCGTTCACACGCATAGGCCGCCCGCAATTCGTGAAAGCCTTTGAGGTTATGGGTATGCAGGATGTCCCGTGCGGGACGGAGGACTGCCAGTTGGAGGTCTCGGTAGCTTTCATTAGGTGCCAGCAGGTTACGACTACCTTCGGGCGATACATGCTCGGCGTAGTTCAATGCCTCCCGAACATATTCATCTGCAACTATCCAGCGAGGTGCGAACGCTCCCGAGCGACCGCCTTTGGTGCCATCCTGGATGTTGATCTTGCCGAGTTGTTCCGCTTCTCGTTTCAATCGCACGAGGTCCGCCAGGATAGCTTCACGCAAGCGCATGCCGGTCGCTCTTGCCAGCTGCACAATAGCGGTGGCACGTGGCAGATGGTGCTCGCCGAGGGCATTGATGATGCCTTCAAGCTGCTCACGATCCTGGCCTTGCGGCGCGGAGGTGCGAACAGCCGTGCGCTGAATGCCCAGCGCTTTGCTCGGACTCGGCACTTTCACATACTGATCACCGCGAAGTGCCGCCAAGGTGCGGTTGATGCTGGATAACCGATTTTGCGCAGTCGCGATTGCAATCTCACCATGTTCAACTTGTTGCCGCAAATGCCCGGAGTAATCCAGCAAAGTCTGCCGATCAATCTGCCGCGCATCGTTAAACCCTGGCCCATCCTCTGACCGACACCACCGAACAAACGCCTGCCACCGATCACTGTGCGCTTTGACCGTGCCGTAATGTCCGCCGCCAAACAGATCTTTCAGCGCTTGCGGCCCGGCATAGCTCAGCTGCCGGCCATAGCCGAAATTGCGCCCGTCCCGTCTACCGACCAATGCCATGATCAAACTCCTCTCGAAGCCAAACCCTTAAAACCTTCCCCACGACATCCCGCCACGGATGTTGAGTGTTATCAGGGATCAAGGCCCCTGCGACCTGTGAGGGTTGTCCACTAACGCGGGACTGGCGGCTCTTTACAACCGGGAGCTTGGGCATCTCATGATCTGGCCTCCTGAGCACTTCCAAAGAAGTGGGCGGGTGGAGGCTGCACCAGCTGACGAGACCGGTGACGTGAGATCCTGAGTCGGGTGACGGCAGTGAAGCGATGACCGGGGCATGCCTGACTGTCAGTCAGGTGCAGTCCATTCCGTGGGCTGCGGCACCATCATCTGCATCGCTGTTGCTGGTGACTTCGGTGTTTGTCACGCCGATTGTCACGAGGGGGAATGCCGCAAAGCCTTGTACGAGTTGGGCTGCAGCAGCGGTAGGAGCGCCCGTCTCTTTCCGGAAGAAAGAGACGGGCGCAGGTTGGCGCAGTGAAATGGCCAAGCGGATAGGTTGCTGCAGGGCAGCTATGAAAAAGGATGAGTTGCCGCAGTGGGCACACTGGTAAAAGTAGGCATCCATCACATCGCTGTGACCGTGCGAGCCACCGGACGCTAATCGCACTTTGGGAGAACCACCACGGTGTGGCGTAGCCTCAAAGGTTCTGGCTACCTGGGTTGCTGTCAACGACAGCGCTTTGCCCGATCTTTTCTACGCCTGTGGATAATTTGGGTCAAGGCTCGAATTTTCGGGAATTCTGCGGCTGTGGATGAAATTATCCACCGGTGGAAATCTATGGTTTTCCACAGACAATTTGCGTGGGCTTTAGATTTTTTAAATGAGGTCCATCCAAGCAGGGCGGCTTTGCAGCCCCGCTTGGATGGACCCGCGTGGAAGGGCGGACAACGGTGATCTCACAGGCTTACCCACGTTTGGATGCGCCACGGCTATTTTGTAGGGCCGTGATGTTGTCGCCGACTGGGTGAGCGAATTCGTGGGGTGTCACATGCCCATGGCGGTTGGCGTCGATGTAGTTGCTCCACCATGCCATGATCAGCCTGCGCTGTTCGAGGAATTCAGCCTTGTGGATATACGCGGCGCGCACACGGTTGCGTTCCTTGTGGCTCATTTGTCTTTCGATGGCTGCGTCGGTCCATAACCCGGACTCAAGCAGGGCGCTACAGGCCATGGTCCTGAAGCCGTGGCCGCACACATCCTTGCTGGTGTCATAGCCGACGTTGCGGAGCATGGTGTTCACCGTGTTCTCGGACATGGGCTTCCAGTACTTGTGGTCGCCCGGTAGCACCAACTCTGAAAAGCGACTGAGGCTGCGCAGGCGCTCCAGTATTTCGATGACCTGCGGCGATAGCGGAACCATTTGAATGTCGCCGTTCATCTTGGTCCCGCGTGTGGAGTTGCGTACCCCTTCAATCGGTGCGCGCGTATCGGGGATTTCCCACATGGCGCGTTGGAAGTCGAACTCACTCCATCGAGCGAAGCGCAACTCGCTGGAGCGGACGAACACATGCAGAGTCAGCAGCACGGCAAGGCGCGTCAGCTCGCGGCCGTTGTAGTTGTCGATACGGTGTAGCAGTTCGGGTAGGCGGTTGAGGGAGAGGGCCGGGCGATGGATTGTGCGCGGCGCGTGAATCGAGCCTGCCAGATCCAGTGCAGGATTCATGGTGATCTGCCGGGCTCTTTTGGCCCCGCGCATGATGGTGGATAAGTAGTTCTGTACCCTTAACGCCACATCCATGGTGCCGCGTTCCTTGATGCGCTGGGTGATCTCTAGAAGGTCGTGGGTATCGAGCTCGGCGATGGGCCGTTGGCCGATCAGCGGGAAGACGTGGGTGCGCAGTCGGCTCATTACGGTTTTTGCGTGGCCTTCGGTCCAGCGGCGGGACATATCAGCGTGCCACTCTAGGGCAACGGTTTCGAAAAGCAGTGCCGCCCGCTGGGCTACGATCTTGGCCTTCTTCTTTTCTTCCATTGGGTCGAGGTTGTCGAGCAGTAATGCCTTGGCTTCGTCTCGCTTACGTCGTGCGACGGAAAGGGTAACTATGGGGTAATTGCCGATGATGAGCGTACCTTCCTTGCCGCTGGGCTTGGTGTACTTCAAGCGCCAGGTCTTCACGCCATTGGGTTTGACGAAAAGGTACATGCCGCCACCGTCGAACAGTTTGTAGGCGCGCTCGCGGGTTTTGGCCGTGCGGCATTGCAGGTCGCTGAGAGGGATCGCTAGACGTGGCATGGGGGTACGCGCTCCTGACCGGAAAATCGCAGTACCCCTAACATACCCTCGGGGAAGGGGGATTTTGTTGGATCCCGACAGAGGGTCCTGGAACGAAAAAACCCGCCAATGGGCGGGTTTTCGGGGCTTCCAGAGCATTCAGTAGAATGCAATGGAGCCTAATGTGGTGCCGGCACCAGGAGTCGAACCCGGGACCTACTGATTACAAGTCAGTTGCTCTACCAACTGAGCTATACCGGCGTGTTAGGGCGACGATTATAGCGATTGGAAAGGTTCTGTAAACCCCTGAATTCTGACTATTTTTGCAAAACCCAAGCTTTTCTCACAGTCGCCCCTTTTTTCGACCAGCAAGGGTAGGATTCTTCTCTTAATGCCGAAGGGTCTATCTCGGCAATCTTGTCCAAACCAAAGGAAGCCCCATATGAAACGGACTCTCTCCCTGTCCCTCGTCCTCCTCACCGCCGCTCTCGGCGCGTGCTCCACCCATCAGTCGGCCAACGACCCCGCGCTGGTTGGCACTTGGAAAGGCTTGCGCACCGAGACCGGTAAATGCCAGTTCCTGTCGTGGACCAATACCCTCAAGCCTGACGGTCGTTTCGTTATTACCTTCTACCGCGATGCGCAGCAGACGCAGGTGATCCAGACCGAGCAAGGTTCGTGGGCGGCGGCCAATGGTAAGAATGAGCTGCGCACAGATGGCGTGCGTTCGCCGGATGTGTACACCTATAAGCTGCTGGACGCAGACACCGTTCATTATGTGAGTGTGGCATCGGACCCCACCAGCGATTGCCAGGACGACTACCAGTTCACCGAGCGCCGTGTTCGCTGACAAGGCAGGTTTGCTTCAAAACCGGGCACTCGGGTGCCCGGCCGTCACAAGTTTCAACTCCCTTGCGCGCACGTGCCCGCACCTTTTTCGTAGTCCAATACCTTTTTTTGCCGGGCGTGAGCATCAGCAGCAAAAGCCTACAGCCTGACTGCGATCAATTTGGTCTAGTTAATGGGGCGTATCTTCCAGGCTCAGCAGGTTTAGCGCTCTGGAGGTGTCTGCCCTGTGTCATTCGGCGTGGGTTTTGCTTCGTCGTCTTGGCTGCCTGCGCAGCGATATACGGGCCGTGGCTTTGCGGGCGGTTGCGGATCGACCGCTCGGCAGTTTCGCCCTTGAATACAGGCGAGGTTTCCGTATTCTGTCGCGCGATATAAACCGTCCGTTTAATCGCGGTTGTGTGTAGGCAAATTTTTGAGACAGTGTAGGGCAATCGAATATTTGTTTATGGGTATGTCAGATTAGTGCCGTTTCTGACCACTCAGCCAACAAAAAATACGATAAATCAGTGCAAGTTCATGTTCTTACAGCGAATGCATTCTCTCTAAAGAATCCGTCATAAAAATGGCGCCACGCCGTTCGTCGGATAAGATTGAGCGAAAAGCATCAAAATACTGACACCATCATTGTGATATCACAGAATGAGCCCGACACCACATAACTAAAAAAATACAAGGTCAGCCTATTGCTGACCTTTTTATCGCCTTTAAAGCGCAAACCAGGTGGGGAGGGGCAGTGAGTGAGTCGAGCAGATGACATTTCAAAACTATTCAACAAGCTGGGTGCCAACCCGAGTGGCTACCGCGAGATCGACTTCGTCCACGAGTTCATCGAGGACGATGTAGAGGTCCTGGAAACCCCTGCGGTCGTTCGAGCCCTGCCTGTGATTGAAGCGCCGTCAGCGCCTTTGCTGCGTCTGTTGGAAGAGCTGAGCCAAGGCGAAGCCGACCACCTGCAGCCGCCCGAAGTGGTGGAGGGGCGAAACGGTGAGGTGTACTCGGAGCATTCCAGCCCTAACGTCGTGGTGGTTGTCTCGGTAAAAGGCGGCGTTGGCCGCAGCACCCTGACTGCCGCGATTGCCAGTGGTTTGCAGCGTCAGGGGCGCCCGGCACTGGCCCTGGACCTGGACCCGCAAAACGCCCTGCGCCACCACTTGTGCCTCGGTCTCGACATGCCCGGCGTGGGCGCGACCAGCTTGCTCAATGAAAGCTGGGAAGCGCTGCCCGAGCGCGGTTTTGCCGGGTGCCGCCTGGTGGCATTCGGTGCTACCGACCACGAGCAGCAACAGAGCCTGAATCGCTGGCTGGGCCAGGATGACGAGTGGCTGAGTAAACGCTTGGCCGGCCTCAAATTGAACGGCCAGGACACCGTGATCATCGACGTCCCGGCCGGCAATACCGTGTACTTCAGCCAAGCCATGTCGGTCGCCGACGCAGTGCTGGTAGTGGTGCAGCCGGACGTGGCGTCGTTCAGCACGCTCGATCAGATGGACAGCGTGCTCAAGCCCTCTCTCAATCGCAAAAAAACGCCACGACGCTTCTATGTGATCAACCAACTGGACGGTGCCCACCGCTTCAGCCTGGACATGGCCGAGGTGTTCAAGACCCGCCTGGGTGCTGCCCTGTTGGGGACGGTCCACCGCGACCCCGCGTTCAGCGAAGCCCAGGCCTACGGGCGTGATCCCCTTGACCCCACCGTCAACAGTATCGGCAGCCAGGACATCCATGCCCTGTGCCGCGCATTGCTCGAACGAATCGACTCGGACCTCCCATGACCGACACTACGTCCTCCACGCCCTTCGTCGAAGGGCGCGCTGAACAGCGCCTAAATGGCGCCATCGCGCGCTTCAATCGGTGGCCTTCGGCGCTGCGTACGGTACTGGTTGTTGCCAGTTGCGTGCTCGGCGCCATGCTGCTGCTGGGCATTATCAGCGCGCCGCTCGACCTCTACAGCCAATGCCTGTTTGCCGCCGTGTGCTTCCTGGCGGTGCTGGTACTGCGCAAGATCCCGGGGCGCCTGGCGATCCTCGCCTTGGTGGTGTTGTCGCTGGTGGCGTCGTTGCGCTACATGTTCTGGCGCCTCACCTCCACCCTCGGCTTTGAAACCTGGGTCGACATGTTCTTCGGCTACGGCCTGGTCGCGGCCGAGTTCTACGCCCTGATCGTGCTGATCTTCGGCTACGTGCAAACCGCCTGGCCGCTGCGCCGCACGCCGGTGTGGCTCAAGACCGAGCCGGAAGAGTGGCCGACGGTCGACGTGTTCATCCCGACGTATAACGAAGCGCTGAGCATCGTAAAGCTGACCATTTTCGCCGCCCAGGCAATGGACTGGCCCAAGGACAAGCTGCGCGTTCACGTGCTCGACGACGGTCGTCGCGACGACTTCCGCGAATTCTGCCGCAAGGTCGGCGTGAACTACATCCGGCGCGACAATAACTTCCACGCCAAGGCCGGTAACCTCAACGAAGCGTTGAAGGTCACCGACGGCGAATACATCGCCCTGTTCGACGCCGACCATGTGCCGACGCGTTCCTTCCTGCAAGTGAGCCTGGGCTGGTTCCTGAAAGATCCGAAGCTGGCGATGCTGCAAACGCCGCACTTCTTCTTCTCGCCGGACCCGTTTGAAAAGAACCTCGACACGTTCCGCGCCGTGCCCAACGAAGGTGAGCTGTTCTACGGCCTGGTGCAGGACGGCAACGACCTGTGGAACGCCACCTTCTTCTGTGGCTCCTGTGCCGTGATCCGCCGTGAGCCGCTGCTGGAAATCGGCGGCGTAGCCGTTGAGACCGTGACCGAAGACGCCCACACCGCGCTCAAGCTCAACCGCCTGGGCTACAACACCGCTTACCTGGCCATCCCACAAGCCGCGGGCCTGGCCACTGAAAGCCTGTCGCGCCACATCAACCAGCGCATTCGCTGGGCACGGGGCATGGCGCAGATTTTCCGCACCGACAACCCGCTGCTGGGCAAAGGCCTGAAGTGGGGCCAGCGCATCTGTTATGCCAACGCCATGCTGCACTTTTTCTATGGTTTGCCGCGCCTGGTGTTTTTGACCGCGCCGTTGGCCTACCTGATTTTCGGCGCAGAAATCTTCCACGCATCGGCGCTGATGATCGTCGCCTATGTGTTGCCGCACTTGGTGCACTCCAGCCTGACCAACTCGCGGATCCAGGGGCGCTTCCGTCACTCGTTCTGGAACGAGGTGTACGAGACCGTACTGGCCTGGTACATCCTGCCGCCGGTGCTGGTCGCGCTGGTCAATCCCAAGGCGGGTGGCTTCAACGTCACCGACAAGGGCGGCATCATCGACAAGCAGTTCTTCGACTGGAAACTCGCCCGGCCCTACCTGGTGTTGTTGGCGGTCAACCTGATCGGCCTCGGCTTCGGTATCCACCAGTTGATCTGGGGCGATGCGTCCACTGCCGTGACGGTGGCGATCAACCTGACCTGGACCCTCTATAACCTGATCATCACCAGTGCCGCCGTGGCCGTGGCCTCGGAAGCACGCCAAGTGCGTTCCGAGCCGCGTGTCAGCGCCAAGCTGCCAGTGAGCATCATTTGCGCCGACGGCCGCGTGCTTGATGGCACCACCCAGGACTTCTCGCAAAACGGCTTCGGTTTGATGCTTTCCGATGGTCACTCGATCACCCAGGGTGAACGCGTGCAATTGGTACTGTCGCGCAACGGCCAGGACAGCCTGTTTGACGCCCGCGTGGTGTTCAGCAAGGGCGCGCAGATCGGCGCCCAGTTCGAAGCCCTCAGCCTGCGCCAGCAAAGCGAACTGGTTCGCCTGACCTTCTCACGCGCCGATACCTGGGCCGCGAGTTGGGGCGCCGGTCAGCCGGATACGCCGCTGGCGGCCCTGCGCGAAGTCGGCTCCATCGGCATCGGCGGCTTGTTCACCCTCGGCCGCGCCACCCTACACGAACTGCGTCTGGCCTTGAGCCGCACCCCCACAAAACCGCTAGATACGCTGATGGACAAGCCATGACCTCGAACATATTCGCTCGCCCTCATCCGCGCCGTGCACTGGCGCTGATGATCGCCTCGCTGATGGGCTTCAACACCCTCGCGCAAGCTGCCGAGCAAGCGGTTGCCACCGTGCCGGTACAAAGTACCGACACCGGCTACAGCCTGACCCTCAAGCAATTGGGGCGTCGCGACACCATGAACCTGCAAGGTGTGGAGTCGTCCGACAGCGTCAACTTTGATATCCGTGCCGATGAAGTGGTGAAGGGCGCGCAACTGTTGCTCAAGTACAGCTACTCGCCGGCGCTGCTGGCCGATCTGTCGCAGATCAACGTGCTGGTCAACGGCGAAGTCGCCGCCAGCCTGCCGCTGCCTAAAGAAGGCGCGGGCACGCCGCAAGAGCAGTTGGTGCAGATCCCGGCGCACTTGATCACCGAGTTCAACCGCCTGAGCCTGCAGTTCATCGGCCACTACACCATGTCTTGCGAAGACCCACTGCACAGCAGCCTGTGGGCCAAGATCAGCAACAGCAGTGAGCTGAAAGTGCAGGTCGAGCCGATCGTGCTCAAAGACGACTTGGCCGTGCTGCCGCTGCCGTTCTTCGACAAGCGTGACGCACGCCAGGTGAGCCTGCCGTTCGTGTTCGCCACCGCTCCCGACAGCGCCGCGCTGGAAGCCGCCGGCGCTCTGTCGTCGTGGATCGGCGGCCTCGCCAGCTACCGCGGCGCGACGTTCCCGACCACCCTCGGTGAGCTGCCGGCCAAAGGCAACGCCATCGTGCTTGTGCAAACTGCCGATGCGATGGACATACACGGTGTTGCCGTCGCCAAGCCGGCCGGCCCGACCCTCACCCTCATCGCCAACCCGAACGACGCCAACGGCAAGCTGCTGATCGTCACCGGCCGTGACGGTGCAGAGCTCAAGCGCGCCGCCAACGCGGTGGTGCTGGGCAACCCGGTATTGGCCGGTAACAGCGTGGTGATCACCAAGCTGGATACCCTCGCACCGCGTCGTCCATACGATGCCCCGAACTGGCTGCCAAGCAACCGCCCGGTCCGCCTGGGCGAGTTGATCGAACAGCAAAAACTCAGCGTGTCGGGCTACAACCCAGGCGCGATCAGCGTCGATATGCGCCTGCCGCCAGACCTGTTCAACTGGCGTGAAGAGGGTGTGCCGCTCAAGCTCAAATACCGCTACACGCCGCAGCAGGTGTCGACCAACTCGTCGCTGCTGATCGGTCTGAATGATCAGTTCATGAAGTCCGTGGCATTGCCGTCGGTGAGCAACCTGGGCGGCGGCCAATCCCTGCTCGACCAGTTGAAGAAAGACGAAAGCCTGCCGCGTGAAGTGACGACCCTGTTGCCGATCAGCTCGGCATCGCCCAAGTCCAAGCTGCAAGTGCGCTTCATGTACGACTACATCAAAGAAGGCGAATGCCGCGACATCATCGTCGACAACATGCGCGGTTCGGTCGACCCGGACTCGACCCTCGACGTCACGGGCTACCAGCACTATATCGCCATGCCGAACCTGGGCGTGTTCAACGACTCGGGTTTCCCGTTCACCCGTTTGGCTGACCTGTCGGAGTCGGCCGTGGTCATGCCCGACAATTACGGTACCGACGAGCTGACCGCCTACCTGACGGTGCTTGGCCGTTTTGGCGAAGCCACCGGCTACCCGGCCACTGCGGTAAAAGTAGTGCAGGCCAAAGACGTGCAAAGCGTTGCCGACAAAGACCTGTTGGTGCTCGCTACCGCTGCCAACCAACCGCTGCTCAAGCAGTGGCAGCAATACCTGCCGGCGACCAGCGATGGCGAGCAACACCAGTTCCTGCTGTCTGACCTGCCACGTTATGTGCGCAGCTGGATCAGCCCGGACCCGGCGGCCAACCAACACCCGGCCAACACCGGCATTACCTTCAAGGGCCTGAGCAACAGCACGTGGCTGGCGGGTTTCCAATCGCCGCTCAAGAGCGGTCGCAGCGTGGTGCTGATCGCCAGCAACCAGCCTCAGGGCCTGCTGGAAGCGACCAACGCGCTGATCGGCGGTGACGACTATAAAGACTCGATCCAAGGCAGCCTGGCGGTGGTGCAAGGCACGCAAATCAGCTCGCTGGTAGGCGATGAGCAGTACTACGTCGGCAAGCTCAACTACTTCAAATTCATGCAGTGGCAACTGTCGCAGAACCTGGGTTGGATGCTGTTGATCACCTTCCTCGGCCTGGCCGTGGTCACCAGCCTGATCTACTTGTCGCTGCGTGCCCGTGCAAAACGGCGGTTGGCATGAGCCCGCTTAAGAGCATGGCCCTGGCGGCGCTGGGCGCGGTGATGTTCGTCGGTAGCGCGCAAGCGCAAACCTGCGACTGGCCGTTGTGGCAGAACTACGCCAAGCGCTTCGTGCAGGATGATGGGCGCGTGCTGAACTCGTCCATGAAACCCACCGAGAGCAGCTCGGAAGGCCAATCCTATGCGATGTTCTTTGCCCTGGTCGGCAACGACCGTGCGAGCTTCGACAAGCTGTGGACCTGGACCAAGGCCAACATGTCGGGCGCCGACATCGGCCAGAACCTGCCCGGCTGGTTGTGGGGCAAAAAAGCCGATAACACATGGGGTGTGATCGACCCGAACTCCGCCAGCGACGCCGACTTGTGGATGGCCTACGCCTTGCTCGAAGCGGCACGCGTGTGGAATGCACCGCAGTACCGTGCCGACGCGCAATTGTTGCTGGCAAACGTTGAACGCAACCTGATCGTGCGTGTGCCTGGCCTCGGCAAGATGCTGTTGCCAGGCCCGGTGGGCTACGTGCACGCCGGTGGCCTGTGGCGCTTCAACCCGAGCTATCAGGTGCTGGCGCAACTGCGTCGCTTCCACAAAGAACGCCCGAATGCCGGCTGGAATGAGGTGGCCGACAGCAACGCCAAGATGCTTGCTGATACGGCCAGCAACCCTCACGGCCTCGCGGCCAACTGGGTCGGTTACCGCGCCACCAGCGCCAACACCGGGCTGTTCGTGGTCGACCCGTTTTCCGATGACCTGGGCAGCTATGACGCGATCCGCACTTACATGTGGGCCGGCATGACCGCCAAGGGCGATCCGCTGGCGGCGCCCATGTTGAAATCCCTGGGCGGCATGACGCGGGCCACCGCAGCATCGGCCACCGGCTACCCACCGGAAAAAATCCATGTACTGACCGGCGAAGTCGAGAAAAACAACGGCTATACGCCGATGGGCTTCTCGGCCTCCACCGTTGCCTTCTTCCAGGCTCGCGGCGAAACCGCACTGGCGCAGTTGCAGAAGGCCAAGGTCGACGACGCGCTCGCCAAAGCCCTGGCCCCTTCGGCGCCGGACACCGCGCAGCCGATCTACTACGACTACATGCTCAGCCTGTTCAGCCAGGGCTTTGCCGATCAGAAGTACCGTTTTGAACAAGACGGTACGGTCAAACTTTCCTGGGAGGCCGCATGCGCCGTCACACGCTAGCCATTGCGATTCTCGCCGCCCTGGCCTCCACCGCCAGCGTCGCTGAAACCAGCGACCCGCAGTCCCTGCTGATTGAGCAGGGCTATTACTGGCAGTCGAAAAAGAACCCCGAACGCGCCCTGGAAACCTGGCAGAAGTTGCTGCGCCTGAGCCCGGATCAACCGGATGCGCTGTACGGGATCGGCCTGATCCAGGTGCAACAGAACCACCCGGCCGAAGCGCAAAAGTACCTGGCCCGTTTGCAAGCGTTGAGCCCGGTGCCGCGCCAGGCCTTGCAACTGGAACAGGACATCACCGTTGCGGTTCCGGACAACGCCAAGTTGCTGGAACAGGCGCGTGAACTGGGCGAGCCGGAGGCCGAGCGTGAACAGGCTGTGGCGTTGTATCGCCAGATTTTCCAGGGCCGTCAGCCTCAAGGCCTGATCGCCCGCGAGTACTACAACACCCTGGGCTTTACCGCCAAAGGCAGCAGCGAGGCCATCGCCGGCCTGCAGCGCCTGACCCGTGAACGCCCGAACGACCCGATCGTTGCGCTGTTCCTGGCCAAGCACCTGGCGCGTAACCCGGCCACCCGGCCTGACGGTATACGGGCCCTGGCTAAACTGGCATCGAACAACGACGTGGGCGGCAACGCTGACGAAACCTGGCGCTTCGCGCTGGTCTGGCTCGGCCCGCCGAAACCGGACCAGGTTTCGCTGTTCCAGCAGTTCCTCACCGTGCACCCGGATGACAGCGAGATCCGCGCGCTGATGAACAAAGGCATCGCCCAAGGTAAAGGCGGTGGCACCTGGCAGCGTGATCCGCAGATGACCAAGGCTTTCAAGGCGTTGGATGACGGCGACCTGAAAACCGCCGAGCCTCTGCTGGCGGCGCGCCTTGCGCAAAAGTCCAATGACGTTGATGCCCTCGGCGGCATGGGCGTGTTGCGTCAACAGCAAGAGCGCTACAGCGAGGCGGAAAACTACCTGGTCCAAGCCACGCGCTTGCCGGGTGGCGCTGCTTGGCAGTCGGCCTTGAATGATGTGCGCTACTGGAACCTGATCAGCCAAAGCCGTGACGCCCAGCGTGCCGGTCGTAGCGCCCAGGCCCGCGACCTGGTGGCCCAGGCCGAACGCCTGAACCCAGGCCAGCCTGGCGCGGCTATTGCGCTGGCGGGCTTCCAGGCCCAGGACAACCAGTTCGACGACGCCGAAGCGGGCTACCGCAAAGTGCTGGCTCGCCACCCTGGCGACCCGGATGCCTTGAGCGGCTTGATCAACGTGCTGTCCCAGTCGGGCCAGCCGGATGAAGCCTTGAAGCTGATCGACTCGGTGTCGCCGGCCCAGCGAGCCAAGTTCGCACCGAGTGTGAAAATCAACGCGTTGCGCGCGACCCAGGTGGGCAAGCTGGCCGAGCAGCGGGGGGATCTGAAGGCCGCGCAAGCCGCCTATCGCCAGGCCCTCGATGCCGACCCGGAAAACCCCTGGACCCGCTTCGCCTTGGCGCGCATGTACCTGCGCGACGGGCAGATCCGCAACGCGCGAGCCTTGATCGACGGCTTGCTCAAGTCCCAGCCCAACCAACCCGATGCGCTGTACACCAGCACCTTGTTGTCGGCGCAATTGAGCGAGTGGAAGCAAGCCGAGGCCACCTTGGGGCGCATCCCCACGGCACAGCGCACGGCGGACATGAACGAACTGGCGACCGACATCGCGCTGCACCAGCAGACCGACATCGCTATCGAAACCGCTCGCCGTGGCCAGCGCCCGGAAGCCTTGGCGTTGCTCGGACGTTCCGAACCGCTGACCCGCAATAAACCTGAGCGTGTGGCCGTGTTGGCCGCCGCCTATGTGGAAGTGGGGGCTGCGCAGTACGGTCTGGACATAATGCAGAAGGTGGTGGAGAACAACCCCAACCCGACGGTCGACCAGAAGCTGCTGTACGCCAACGTGCTGCTCAAGGCCAACAAATACAGTGAGGCGGGCGAGATCCTGCGCGAAGTGCAAGGCCAGCCTTTGACCGAGACCGGCCGCCAGCGCTACGACGATTTGATCTACCTGTATCGGGTCAAGCAGGCCGACGCCCTGCGTGAGAAGAACGACCTGGTGGCGGCTTACGACATGCTGTCCCCGGCCCTGGCCCAGCGCCCGAACGACGCCTTGGGCGTCGGCGCCCTGGCGCGGATGTACGCCGCCAGCGGCAATGGCAAGAAGGCGATGGAGCTGTACGCGCCGTTGATCCAGCAGAACCCCAATAATGCGCGCCTGCAACTGGGCCTGGCGGACATCGCCCTGAAAGGTAATGACCGTGGCTTGGCGCAAAGCGCCAGTGACAAGGCGTTGGCCCTGGAGCCGGGTAACCCGGAGATCCTCACCTCGGCCGCGCGCATCTATCAGGGCCTGGGCAAGAACAGCGAAGCCGCGGAACTGCTGCGCAAGGCCCTGGCGATTGAAAACGCCATGAAGGCCAAGACTCAGGTAGCCCAGGCCAGCGCTCCAGGTACGTCGTATAACCCGTTCGTGGGCTTGCCGGGCCAGCGTCGCCAGGTCACCGACCTGACCGTTGCCGGCGCGGTACCGCCACCGATCGATGCACCGACCAAGTCCGTGACGTCCAACGCGTTTGCGAGTGCCACGTCCAACGACTTGAGCGACCCGTTTGTGCCGCCATCGAGCATTGCGTCGATCGACAGCCCCGAGCTGAGCCCGGCGCGTCGTGCGCTGGACACTATCCTGCGTGACCGTACCGGTTATGTGGTGCAGGGCTTGAGCGTACGCAGCAACAACGGTGAGAAAGGCTTGAGCAAAATCACCGATGTGGAAGCGCCGTTTGAAGCGCGGATGCCGGTGGGGGATAACACTGTGGCGCTGCGGGTGACGCCGGTGCATTTGAGTGCTGGTAGCGTCAAGGCTGAGTCGTTGTCGCGCTTTGGTAAAGGCGGCACAGAGCCGGCGGGCTCTCAGAGCGATAGCGGTGTCGGTTTGGCCGTGGCGTTTGAAAACCCGGATCAAGGCCTCAAGGCTGACGTCGGCGTGAGCCCTCTGGGCTTCCTCTACAACACCCTCGTGGGCGGCGTGAGCGTGTCGCGTCCGTTCGAGGCCAATTCGAACTTCCGCTACGGCGCCAACATCTCGCGGCGCCCGGTCACCGACAGCGTCACTTCCTTTGCCGGCTCCGAAGACGGCGCGGGCAACAAGTGGGGGGGCGTCACCGCCAACGGCGGCCGTGGCGAGCTGAGCTATGACAACCAGAAACTGGGCGTCTACGGCTACGCGTCGTTGCATGAGTTGCTGGGCAACAATGTTGAAGACAACACCCGCCTGGAGTTGGGCAGCGGTATCTACTGGTACCTGCGTAACAACCCGCGCGACACGTTGACGCTGGGTATCAGTGGTTCGGCGATGACCTTCAAGGAAAACCAGGACTTCTACACCTACGGCAACGGCGGTTACTTCAGCCCGCAGCGCTTTTTCTCCCTCGGCGTACCGATTCGTTGGGCGCAAAGCTTTGATCGCTTCAGTTACCAGGTAAAAAGTTCGGTGGGCCTGCAGCATATCGCGCAAGATGGCGCGGATTATTTCCCTGGCGACAGCACGCTTCAAGCCACCAAAAATAATCCAAAGTACGACAGCACCAGCAAGACTGGCGTCGGCTACAGCTTCAACGCCGCCGCCGAATACCGCTTGAGCTCGCGCTTCTACCTGGGCGGCGAAATCGGTCTCGACAACGCCCAGGACTACCGCCAGTACGCCGGTAATGCTTATCTGCGCTACTTGTTCGAAGACCTGAGCGGGCCTATGCCCTTGCCGGTCAGTCCGTACCGTTCCCCTTATTCCAACTGATTAATCGGAGTCATTCATGCCTGTTTCTGCGATTGCCGGCCTAACCATGCTGGTATTGGGCGAAAGTCATATGAGCTTTCCCGATTCGTTGCTCAACCCGCTGCAAGACAACCTCACCAAGCAAGGCGCGGTGGTTCACTCCATCGGTGCGTGCGGTGCCGGTGCGGCGGATTGGGTTGTGCCGAAAAAAGTCGAATGCGGCGGCGAACGCACGCCCACCGGCAAGGCCGTGATCTATGGCAAAAACGCCATGAGCACCACGCCGATCCAGGAGCTGATCGCCAAAGACAAACCCGACGTGGTCGTGTTGATCATCGGCGACACCATGGGCTCCTACACCAACCCGGTGTTCCCTAAAGCCTGGGCCTGGAAAAGCGTGACCTCGCTGACCAAAGCCATCACCGACACCGGCACCAAGTGCGTGTGGGTCGGCCCGCCATGGGGCAAGGTCGGTTCGCAGTACAAGAAAGACGACACCCGCACCAAGCTGATGTCGTCGTTCCTCGCCAGTAACGTGGCGCCGTGCACCTACATCGACTCGCTGACGTTCTCGAAGCCAGGCGAGTGGATCACCACCGACGGCCAGCACTTCACCATCGACGGCTACCAGAAGTGGGCCAAGGCCATCGGTACAGCCTTGGGTGACCTGCCGCCATCGGCCTACGGTAAAGGAAGCAAATAATGAAACGGATGACCCTGGGCCTGGCGACCTTGCTCGCCAGTGTCAGCGCCTACAGTGCCGACATCCCGCTGTACCCGACCGGCCCGGAGCAAGACGCAGCGTTCCTGCGGTTTGCCAACGGCACCCCTGGCGAATTGAAGCTGGTGGCGGACGGTTCCAAGGCCAGCCTGGTGTTGAGCGGCGACAAACCCGTGTCGGCGTTCCTGCCGGTTGTCGGCGGCGACAAGCCGATCAAAGGCGTATTGAGCAGCGGCGGCAAAAACGCTGATTTCTCGGTGAAAGTGGCGCCGGGCGAATTCGCCACGGTGGTTGCACTGGTCGATGCCAAGGGCGCCACGCGCCAATTGGTGGTGCGTGAAGTGCCGGACGACTTCAATGCGCTCAAAGCCTCACTGGCGTTCATCAACGCCGACGCCACCTGCGCCGACGCCAGCCTGGAAGCCGTGGCGCAAAAGGCCGAGCTGTTCAAGCAGGTCGCTGAAGGTGCCGTGCAGCGGCGCATGATCAACCCGGTGGAATTGTCGGTGCAGCTCAAATGCGCCGGCTCGCCGGTGGGCCAGCCGTTGACGTTCACTCTCAAGGCGGGCGAGCGCTACAGCGTATTGGCCGTTCCTTCAGACACAGGCTCGAAGTTGCTGTTCGCCTCTGACGCACTCGCTAACTGATCGGGCCCGACACCACCATGGTCTTTGCCTCACTCGAATTCCTCACGCTGTTCCTGCCGGCCTTCCTGTTGATCTATGCCCTGGCTCGTCCGAGCTGGCGCAACGTGATCCTGTTGATCGGCAGCTGGTTGTTCTACGGCTGGTTGAGCCCGTTGTTCCTGTTCCTGCACATGGTGTTGACCGTGGTGGCATGGGTCGGCGGCTTGCTGGTGGACCGCTCCCGTGAGTACGGCAAAGGCCGGGTGCGCCTGTTGATCGCGTTGATCGTGTTCAACACGGCCGTGCTGTGTTGGTACAAGTACGCCAACATCGTCGCCGGCACGGTGAGCGAGGTGATCACCTGGTACGGTGCGATGCCGCTGGACTGGCAGCGCGTGGCCTTGCCGGCGGGCTTGTCGTTCATCGTGTTGCAGGCGATTTCCTACCTGGTGGATGTGCACCGTCATACGGTGCCGGTGGAGCGCAGCTTCATCAACTACGCCACCTATATTTCGATGTTCGGGCACTCGATTGCGGGCCCGATCATCCGTTACGACTGGGTCCGCCGTGAGCTGAACCAGCGGTATTTCAACTGGGCGAATTTCTCCCTGGGCGCACGGCGCTTCATGATCGGCATGGGCATGAAAGTGCTGGTGGCCGACACCTTGTCGCCGCTGGTGGACATTGCCTTCCACCTGGAAAACCCCAGCCTGGTGGACGCCTGGATCGGTTGCTTGGCGTATTCGCTGCAACTGTTTTTCGACTTCGCCGGCTACAGCGCCATGGCCATCGGCTTGGGCTTGATGCTGGGCTTCCACTTCCCGGAAAACTTCAACCGGCCGTACCTGGCCAGCAGCATCCAGGACTTCTGGCGGCGTTGGCACTTGTCGTTGTCCAGCTGGCTGCGCGACTACCTGTACATCGCGCTGGGCGGTAACCGTGACGGCGTCTGGCGCACCTACCGCAACCTGTTCCTGACCATGGCGATTGCTGGGTTGTGGCACGGCGGCGACAGCTGGAACTACCTGCTGTGGGGTTCGGCCCACGGCGTGGCGCTGTGTGTTGACCGCGCATGGTCGCGGTCGAGCTTGCCGAGCATTCCGCCGGTGCTGTCGCACGTTCTCACGCTGCTGTTTGTGTGCCTGGCCTGGACGTTGTTCCGCGCGCCGGACTTCCATTCGGCACTGACCATGTACGCCGGCCAGTTCGGTCTGCACGGCATGGCCTTGGGTGACGCGATGGCCGTGGCCATGCGCCCGGCCCATGGCATGGCGGCGTTGCTGGGGCTGGTGTGCATCATCGCGCCGATCTGGCAGGTGCGTTGCGAACAGCGCTTCGGCACCCAGCCGTGGTTTGTGGTGGCGGCCTCGCTGTGGCCGGTGGCCGGGTTTGTGTTGTCGTTCGCGCTGATTGCCAGCCGCGACGCCGTACCGTTTCTGTACTTTCAGTTCTAAGGACGCCCGACCATGCCTGCTCCTACCGCGCCGACTCCACCGAGCGATTTGGCCGTTCGCACCAGCCCCCTGGCGGCCTGGGTGCTGGTGCCCTTTTTGGCGGCGGGGCTGCTGTCCTGCGTTTGGCTGATGGTGAAGGGGCCGATCAGTTATGTGCCGGCCAAGGTCGACAGCGACATGTTGCTGCACGGTGACCTGACCCACCGGTTTGCCAAGGAACTGGCCAAGGCGCCGATGGCGATCCAGGCCGCCAACCTGGAGCGCGGCGGCAGCTGGCTGGCGTTTGGCGACACCGGGCCGCGCGTACGTCCGGGTTGCCCCGGCTGGCTGTTTATCAGCGATGAGCTGCGCATCAACCGGCATGCCGAGGCCAATGCCCAGACCAAGGCCCAGGCGGTGATCGACCTGCAAAAACAACTGGGTCAAAAAGGTATCGACCTGCAAGTGGTGGTGGTGCCGGACAAGAGCCGCATCGCCGCCGCCCAACGCTGTGGCCTGTACCGCCCGGCGGTGCTCGATAACCGGGTGCGGGATTGGACCGCCATGTTGCAGGCCGCCGGCGTTTCCGCGTTGGACCTCACCGAAACATTGAAACCGCTGGGCGCCGAAGCCTACCTGCGCACCGACACCCACTGGAGCGAAATCGGCTCCAACGCGGGGGCCAAGGCCGTGGCGCAGCGTACCCAGCAGCGCGGCATCAAGGCCACGCCGGAGCAAACCTTCGACATCACCCAGGCGCCGCTCGCCGTGCGTCCGGGCGACTTGGTGCGCCTGGCCGGTCTCGACTGGTTGCCGCCCACGTTGCAGCCGCCAGGGGAATCGGTCGCGGCCAGCACGGCCCATGAAACCGGTGGTGCGACCAGTAATGCCGACGACCTGTTTGGCGATGCCGGCCTGCCCAATGTGGCGCTGATCGGCACGTCGTTCTCGCGTAACTCCAACTTTGTCGGCTTCCTGCAAAAGGCCCTGAATGCGCCTGTGGGCAATTTCAGCAAGGACGGCGGTGAATTCTCCGGTGCGGCCAAGGCGTACTTTGACAGCCCGGCGTTCAAGCAAACCCCGCCTAAGTTGTTGATTTGGGAGATTCCAGAGCGCGATTTGCAAACGCCATACGATGTCATCACGATTGGCCAGTAATTTGACGATTGTCCGTTTGTCTAAAAAATAAACAGCGCAAGCATCAAAATAATGACACTTTTGTGAGCTTGAAGCAGACTGCCTGCACAAGGGCGACGACAAAAAGACCTGCGGTAAGCAGCCGGATGAGCTGGCCTTTTCACGTCGTTAAGCTTCGCCGTGATGAGGAATCCGCTATGAGCTTTACAGATGGTCTTCTCGTTCTGCTGGGGAAAGACGTCAGCCGTGACGCCCAAGGGCTGGATGCGCGGCTGCATTTTTTTGGCAGCATTCCCGTGGATGACGGCACCCCGTTTCCCCCTCAAGCCCCCAGTGCGCAGGCGCAATCCCAGTCCGTGGATAAGGGGGTACGACGTCCGTGCGTGGTGGCGTTGGTGTCGGTCAATGGCGGCGTGGGGCGCAGTACCTTGGCGACGGCCTTGAGCAGCGGTTTGCAGCGCCTGGGTGAGTCGGTGGTCGCCGTGGACCTGGACCCACAGAACGCCCTGCGGATGCACTTCGGTGTCAGCCCTGCCTCGCCGGGTATCGGCCCGACAAGCCTGCGCAATGCGCAGTGGGACAATATCCAGCAGCCAGGCTTTGTCGGCAGTCGTGTGATCACCTTTGGCGACACCGATATGCGCCAGCAGGACGACCTGCAACGTTGGCTCAAACATGAACCGGACTGGTTGGCGCAGCGCTTGTCTGCATTGGGCCTGAGCGCCCGTCATACCGTGATCATCGATACCCCCGCCGGCAATAACGTCTACTTCCATCAAGCCTTGAGCGTGGCCGACGTGGTGCTGGTGATTGCCCAAGCCGACGCCGCCTCCCTGGGCACACTGGACCAACTCGACGGGCTGTTGGCACCGCACCTTCAGCGTGAACGCCCACCGCACGTGCACTTTGTGATCAACCAACTGGATGAGGACAATGCCTTCAGCCTGGATATGGTGGAGGCGTTCAAGCAGCGCCTGGGCACCAGAGAGCCTCTGGAGGTGCACCGCGATATGGCGATCAGCGAGGCCCTGGCGTTTGGTATCGACCCATTGGATAGCCAGGCATTGAGCTTGGCGGGGGACGATATCACCGAGCTTTGCCGGCTGCTGATTGCACGTAAAAAACGGCTTTAAATTGCGCTTTATTCGCTTAACGCCAGATGCTTATGCACAATCGGTTGGAGGGCAATGTCACGAAACAGCCGTTGTGTGGAGGCGTTCTCATCACGCCGCAACTGCCTGTTTTGAGTGCGTTTTATTTTGTGAACAAAAAATGACCAGCCTGGCTTTTGGCCTGTAACGCAGATAGCTACGGGCTCTGTAAAGAATTCATCAACAGAGTTATCCACAGGCTGTGCCGCGACAATTTCGCCCCTTAATCGCGCTCGGCAAGCACCATCAAGTTGCGCGGCGTCAAGGCCGGTTCGCAGAAGGTGCCGACTTCCACCCTGTAGCCGTTTTCGCTGAGAAACAGTGCACGATCCAGCACCAGCCATAACTCCAGCGGCCGCCGAAACAGACCACGCACCAATTCCAGGTTTCTGACCTCTGCCAGGCGTCGCCAGCCATACGCCTCTAAACCCGCCCAATCCTGTTCGTCTGTGGATAACCCTTTGAGTTTTGCCAGCGCGTGGCAGTAGTCCGCGAAGGGCCTGTCCAGCCAGCTCGCGGGCAGCGACGGTGTGGGCAGGTACTCGTCACAGCCACGCAACTGGCGTTGCAGTTGATCGAAACCCAGGCGTCGCGCCATGGACGTGTCCCGCTGCAAACGCACCCGTTTGCCCGCGGTGACGGTTTCGCTCAGCGGCAGGCCGAGGTCATCGATCGACAGTTGCAGGGGTGAAGCACGACCGGCGCTGGACAGTGGCTGGTAGGCCTGGGCGTTGATGCGGTTGTAGCAGCAGGGCGCCAGCGCCAACTGTTTGCAGCCGGCGGCGCTGGCCAGGTGCAGCAGGCGTACATGCAGGTCGCCACAGGCATGCAGGGCGACGGGCGTGTGTTCGGGGCCGATAGCCACAGCGGCCATCACGTCTTGCAGGCAATGCGTGACGGGCAGGCCGTGATGCTCGCTCAAGGCCTGGCCTGCGGCGATCAGCGCCGGGTCGTATTCCAGGCAGGTCAATGCTTGATCTGCCTGCAACAGGCGACGACCCAGATGGCCTTTTCCCGCACACCAGTCCAGCCAGTGCCCGGGCTTTTGCGCAAACTGCAGCGCGGCGCCGAACGCTTCGATTTGTGCCCATTTACGGCCAGGTACATCGACGCTAAGGCGATGGCGAGCGGGTGCCAAGGGCTGCATCGGTAACTTATCCACAGCACTGAGCTGCCGGGCTTGCGCGGCAAGCTGCGGAAACGGCGCGGGTGCCGCCAGGTCGTGGGGCTGATTGTGACTGGCTTCGGCAGCGGCTAACGAGCGTCGGCGTAGCCACTGGGCGAGTTCGGGGTGCTGGGTTTCCCAAGGTAAATACAGGTGCGTAAAGGGCCGTGGTTTCCACAGCCCTTGGTGTTCGGTCAGGAATGCATCCAGCGCCTGGAAGCGTGCCTCAACGTCCTTGACAGGCATCAACGCGCAGCCAGCGTTCCAGCAGTTTGAAGCCGCGTACCAGCAGGTACGACATCAGCAGGTAGAACACACCAGCGGTGAAGAACATATCCACTGTCAGGTAGTTGCGCGCAATGATCGTCCTGGCCATGCCGGTCAGCTCAAGCAGCGTTACCGTACTCGCCAGCGAGCTGGCCTTGAGCATCAGGATCACTTCGTTGCTGTAGGCAGGCAAGCCGATACGCGCGGCGCGCGGCAGGATGATGTAGAACAACGTCTTCGGCTTGGACATGCCCAGGGCGCGAGCGGCTTCGATTTCGCCCGGGGGAATAGCCTGGATCGCACCGCGCAGGATCTCGGCGATGTACGCGGCGGTGTGGAGGGTCATGGTGGCCGTGGCACACCAGAACGGATCACGCAGGTACGGCCACATGGCGCTGGTGCGCACGGCATCGAACTGGGCCAGGCCGTAGTAGACCAGGAACAGTTGCACCAGCAGCGGTGTGCCACGGAAGAAAAAGATGTAGGCGTAGGGCAGCGAACGCACATACCAACGCTTGGACGCACGAGCGACGCCCAGCGGAATCGCGAGTATCAGGCCAAGAATGACAGCGATGCCCACCAGTTCCAGGGTCAGGATGGCGCCTTGGATAAACTTTGGCAGCCACTTGATGATGACTTCCCATTCCATTACGTCGTCCTCACGAAGCCGCGGGCGGCGCGTTGTTCCAGGAAGTGCATGCCGACCATCGACAGCGAGGTCAGGCCCAGGTAGATGAAGGCCGCGACCAGATAGAAGGTGAAGGGTTGCCGGGTAACGGTGACCGCGATCTGCGCGTGACGCATGATTTCTTCGAGGCCGATGACCGTGACCAGCGCAGTGTCCTTCATCAGGATCATGAACAGGTTACCCAGGCCTGGCAGCGCGATGCGCCACATCTGCGGCATGATCAGGCGGGTGAAAATCCGGGTTTTCGACAGCCCCAGCGCCAAACCGGCTTCCCGATGGCCCTTGGGGATGGCGATGATCGCGCCACGCAGAACCTCGGTGGCATAGGCGCCGTAGCACAACCCCAAGGCGATGACCCCTGCGGCGAAGGCACTGAGCGAAAGGTCGGGGATGCCGAAAACTTCACCCAGTTCGCGCACTACATTGATCGTGCCGAAATAAATGAGCAGCACCCACAACAGTTCCGGCACGCCACGCACGATGGTCGAATAGGCTCCGCCCACCCATTGCAGCGGTTTGTGCGCAGAAGTCTTGGCCAAGGCACCGGCCAGGCCGAGCATCAGCCCCAGGCACAGGGCCGTGAGCGCCAGTTTGACGGTCATCAGCGCGCCAGCGGCAAGCGCCGGGCCGAATCCGTAGAGATCGAAATTCATGGTGTTTTCATATCGCGGCAGGCAGTGCAAAAAGCCGACGCGCTCAACTGAGCGCGTCGGGCATACCGTTCAGATCATTCGATGCTGAAAGGGAAGTACTTGTCGTTGATCTTCTTGTAGGTGCCGTCCGCCTTGATCTCTGCCAGGGCTTTGTTCAGGCGCTCGCGCAGTGGGTCGCCCTTGCGTACGGCGATACCGATCTTGTCGCTTTCGACCACTGGATCGCCTTTGAACTCGTAGGCGGAACCGTCTTTGCTCTTGAGCCATTCGTACTGCACGTACTTGTCGGCGAGGATGCCGTCGAGGCGACCGGAGGTCAGGTCGAGGTAGGCGTTTTCCTGGGTGTCGTAGAGCTTGGCTTCGGTGTCAGGCAGCTTGTCTTCCAGATAGGTGCCGGCCAAGGTCGCACGCTGTGCACCGATGACCTTTCCTTTCAAGTAAGCCGCGTCAGTCTTGAAATCGGCGGTGGCTTTCGGCGCGATGAACTGCAGCTTGTTGGAGTAGTACGGGTCGGTGAAGTCGACGGCTTGCTTGCGCTCATCGGTGATCGACAGCGAGGACACCAGGAAGTCGAATTTCTTGGCGTTCAGGGCCGGGATGATGCCGTCCCAGTCGGACACATACACTTCGCACTTTTCGATTTTCATCTTGGCGCACAGGGCGTCGCCGATGTCTTTGTCGAAGCCCACGACGTTGCCGCTGGCGTCTTTGTTGTTGAACGGCGGGTAGGCCGCTTCGATCCCCATTTTCAAGGTTTCTGCCATGGCCGTGGCGCTGAACGCCATCGAGACGGCCGCGGCCAGAAGGAATTTTTTATAGTTCTGCATGCATGTTGCTCCGTTAGCGGTTGCTGGACATGAATTGTTTGCAGCGCGCCGAAAGCGGGTTTTCAAACACCTGCTGTGGCGATCCTTGCTCTTCGACCAGGCCTTGGTGCAGGAACACCACTTCACTGGACACCTGGCGGGCAAAGCCCATTTCATGGGTGACCAGCAGCATGGTGCGGCCTTCTTCGGCCAGCGCGCGGATCACATTAAGTACTTCCTGAACCATTTCCGGGTCAAGGGCCGAAGTGGGCTCGTCAAACAGGATGACTTTAGGCTGCATCGCCAGGGTGCGCGCGATGGCCGCCCGTTGTTGCTGGCCGCCGGACAATTGCGCCGGGTAAGCATGGCGCTTGTCGGCGATGCCGACCTTGTCCAGCAGGGCTTCGGCCACTTCGATGGCCTCGGCCTTGCTTTGGCCGAGCACGCGGCGAGGGGCCTCGATGATGTTGTCGAGGATGCTCATGTGCGGCCACAGGTTAAAGTTTTGAAACACAAAACCGATTTCGCTGCGCAGGCGGTTGATCTGCTTGCCGTCGGCGGCCATCAGCTCGCCGTTTTTCGCGGCCTTGAGCTTGAGTTCTTCGCCGGCCACCAGGATCTGGCCCTGGTGCGGGTTTTCCAGCAGGTTGATGCAGCGCAGGAAGGTGGACTTGCCGGAACCGGAGGAACCCAGGATCGAGATCACATCGCCGTCGCGAGCGGTGAGCGAGATACCTTTGAGTACCTCCAGCTCACCATAGCGTTTATGCAAGTTGCGGATTTCAAGCGCGGGCGTGGCCTCGGCCATGTGGGGTCCTCATTGTGTTCATTGCGATCTTCGCTGTTGGGCCGCCTTCCTGGCGAGGCGCCAAGCTAGCATAGCGTCTTGATAGCAGCCAACAGCGTGGCTTGGGGTAAACAGGTGGTGTGCGGCAGGGTGTCGCATCGGCACAGCAGCGTGTCGCGCCATCAACAACCGAACAACCGTTTGAACCCGAAAAATCGCGGGCTTCGCGTAAAAAGGGCGCGATGGTGCCAGCTTTGGCCGGGTGTTGGAAGGGTTAACCGGGCAAACGGTGCGTATCAGCCCTTTTGTGGGGCGTCACGTACTTTTTGTGTGTGTTTATGGTGCGTTTATTCGTCTTGAATGTGAGTCGCACGGTAACGCTATAGCGGAATGCCATTGTTCTCAATGACTTGCGATGGTTGTTGAATCGTCCTGCAGCCCGCGTCAATCGTGGCCCTGTAACATTTTGGCGCAAATATTGCGTAAAAAATAAAGAACGCCCCGTTGGTTTCTTTTCACGAGAAAGATCCCGGGCCGGGCCGACCGTTTTCGCAATTCCTCGTAAAGGTGTGTCAATGAGTAGTACGCAAAGCTCCAATGACCTCGAACAGGGGCTCAAACCGCGTCACGTCACCATGCTCTCGATTGCCGGCGTCATCGGTGCCGGTCTGTTTGTCGGCTCCGGCCACGCGATTGCCGCCGCCGGCCCGGCGGTACTGCTGGCGTATGCCGCTGCGGGCACACTGGTGGTATTGGTGATGCGCATGCTGGCAGAAATGGCCGTCGCGTCGCCTGACACCGGTTCGTTCTCCACTTACGCCGACCGCGCAATCGGTCATTGGGCCGGGTTTACGATCGGTTGGTTGTACTGGTGGTTCTGGGTGCTGGTGATTCCGTTGGAAGCCAACGCTGCCGCGACCATCCTGCACGCCTGGTTCCCGGATGTGGCCATTTGGGCCTTTACCCTGATCATCACCTTACTGCTGACGGCCACCAATCTATTCAGCGTGAAGAACTACGGCGAGTTCGAGTTCTGGTTTGCGTTGATCAAGGTCGTGGCGATCGTGGGCTTTGTGATCCTTGGCCTGGCCGCGATTTTCGGCTTCCTGCCGACCAGCCAGGTCAGCGGTGTTTCGCACCTGTTCGACACCCAAGGTTTTATGCCAAATGGCATGGGCGCCGTTCTGGCTGCGATCCTCACCACCATGTTCTCGTTCATGGGCACCGAGATCGTCACCATCGCCGCCGCTGAATCGAAGAACCCAGGCCAGCAGATCACCAAGGCCACCAACTCGGTGATCTGGCGGATTGGTTTGTTCTACCTGCTGTCGATCTTCATCGTGGTGTCCCTGGTCCCTTGGAACGATCCGACCTTGGCGGCCGTAGGTTCCTACCAGACCGTGCTGGAGCGCATGGGTATTCCGAACGCCAAGCTGATCGTCGACCTGGTGGTGCTGGTTGCCGTAACCAGCTGCTTGAACTCGGCGCTGTACACCGCTTCGCGCATGCTGTTCTCCCTGGGCCGTCGCGGTGATGCACCGGCCGTGGCCAAGCGCACCAACAAGAGCGGCACGCCTTATTGGGCAGTGTTGTTGTCCACCGGCGCCGCGTTCCTGGCGGTATTCGCCAACTACGTGGCTCCGGCGGCCGTGTTCGAGTTCCTGCTGGCCAGTTCCGGCGCCATCGCGTTGCTGGTGTACTTGGTGATTGCGGTGTCGCAACTGCGCATGCGCCAGAAGCGCACGGCGGCGGGCGAGAAGATCGTCTTCAAGATGTGGCTGTTCCCAGGCCTGACTTACGCGGTGATGGTGTTCATCGTGGGTACGCTGACCATCATGCTGTTCCAGGAAGCGCACCGGGTCGAGATCATCGCGACCGGCGTGCTGAGTTTGCTGGTGGTGGCGGCGGGACTGTTTGTATCAAGCCGTCGCAAGGCGCAGAGGGTTGGCGCTGCGGTATTGAACTGACGAAATGCTGTAAAAAATGTGGGAGGGGGCTTGCCCCCGATTGCGGTGTGTCAGCGTCAGATGTGCTGGCTGATCTACCCCAATCGGGGGCAAGCCCCCTCCCACATTTGGTTTTGTATCAGTCCTGGGAGCTGGTCAGCGCCTGTGATGCCGCCACGTAATCCGCCTGGAACTGCGGCGACTCGATCCACGCCAGCGCGGCGGCTTCATCGTCGGTGTCCGTGGCCCACTGCCGATACTCGATCAGTGCCGCAAGAATGAAGTCGGTGGCTTCCTCCTCGCCTTCCTGTTCCAGCACCAGCGCCAGCAACGGATGAGCCAGGAACACGGCACACAATGCCTGCTGGCTGATCTCGCCTGCGGTGCGCATCTCCACGAACAGCTCGGTCAAATCCACTGACTCAAGGTCGATGCGGCTGTCATCGCCGGCAAACGCGTCCGGCTTGGTCGCGACAGCGCGTTGGGTACGGTTTTGCTTGGCCTTGGCCTTTGCCCGGTGGGCGCGTTTTTGCTGCTTGTTCGGCGAGGCCATGGCTCAACGTCCTGGAATGCTGGATCTGGGTGGGGTATTGAAGCGCAGGTTGGCAGAAATCCCAAGGGTATCCGCCGTTAATTGCCCGTTTTGAAGCCATTCCAGTGCAATCGGCCACAACCGATCCTGATACTCGCTGCGAAAAAAGGCGAAATGTCCGACTTCCTTTTCGCCGATGTCTTCAGGGGCGATGCGCAGATGTGTGCGCTCACTGCTGTCGAAGTAACCCAGTAGCCGCTCGATGGCCGCGACTGTCCCGAACGGATCATCGGTCATGCTGATGGCCAGTATCTGCGCGTTTACACGACTGAAAGGCAGCTCACCCAACGCTCGTCCACTGGGGCGCGTTTCATACCTGGGCGTCAGCGTGCTCCAGTCCCGCACCACGCCCGCCGGCGTGTCTTCCAGCCAGCCCAGGCGCTTGCCGGGGAAGTGCCCGCACAGCGCCGTCACCAGCGGCATCACCACATGCCACTTGGCAAACATCCGCCAACGCACGCTCGCCGCGTAGTCGCGCCAGTACGCAAACTGCGCACCGACTGTCACCATCCGCCGAATGACCGCGCCCGACGCGCCGAGCCCTGCCGCGCAGCCGCCAAAACTGTGGCCGACGACGTCAATCGGCTGCCCTGGAAACTCCCGCTGCGCTCGCTGCAGCATCGCCTCGAAATCCAGCACGCCCCAATCCGACCACGAGGCGTTGAACCCCCGCAACGACCCGCTGCGAGATTCGCCGATGCCACGGTAGTCGTAGGTGATGACGTCGAAGCCGTTGGCGAACAGGTAGTCGGCGAAGCGGGCGTAGTGGCGGCAGCGCACGGAGGTGGCGGCGTTGATGATGACGACCGGGCGTTCGACGTCGGTGCGCAGGTGGCGCCAGGTGAAGCCGCCCAGGGAGTAGCCGTCGGTGGCGGGTTCGTGGAACGCTAGCGGGGTGGGGCGGGTTGGAAGGTTCATGGCGCTACTGGGTCCTTACGCCTCGGGTGAGGGCATGCAGGCTCACGCGTTTTTATAAGACGTCGAACTTAACAAATTCCGTGCATCGTGATCGCGGAGATTGTCAGGGTGCTCGACCTTGCCACCTCGTATGCTTAGGCTGACCACCTTTCGATCCATCTGAGCCAGCCTTCATGTCCCGCGACAGCCTCGAACACAACCAGATCCCGGTCTACTTCGCAGCCGTGCTGCTGGCGGCCGTTCTCGGCCTGCTCGCCCCCTCATTTGCCCACCGTCTCAGCGCACTGGTCACGCCCGCGATCGCGGTGCTGATGTATGCGATGTTCCTGCAAATCCCGTTTCTGGACCTGCGTCAAAGCTGGGGCAACAAGCGCTTCCTGTCGGCATTGCTGCTGGCCAACTTTATTCTCGTTCCGTTACTGGTGTGGGCATTGACCCAAAGCCTCGTGGGCCGTCCGGCGTTGCTCGTGGGCGCTTTGCTGGTGTTGCTGACGCCCTGCATCGACTATGTGGTGGTGTTTACCCACATCGGTAAGGGGGATTCGCGGTTGATGCTGGCGGCTACGCCGGTGCTGTTGCTGCTGCAGTTGGCGCTGTTGCCGATCTATCTGGGCCTGATGCTCGGCGCGCAATCCGAGGGGGTGGTCGAGGCGCGGCCGTTTATCGAGGCGTTCCTCTTGTTGATCGTGGTGCCGATGCTGCTGGCCGTGGTCACGACTGTGCTGGCGCGGCGATCATCGATTGCCAGTGTCTGGAACAGCGCCTGGGCGTGGCTGCCGGTGCCGGCGATGGCGCTGGTGTTGTTTGTGGTGGTCGGCTCGCAAATCACCTCCGTGGTGCGGGATATCAACCTGTTGCTGCCGGTGATTCCGGTGTACATCGGCTTCGTGTTGCTGGCGCCGCTGATGGGGGCGCTGGCGTCGCGGCTGTTTGCGCTTCCTGCGGTAACGGCGCGGGCGGTGACGTTCAGCGCGTCGACACGTAACTCGCTGGTGGTACTACCCTTGGCATTGGCTTTGCCCGAGGATGTGCGCGGGTTGGCGGCGACGGCGGTGGTCCTGCAAACCCTGGTCGAGCTCATTGGGGAGTTGATTTACGTTCGGTTGATCCCGCAGTGGATATGGCCCGCAGGTCGGTAAACGCGGGAATGTTCAGGTCTGTTCAGGCGCTATTCAGCAGGACGGTCTGCACCATAAGTCGGCGTCCCTTACCTGACAGGTCAACCGATGGATCACCGCAGCCGTTTTCGCCTGGAATCACTGGGCATTTTTGTGTTCGCCCTATTGCTGTTCACCTTGGGAATCTGGGATCAGCAGCCCCAAGGATTTGACGGCCGCTGGGCGCTGTTCCTGCAAGAAATGTTTCGCCATGGTGCGAGTCTTTTTCCGACCACCTACGGGCAGCCTTACGCGGATTACCCCGGCACCGCGACCTTCTTCAGCTGGGTGTTTGCCCGGCTGTTTCGGGCGCCTAACCATCTGGCGAATGTGCTGCCCACCGCCCTGGCGTCCGCTGGGGTGGTGGCCGTGATCTATCGCTTGCTGGTTCCGGCTAATCGCCAGTGGGCGCTGCTCACGGTGTTGTTGACCTTGCTCACCACCCAACTGCTCGAAAAATCCCGCTCGGTGTGCCTGGACCAGATGGTGGCGTTGCTCTGTGTCGGCAGTTTCTACCTGCTGCACAGCGGTGGTCGCTGGAGGCGGCTTGCGGTATTCCCTCTGTTCATTCTGGGCTTCGCGATACGTGGGCCGTTGGGCTTGATCGAGGTCTGCGGTGTGGTGTGCGTGTATTGGGCGCTGGGCAAGCCTGGAGAGCGTGTGAAGCAGGTGCTGATCCACGGCAGCGTCGGCCTGGTGCTGTTGGCAGCCTGTTGGTGGTTGTTGATGAAGTTGGCGCGCATCAGCGGGGGTGACGCATTTGCCGATGAGGTGTTCAAGATGCAGGTGGGCGGGCGTCTCGATGAAATCGGCGAGCCGTTCTATTTCTATTTCCAGCTGAGCTTGTACCGCTACTTCCCGGTGGTGCCGTTGGCGCTGGCCACAATGATTGCCCTGCGTCACCGCTGGCCCGAGCGGTTCGAGGGCACTCTGCACTTGGTGGCGCGGCTCGGCGCCTGCGGCTTGATGATCCTGCTCGGGCTGTCGGTGCCGCACTTCAAGCGCGCCTATTACATCCTGCCCATGGTGCCGATGTTTGCGGCTGTCGCAGCCTATGGGCTGCTGCAGGCGCAAGGGTGGCTCGCGGGCGTGCGCCGATGCTACGAAGGGCTTGTCGCGGCGCTGCCGGCGTTGTGCGTGGTGGTGGTCTTTGTCTGTCGGCATGCCTGGCAGAAGCATGGCTATTGGCCAAACGTTTCGTTGCCGTTGCTGATCGGCGTGCTGGTGGTGCTGCAAGTGGCGGCGCTGGTCGCCTGGCGTCGGATTGGCCGTTTGGTTTGGCTCAGCCTGATTGCATTGGCGGCGCAATGGCTGCTGTTGGTGGCGGTGGTGGAGCCGGCCAAGGATCTGCAATTCGATACCCGGCAGTTTGTTGGCCAGGTAGAGGCGCTGCGTGCCGAGCAGCCGGGTCCGCTGGTGTTTATCAACCTGGGTCGGGACACTTGGGCGGTGCGCTACATGATGAACCTGGATCACGACGAGCAACCGGTATTTATCGGCAGTAAAGCGCTTGAGCAACTGGGGGACTTGCCCCGACCGGCCTGGGTGATAGTGGCGCGTAAGGAAACTGAGCTGCTGTACGGAACGCCTCTGGAGCATCTGGCTCCAAGCTTTGAAGGGCGGTTGAACGACAACCCGCTGATGGTGTTTTTGCTGAAATGAATCAGCCACTTGCTGTATGTTCGGCCAGCTGAGTGACCGACTGGTCATTCAGTTGTGCTGTTTTTTCGCGTTGTCGTACTGGAAGCATCATGGATATGACGAAAAAGGACGTTAAGCGGCCTGACGGTGGCCACGTGATCGGCCGCTCCCGATTTGGCCGGTTGAGCATTTGCTTCGACGGTGGCTGCAGCTACCCGGCGATGATCAACGTGTTGAGGGCTGTCTTCAAGCGCTACGGGCGATTGGTGCGCTTTGGGGAGAGGCTGTCGGCGCAGGGTTGGATTGATCGGGTCGAGGCGCGGGGGTTTCAGATTTCCGATCAGGAGCGGGTGGCGGTGTTTACGTTGATGTGGGATCGGGGGTGAGCGATCCGCTAGGGCGAGGTTGAATCGCACTCAGGCGAGTGCCAGAGACCGAATCGAACCGCCGATACACCCCTTCATGTCCGAACCGCTTGAAATCACGGGCTACTGTGACCTGCGCAAAATACACTGACGCACATTTTCAAGGATTGAAATGAAAGCCACATTGCTTGTGTTATCCGCCTTCGTGTTGCTCTACGGCTGCGCTACGCCGCTTACCTCCGACATGTCTAGTCCGTCGATTGCCGACACCAAAACGGTGGTGTTCGGCGGCAAGACGTTCGTCCTGAAATTCCAAAAACCGGGCTTGTGGGAGTATTTCCCCGCAGAGGAAAGCATCGATGCCTGGAATGAAATGGTGGACTTTACCGTCGTACCTCGCGAGATGAACCGCTTCAAACCCCTTGACCTCGCCAAGCGCGCCATCCAGCTTCACCAGCAAGAAAATCCGAACATGCCGGCGATCCTGCTGACCGACAATAAAACCGGAATCGATTATTCGATGATGTTTTATCCCACGTCATTGCGTAAAGACGGGCAATTCTCGGAAATCAGTTATTTCAAGTATTACAAGGACGGTACCACCGGGCAGACCATTATCTTTCACTTTGCCAGGAATATCCCAAGACCGAGCGATCCCTCGGAAAGTGCAATAGAGACGGGCCGGGAAATAGTGCCGCTGATAGAGGCATTCCCGCTGTATCGGCCGTAATGTCGTTGAGCGGACACAGAGCGCAGCTTGAAGGTCCAGAAACGAAAAAACCCCTGAGACCTTGCGGAATCAGGGGTTTCGGTATTTGGTGCCCAGAGACGGAATCGAACCGCCGACACGGGGATTTTCAATCCCCTGCTCTACCGACTGAGCTATCTGGGCAACGGGGCGCATTAAACGGGTTTTTCAGGGGGTCGTCAAGCAAGTTTTCAAAAAATATTTAATTATTACCGTCGCTTACGTGCCGACCCTGGTTTTTGATCAATTATTGAGCAGGCGGCACGTAGCCGTCGGCCTTGGCGTATTCCTCGCCGGAAAAGAACTTGTCCATCTCGCCCGCCAGGTATTTACGATCTTCGGCGTTCATCATGTTCAGGCGTTTTTCGTTGATGAGCAGGGTCTGGTGTTTCAGCCAGTCGCCCCAGGCTTTGGCGGAGACGTGATCGAAAATGTCCTGGCCCTTGGCGCCCGGATACGGAGGGCGTTCCAGGCCTGGCAATTCTTCTTTGTACTTGCGGCAGATAATGGTGCGGGTCATGACGAAACTCCTGCGTTCAATACGTCGGCCGCGCGCTTCAGCAGTTTTTTCACCGGGGCGGCAAGGCCCAGGCGCGGCGGGGTGGCGAGGTTATACCAGAGCCAGTCGGCCTCGGCCACGTGATGGGCGGATTCCTCGACCTGGACCAGCCAGGGTTCGATGGCGAGCTGGAAGTGGCTGAAGGTGTGGATCAGCCCCGGCAGTTCCTGTGGCTTGCCCAGTTCCAGCGCATGCTGGTTGGCCAGGTGTTCGAGGTCTTGCAGGTCGTCCAGCTCGGGCAAACTCCACAGGCCGCCCCACAGGCCCGTGGAAGGGCGACGGTAAAGCAGGATCGCGCCCTCGGCATTGGCCAGCAGCGGCATCAGCGTGCGCTTCTGCGGGATGGTCTTGCGCGGCTTGGGGATTGGGTAGCGCGTCTCCAGGCCGAGCATGTGGGCTTCGCAGCCTTTTTCCAGCGGGCACAGCAGGCAGCTGGGTTTGCTGCGGGTGCAGAGGGTGGCGCCCATGTCCATCATTGCTTGGGTGTAGGCATTGACGCGATCATGCGGCGTGAAGCGTTCTGCGGTGGCCCACAGCTGCTTGGCCACCTTGGGTTCGCCGGGGTAGCCCTCTTGTGCGGTAAAACGTGCCAGTACGCGTTTGACGTTGCCGTCGAGGATCGGCGCACGCAGTCCCATGCTCAGGCTGGCGATCGCGCCGGCGGTGGACAGGCCGATGCCCGGCAGTTCGGTCAGCTTTTCGACGTCCCTGGGAAACTCACCACCGTACTCGGCCACGACAATCTTCGCGGTCTTTTGCAGGTTGCGCGCCCGGGTGTAGTAACCCAGGCCGGTCCACAGGTGCAGCACTTCGTCTTCCGGCGCGGCGGCCAGGGCTTCGACCGTCGGCAGCGAGGCCATGAATCGGTCGAAGTAATTGAGCACGGTGCTCACCTGGGTCTGCTGCAGCATGATCTCCGAGACCCACACCCGATAAGGCGTGATGCCCTGTTGCCAGGGCAGGTCATGGCGGCCGTGGCGGTCGTACCAATCGAGTACGGCCTCTGAAAACTGCTCGTTTCTCATCGCTTGAACAGGCCCTTCAAAGCGTCTTTAAGTTGCGGGTTCACCTTGTCGAGCTTCTCTTCCAGCTTGTCGCTGAGCTTGTTGCCGGCCGCCTTGATGGCGACCTGGGTCAAGCCGTCCTTGTCCAGGCGGCACGCCTTGGCGCCCAGTTCCAGCGGGCCACGGCAGCGCAGCGGCACTTCGATGCCCTGGAAGTTGGCGCCGACCTGGCAGGCGGGGTCCGGCGTTTCACGCTGGTCGCCTTCGACGATGATGCCGACGCGGTAATCCATGCCCAAAACACGCAGGTCGACGTCGCCATTACCGTTGACGGTCAGGCCTGGGATGCGCACTTTCAGGTCGGGGTTGCTGGCGACCCCGTTGCGGAAGGTCAGGTTGCCCTTCAGCTCTTGGAACGGCGTGTCCTTGCCTTGCGGCGTGCTGCTCAAGGTCTTGCGGTTGAGCAAGGCGATGCCGGTGCACAGTTGCTGCTCAAGGTTGGCATTGAGCAGCACACCGTTGTTGATCACAAAACTGGCGGTGCCGTTGAGGCTGTCGATCAAGGCTTTCTGGCTGTTGCCACGGCCCGTGAGGTTGCTGTCGAGGGTGATCTGACCCTTTACCGGCGGGGTTTGCCCCTGGGCTTGCAGGATGCGTTCGACCGGTACTTGCTTGATCCGGCTCTGCAGCGCCAGCACGGGAATGTCCTGGCGCACATCAAGGTTGCCGTTGGCCTGGAAGCTACCGTTGTAGAGACCGCCACTCAAGGTGTCGAGCTTGAGCTGGCCATCAAGGCCGGAGGCTTTGAGCACCGCATTCTGGATCGGCAACTTGCTCAGGGTCAGTTGGCCGAACGCAAGGTCGGCGTCCACGTCCAGCGTGCGCAGGCGGGTCAATGGCAATAGTTTGTCGGTGCTCCAGGCGCCTTTGGTCGGAGCGTCGGGCAGCGGCGTGGTGCCGCCGGCGGCCATGGCCCCGGCTTCGCTGTTCTGTACTTCGGCCTGGCGTGCGGCCGCCGCACCCTTGGCCGATTCAGACTTGGCCGGCAGGTAGTTGTCGGCGTTGAAGGTGTCGCCCTTGAGCTGAACGCGCAGGGATTGCTTGGCGAAATCCTCCACGGCGACGCGACCGGTGAAGGTGCTGCCGTCGAGTTTCAGGTTCAGGTCTTCCAGGGCCACGCTGGTCGGCGTGCCCTTGAGGCGGCTGACCAGCTCGACCTTGCTCAGGCTGCCGTCGGCCATCGGCGGCAATGGGTGGCCGACGCTGTCGAGGAACTTGGCCAGGTCAAACTGGGCGATCGACAGGGCGCCGCTGAGCTGCGGAGTCTTGTCCAGGTCGTTGACCTTCAGTTCGCCCAACGCGCGCAGTTGGTTGGCCGACAGCTTCATGTTGGTCCATTCGGCGATATTGGCCGCCTGGTCCACCAGCAGCTGGCCCTGGGTGGAGAACGTCACGGTCTTGCCCTGCAGCGGCTCGCCCGTGGCTTCGCCGGTGATCTTCATGTCTTCGAGCTGATAGCGCTTGAGTGCCCGCTGGATCCGCAGGTTGCCGTTGAGCTCGGTCTTGACGCGCATCACCGGCTGGTTGCTGCCGAAGAAGGCGGTGAGTTTCACCGGGATGCTGGCGCCTTCGTGCACCGCACCGGCGCTCAGTTGAATGCTTTCGGCGCTGAACTGTTTGCCGGTCTGCTCATCGTTGTATTCAACGCGGGCGTTGTTGATGGTCAGGCTGTCGATGTCCAGGCGGATGGGTTTTGCCGGCTTTTCCGGTTCGGATTCGACAGGCTGCTCAACCGAGCCAGGGCTGCCGACGCTCGCCTCAGTCACGTTCTTGCCGATGTCTTCCCAGTTGCCATGACCTTGCTTGTCACGGTTGAGGCGCAGGTTCAGGCCTTCGACACGCACGTCGCTCATCTGCACTTCGCGGCGCAGCAACGGCAGTACGCGCACCGAGAGGCCGAGCATTTGCAGGTCGGCGAACGGTTGGGTCGGCGCGGTCAGGGTTGCCACGCTGGCTTCGTGCAGTTCAAGGCCGAGCCACGGGAACAGGCTCCAGCCGATATCGCCATTGAGCGTCAGCTCGATGTGGGCCTTGTCGCGGGCAATCTGGCGAATCTCGTCTTTATAGTCGTTGGGATCGAAGAGATGGGTCAGGGCAAAACCCAGAGCCACAATGATCAGCAACAGCCCGAGAAGTACCAGACCCAGGATTTTGCCGAACGCTTTCATGGGCGAGTCCTTGTATGTCGATTTCAAAATTTAGCCGCAGAGTATAACGCCCGACGGCCTGCGTCAGTGCCCCGATCGTTACATTGTATCCAGGGGCGGGGAAAGCGGGTTTTTGGCGTCAAAAAACAGATTTCCTGAAAAAGGTGATGTCACTTTGGTTTTTCTGTCATCGACAGGTGCTAATCTCTGCACGTTCGTCCGCCTTCTGCGACCTAAGGTCGCGCCTAAAATGGAGCTTCACTCAACAAAACGGCCACGCTTTGCGTGCAAGGCCGAGGGAGAGAGCGCCTGACGGACACATACTAACAACTGGGGGAAACACCAATGAGCACTAGCACTGCGGCAGGTTCATCTGCTGCAAAGCCAGCGTTCCTGTCCAAGGAACGCATCATCGCCAAGCCCGGCTTCAACCGCTGGCTGGTTCCACCGGCCGCCCTGGCCATCCACCTGTGCATCGGCATGGCCTACGGGTTCTCGGTGTTCTGGCTGCCTCTGTCCAAGGCACTGGGTGTTACCAAACCGGTCGCCTGCGCGCCGGACATGAGCTTCATCGCCCAAGTCTTCTCGTCCCAATGCGACTGGCCCATCTCCATGCTGGGCTGGATCTACACCCTGTTCTTCATCTTCCTGGGCTGCTCGGCAGCGATCTGGGGCGGCTGGCTGGAACATGCCGGGCCACGTAAGGCCGGTGTTGTATCGGCGTTGTGCTGGTGCGGCGGGCTGCTGATTTCGGCCTTGGGTATCTATACCCACCAGATCTGGCTGATGTGGATCGGCTCCGGGGTCATCGGCGGTATCGGCCTGGGCCTGGGCTACATCTCTCCCGTGTCGACCCTGATCAAGTGGTTCCCGGACAAGCGTGGCATGGCCACCGGTATGGCGATCATGGGCTTTGGCGGCGGCGCGATGGTAGGTGCACCCCTGGCCGCAGCGTTGATGGGCCACTTTGCCACGCCGACCAGCGTGGGCGTGTGGCAGAGCTTCCTGGTGATGGCGGCGATCTACTTTGTGTTCATGATCGGCGGCGCACTGTCTTATCGCGTTCCGCCGACCGGCTGGAAACCTGAGGGCTGGACCGCCCCGGCGAAAAAGGCCAGCAACGCGATGATCACCCACCGTCACGTGCACGTGAACGTGGCGTGGAAAACCCCGCAATTCCGCCTGGTTTGGTTGGTGTTGTGCCTGAACGTATCCGCCGGTATCGGCATCCTCGGCATGGCTTCGCCGCTGCTGCAGGAAGTGTTCGGCGGCAAGTTGCTGGGTGTTGATGTGCCGTTCGGTCAACTGGATGCCGGTCAGCTGGCCTCCATCGCGGCCATCGCGGCAGGTTTCACCGGTCTGTTGAGCCTGTTCAACATCGGCGGCCGCTTCTTCTGGGCATCGTTCTCCGACTACCTGGGCCGTAAAAACACCTATTTCGTGTTCTTCGCCCTGGGCTTTGCCCTGTACGCGCTGATCCCGAACCTGGGGCACCTGGGCAACGTGGCGCTGTTCGTGGCGGCGTTCTGTATCATCCTGTCGATGTACGGGGGTGGTTTTGCGACCGTTCCTGCCTACCTGGCCGACCTGTTCGGTACGCAAATGGTCGGCGCGATCCACGGTCGCCTGCTGACCGCCTGGGCCGCTGCGGGCGTCTTGGGTCCGGTGCTGGTGAACTACCTGCGTGAATATCAGTTGAGCATCGGCGTTGAACGCGCGGCTGCCTATGACATCACCTTGTACATCCTCGCCGGCCTGCTGGTGCTGGGTTTCATCTGCAATCTGCTGGTTCGCCCGGTGGCGGACAAGTACTTCATGACCGATGCCGAATTGGCCGCCGAACAGGCGCTGGGTCATGACAAAGGGGCGGATGCCACCACTTCCCTGGAGTGGAAAGCCGCTTCCGGCACCGTGCCATTGGCCATCGCGGCCTGGCTGGTGGTGGGTATTCCGTTGGCGTGGGGTGTGTGGGTGACCTTGCAGAAGACCGCGGTTCTGTTCCACTAACACTGCGATGACCGGGTGGGCCTGGTTCCTGCGGGAGCCGGGCTTGTTGTGGCGAGGGAGCTTGCTCCCGCTGGGTCGCGAAGCGACCCCAATCAATTCACCGCGTTGGTTCTGGAAGCTCGCGGTGACAGGTTTTGGGGCTGCTGCGCAGCCCAGCGGGAGCAAGCTCCCTCGCCACATCAGCCCAACCCAACAGTTGTATGCACATGTCTATCTCCGACACTCCATCAGTCTTATCCCCTCCGATGTTTCTGTTTAGCGCCCGCGCCCCTATAATGGCTGCCTTTTTCGCCCAATGATTTTGCGGAGCTGGTGATGGCCGAACGTAAGGCGTCCGTCGAGCGCGACACTCTGGAAACCCAGATCAAAGCCTCGATTAACCTGGATGGCACCGGAAAGGCCCGATTTGATATCGGTGTACCTTTTCTTGAGCACATGCTGGACCAGATCGCCCGTCACGGGCTGATCGACCTGGATATCGTCAGCAAGGGCGACCTGCATATCGACGACCACCACACGGTGGAAGACGTCGGCATCACCCTCGGCCAGGCATTTGCCAAGGCCATCGGCGACAAAAAAGGCATCCGTCGCTACGGCCACGCCTATGTCCCGCTGGACGAAGCGCTGTCGCGTGTGGTCATCGACTTCTCTGGCCGCCCAGGCCTGCAGATGCACGTGCCCTACACCCGCGCCACCGTCGGCGGCTTCGATGTCGACCTGTTCCAGGAATTTTTCCAGGGTTTCGTCAACCACGCACTGGTCAGCCTGCACATCGACAACCTGCGCGGCACCAACACTCACCACCAGATCGAAACCGTGTTCAAGGCCTTCGGCCGCGCGCTGCGCATGGCCGTAGAGCTGGACGACCGCATGGCCGGGCAAATGCCTTCGACCAAGGGCGTCCTGTAATGCAGACGGTCGCGGTTATCGATTACGGCATGGGTAACCTGCACTCGGTGGCCAAGGCCCTCGAACATGTAGGCGCCGGCAAAGTGCTGATCACCAGCGATGCCAACGTGATTCGCGAAGCTGACCGGGTGGTGTTTCCCGGCGTTGGCGCGATTCGCGACTGCATGGCCGAGATCCGCCGCCTGGGCTTTGACAGCCTGGTGCGCGAGGTCAGCCAGGATCGTCCGTTCCTCGGCATCTGCGTAGGCATGCAAGCCTTGCTCGACAGCAGTGAAGAGAACGATGGCGTCGACTGCATCGGCCTGTTCCCAGGCCAGGTGAAGTTCTTCGGCAAAGACCTGCATGAAGACGGCGAACACTTGAAAGTCCCGCACATGGGCTGGAACGAAGTGCGCCAGAGCGTCGATCACCCGCTCTGGCACGAAGTGCCGGACATGGCGCGCTTCTACTTCGTGCACAGCTACTACATCGCCGCCGGCAAGCCGGGCCAGGTGGTGGGTGGCGGGCACTACGGGGTGGACTTCGCCGCCGCGCTGGCCGAAGGTTCGCGGTTTGCCGTGCAGTTCCACCCGGAGAAGAGCCATACCCATGGCCTGCAATTGCTGCAGAACTTCGCCGCCTGGGACGGGCGCTGGTAAATGGCCAGGAAGCCGAAGCAGCCGGTCTTGAACCTCACGCCCGAACAGGAGAGTGAGGCTACCCTCAAGATCAAGCGCTTCATGGAGGACCGCTTCGAGCTCAAGCTGGGCTCGTTCGAGGTCGCCGAAATTCTTGAGCTGTTCACCACCGAAGTGGCTCCGCACTATTACAACAGGGCGATTTTCGACACGCAGACGCTCCTTAAAGAAAGGTTCGAAAGCATCGAAAGCGACCTGTGGTCGCTTGAGAAACCCTGATTTCCCAAGCATTGCTGAATATCGAATAAGGTTTGCCAGATGCTGATTATTCCCGCTATCGATCTCAAGGACGGCGCCTGCGTACGTCTGCGCCAAGGCCGCATGGAAGACTCCACCGTGTTCTCCGACGACCCGGTGAGCATGGCTGCCAAATGGGTGGAAGGGGGCTGCCGTCGTCTGCATCTGGTGGACTTGAACGGCGCCTTCGAAGGCCAGCCGGTCAACGGCGAGGTGGTCACCGCGATCGCCAAGCGCTACCCGAACCTGCCGATCCAGATCGGCGGCGGTATCCGCTCGCTGGAAACCATCGAGCACTACGTAAAAGCCGGCGTGAGCTACGTAATCATTGGCACCAAGGCTGTGAAAGACCCGGCGTTCGTCGCCGAAGCCTGCCGCGCGTTTCCTGGCAAGGTCATCGTGGGCCTGGACGCTAAAGATGGTTTCGTCGCCACCGACGGTTGGGCCGAGATCAGCACCGTGCAGGTGATCGACCTGGCCAAGCAGTTCGAAGCTGACGGCGTGTCCGCCATCGTTTATACCGACATCGCCAAAGACGGCATGATGCAGGGCTGCAACGTGCCGTTCACCGCTGCGCTGGCCGCTGCGACCAAGATCCCGGTGATCGCTTCCGGCGGTATCCACAACTTGGGCGACATCAAGTCGCTGCTGGACGCCAAGGCCCCCGGCATCATCGGCGCCATCACCGGCCGCGCGATCTACGAAGGTACCCTGGACGTCGCCGAAGCCCAGGCTTACTGCGACGCCTACAACGGCTGAGGACTGACCATGGCGCTGGCCAAACGCATCATCCCTTGCCTGGACGTCGACAACGGTCGCGTGGTCAAGGGCGTCAAGTTCGAGAACATCCGTGACGCCGGAGACCCGGTGGAAATCGCCCGTCGCTACGATGAGCAGGGTGCCGACGAGATTACCTTTCTCGACATCACCGCCAGCGTCGATGGCCGCGACACCACGCTGCATACCGTCGAGCGCATGGCCAGCCAGGTGTTTATCCCGCTGACCGTGGGCGGTGGCGTGCGCACCGTGCAAGACATCCGCAACCTGCTCAATGCCGGCGCGGACAAGGTCTCGATCAACACCGCTGCGGTGTTCAACCCGGAGTTTGTCGGCGAGGCCGCGCAGCACTTTGGTTCGCAATGCATTGTGGTGGCCATCGACGCCAAGAAAGTCTCCGGCCCGGGCGAAACCCCGCGCTGGGAGATCTTCACCCACGGCGGCCGCAAGCCTACCGGTCTGGATGCGGTGGAATGGGCGATGAAGATGGAAGGCCTGGGTGCCGGTGAAATCCTGCTGACCAGCATGGACCAGGACGGCATGAAAAACGGCTTCGACCTGGGCGTGACCCGTGCCATCAGCGATGCGTTGGGTATCCCGGTGATCGCTTCCGGCGGCGTCGGCAACCTGCAGCACCTGGCTGACGGCGTGATCGAAGGCCACGCCAGCGCAGTGCTGGCGGCGAGTATTTTCCACTTTGGCGAATACACCGTCCCCGAGGCCAAGGCCTACATGGCGGCGCGCGGTATCGTCGTTCGCTAAACGCTGCTGGACACCATGGCAAGCGCGCGGCAATCTCTGCGCTTGCCATGGATTCCGGTAACCTTCATGTTCAAACACCTGCTGCTCGCCCTCGCCAGTACGTCGCTCCTGTTGGCTGGCCCTGGCCACGCCGATGAATCGTCTGACGCCTCCCTGGTGTTGCTGACGGAAAACTTCCCGCCCTATAACATGGCGAAAAACGGCAAGAATTTCGCCAAGGACGAGAACATCGAAGGCATCGCCGTGGACATCATGCGCGAGACCTTCAAGCGCGCCGGCATTTCCTACAGCCTCACCCTGCGTTTCCCTTGGGAGCGAATCTACAAACTCGCCCTGGAGAAACCCGGTTACGGCGTGTTCGTGATGGCCCGCCTGCCGGACCGTGAAGCGCTGTTCAAATGGGTCGGTCCCATCGGCCCAGACGATTGGGTACTGCTGGCCAAGGCAGATAGCAAGATCCAGTTGAGCGACCTCGAGCACGCCCGTCGCTACAAGATCGGCGCTTACAAAGGCGACGCCATCGCCGAGACCCTGGAGAAGCAGGGCCTTAAGCCGATGGTGGTGTTGCGCGACCAGGACAACGCGCAAAAGCTGCTGGAGGGTCAGATCGACCTGTGGGCTACCGGCGATCCGGCCGGCCGGTACCTGGCTCGCCAGGTCGGTGTGACCGGGCTCAAGACGGTGCTGCGTTTTAATAGTGCTCAGCTTTACCTCGCCCTGAACAAGGACGTGCCTGATGAGCTTGTGGAGAAGCTTCAAGCAGCGTTGAACCAACTGCGCAAAGAAGGGCGTGTTGACGAGATCATGGCGCGTTATCTCTAGTGGTCAACGTGGTTTGAGCCGGTCCACGCGCAAATCTGAAGGCCGGCCTGCCTGGTCGAATGCGTAGGTGCAGATTTTTATCGGCTGGTTGTGCGTGGAAATAATCTGCGCGAACTTCTGATGCGGTGCATCGGGGGCCTGGTCCAGGGGAGGCATGCCGAAGAGGTCCTCTGCGTCATCGGATTCTTCCGTATCGCTGTGCTTGGGCGGCAGTGTCCGATAGCCTTCGGGTGCCAGGCAATCTGTGCGTTGAGCTGGGCCAAATTTGTAGGTGTAGCGGCTTATAAAGGGTGGCGCCAGGTTCCAGATAACGGTGTAGCGCTGCAAGAACTGCCTGTCGAGCACGATGCTGACGTCTGGGGCGCGGGTCGCCGCCGGTTCAGCGAGTTCGACCGCCAGCGTCAAGGCATTGCGCATCGCGCTGTTGCTCACCGCCTGGTCTGATTCGACCCCCAGGATGCACAACAGATGCATGCCGGTTTGCGGGCCGATGGGGTCCTTGATCGATGCGTTGTGGCTGTTGATCGGCGGGCTGTAATGCACGGGGTTTTCACATTCGCTGGCACGGCGTACGGCCTTGTAGCGATAGAGCCGGCTGGTAGTAGTAAATTCCAGGTTCCAGCTTGGCGTGATATTCCGGCCCTTGTCTCCGGGCCTTTTGACGAAATATTGTTGCAGCGGCTCAGGGCTGCTGAAGGTGATGGACGTCGCGGGGTAGAGGTTGCAGGTCTGCTCGTTGTCAGTCAGCACGCCCTCCACAAAACAGTGCTTGAGGAACACGACAGGACTGCCGTAGTTACTGTCGGCATGCCAACTCGCCTTGCCATCCCTCACCTCGCATGGTGCGTCGCGCTGACACTTTTTAGCTGCGGCCTGGCCGATGGTTGTACTGCTGAGAATGCCGAACAGCGTATTGGTGGCGCGATCCACCAGTGGTGCACCGAATGCGCCTGATTGCACGCCCTTGCATTGGTTTTTCATGGTTACGCGCCATACAAAAGGTTGCGCTACCACCTCTTGTGAGGCCTGTTGAAGGCACGCTGACAGGTGCAGCGTGTTCCATTCAGGGACGATCAGGGCAAGAATCGGGCGTGCTTCGTCAGGTAGGTCCTCGGCCAGTTTCATCGGCTCGATGCCGTTGCTGATCAAGGCGGACAGCGGAATATCGAGCTCAATGAGTGCCAGGTCGACGCCGTGGCTGCTACCCCACTTCAGGGTCTTGAGCGGGTAGGTCTTGAGCTGCTCCAACGTGTCATCGAAGTAGTTGAAGCTGATATGGCCCTTGAGTACCTGGTCCTTGATGACGGCACCACTGACACGGTGAATGCAATGGCTGCTGGTGATGATGTAAGCCGGGCCGGAAGTGCCTTGTTCATCGCGGGTATCCAGTAGGGTCGCGGTGCAGAGTGCTTTATCGTTGCGGATGCGGCCGATGCCGCTCCAGTGATTATGTTGTTGGTTGGCGTTGGTCAGCAGGCGTGGAGCGCTGGCGTTGGCCAGGCCTTCACCAAAGTCTTTGGACGCGCCCCATAGATACACAGGGCACGCAGTCAGCAGCGCGCAGATCAGCGCGGGATAAAGGGTTTTCATGGTCATCCTCGAATTGATGCGGGGCAGGCGTCAACTATCGAGGGGGCAACTGGCAGAGCGGGGGTAGTTATTTAGTCGGCGATGGGCGGTAGGTGCCATTTTTGCCGTGCCCGGCCATGGCCTGGTTGCCGCGTACGCTGATCATCAACTTGATATCAATCCAGTCGACGCCCTGGGCCTTGAGCTTGGGCAACTCGCGCTCCAGCACTGCCAGGGTTTGTGGATAAGGGTGGCCGATCATCACGGCGGAACCTTGTTTGTGTGCCAGCTTGATTGCGGTTTGCAACTGCGTGGTAATCGCCGCCTCGGTGCGCTCGTCATCGAGGAACACATCCCGCGAGACATGCGCCAGGCCGATCTTCTGCGCTTCGGCGGCGGCGACGGTTTGGGCGCTGGTGCGGCTGTCGACAAAGAACTTGTTGCGCCGTTGCAACTCGGCCATCAACCAGGCCATGGCGGCCGGTTGCGCCGTCATGCGGCTGCCCATGTGGTTGTTGATGCCGGCGGTATAGGGCACCGCCTGGAACGCGGCGTCCAGTCGCTTGCCAAGTTCTTCGATAGGCAATTCGGGGTGCCAGGCGAACGGCCCCGTGGCCGGGTCCATGGGCATGTGGAGGATCACGATCTTGCCGGCCTTGTGGGCTTCGCGGGCGAATTCGGCGGCGTGGGGCGTGTCGGGCATGATCGCCGTGGTCACCGGCCCGGGCAGGGCCAGCACGCGACGATCCCGGGGCAGGTTTTGCCCGAGGTCGTCGATGATGAGGGTCAGGTAGGCTTTTTGAGGCTCGCCGGCAGGCGTCGCGTGAGCGACGCCTGCCAGGCTGCACAGCACAGCGATGATCAGGGCAAAACGCATATCAACGGCTGCGGGTGATGCTCAAGCCCTTGAGCAGACTAAGCGCCTGGGCCAGCTGGTAGTCATCGTCCTGCGGCATCGGCTTGGCTTTCTTGCCGCTGCCGGTCGGCTGGTCGGCGCCGCCGTTGCCATTGCCCAGGTGACCTTGCAGGTCAGCTTCCTTGTAGTACTCGCTGTCGATCTCGTTGGTGATCTTGGCCTTGCGCACCTCGATGTCCGGCACGATGCCCTGAGCCTGGATCGAGCGGCCGTTCGGCGTGTAATACAGCGCGGTGGTGATCTTCAGCGCACGCTCGTTGTTCAGCGGCAACACGGTTTGCACCGAGCCTTTGCCGAAGCTGGTGGTGCCCATCAGCACGCCGCGCTTCTGGTCTTGCAGAGCGCCCGCGACGATCTCCGACGCCGAAGCGCTGCCGCCGTTGATCAGCACGGCCAGCGGTACGTTTTCGCTGAGGTCATTGCCGGTCGCCGAGAAGCGCAGCTCGGAGTTGGCGATACGGCCTTTGGTGTACACGATCAGGCCCTTGGTGATGAAGTGGTCGACCACTTCCACCGCCGACTGCAGCACGCCGCCAGGGTTGTTACGCAGGTCGAGCACGATGCCGCTGAGTTTCTTGCCGTTGTCCTTGCGCAGCTTGGCCAGCGCCTTGGCCACTTCGTCGCCGGTCTTGACCTGGAATTGGGTGATGCGGATGTAGCCGTAGCCCGACTCCAGCAGCTGGCTCTTCACGCTCTTGACCACAATGGTCGCGCGGGTCAGCGTCACGTCGAACGGGTTGCCGCCGTCGCGTACCAGGGTCAGGGTGATTTTCTGGCCGATCTTGCCGCGCATCTTGTCGACGGCTTCGGTCATGGTCTGGCCACGGGTCGGCTGGCCATTGATCTTCACGATGAAGTCGCCGGCCTGGATGCCAGCCTTGGACGCCGGGGTGTCATCGATCGGCGAGACGACCTTGATGTTACCGTCTTCGGCGCCGACTTCAATGCCCAGGCCGCCGAATTCACCGCTGGTGCTCTCCTGCAACTCGGCAAAATCTTCCGGGCCCAGGTAAGCGGAGTGCGGATCGAGGTTGCTGAGCATGCCCTTGATGGCATTCTCCAACAGGGTCTTGTCATCTACGGGTTCGACATAAGCGGCCTTGATCCGGTCCATGACCTCGGCAAAGGTGCGCAGCTCGTCCAGCGGCAACGGCGCCTTGGTGGTTGCGGCCGTGGCGGCGGGTGCAGCCGGAGCGGCCTGGTCGGCGAATGCCAGAGGCGCGCCGATCACCAGGGCGATCGTCAAGGCCAGCGAAGTGAGGCGGGACAAATGCAGCATGTCGAACGAACTCCTAATGTAGATGCGACCCTATCCTTGGGATCTGCACCATTGTGCAGGATCGCTCGGGCGACCCTGCTGACGAATAGCGAAGTACAGCGCCGGGGTGTCCTGGCCACCACTGTTACCGACAGTGGAGATGGATTCACCGGCTTTTACAACATCACCTGCCGACTTGAGTAAAGTCTGATTGTGGCCGTAAAGGCTCAAATAGCCATTGCCGTGGTCAAGAATCACCAACAAACCGGCGCCCCGCAGCCAATCGGCAAACACGACACGGCCACCGTGAACAGCGTGGACCTGGCTGCCGGCGGAGGCGCTGATCATCACACCATCCCACTTGGCGCGGGTGTCATCGCCACGGGTTTCCCCAAAGCGTGCCAGTAATCGACCATCAACCGGCCATGGAAGTTTGCCGCGCGCTGAAGCAAAAGGGCCACCGAACGATTCGCCGGCGCTGGAAACCAGCGGGCCAGGGGCTGCATGCGTCGGTTTACGCGGTGCCGGGGCGTCCGAGGTGGCAGCCATCTCGGCCTCACGCTGGCGCTTTTTTTCGGCTTCCTGCTGGGCGATCAGCGCTTTTTGCCGCGCTTCTTCGGCCTCGCGTGCCTGGCGAGCCAGGGTTTCTTCGATGGTCTTGAGCACTTTGGCCAGGTCGGCCTGGTCCTGCTCGCGGGCCTGCAGCTTGGCGTCACGGGCTTTTACGTCGTCATTGAGCTTGGCCAGGGCGACCTGGCGCTCCTTGCGCACCTTGTCCAGCTCGTCGCGCTGGGCAGTGAGGCTGTTTTTCTGGTCTTCCAGCTGCGATTGCTGGTTGGCGATTTCCTGTTCGACGTTGACCAACTGGCGCAAGGTCTCGTTGAAGCTTTTCAACTGCTCCATACGGGCCTTGCTCAGGTAGTCGTAGTAGGTCAGGGTGCGCGCGAATTTTTCCGGGTTCTGCTGGTTGAGCAGCAGCTTGAGGTATTCCTGGCGGCCGTTCTGGTAGGCGGCACGGGCCTGGATAGCGATCAGGCGTTGCTGTTCAACGCGGGCGCTCTGGAGTTTTTTTTTCTCAGCGTCGAGTCGCTCCAGTTCCGACTCGCTCTTCTTTAATTCTTTTTGTAGCTCCTGGACCTGCTTCTCGAGCTTGCCCATCTCGGTTTCCGTACCGCGCAGGTCTTTCTGCACCCCGGACTTTTCTTCCTGGAGCTTGCCGAGCAGTTTTTTCAGCTCGGTAATGTCCTGACGCGTAGCGTCCAACTGTTGTTGGGTTTGTGCGCGCTCATCGGCAAACGCCGGTTGGAGCAGGCAGACAAGAGCGAGGGTAATCAAGGCGCGAAGCATAGAGGCGGGCGACACCAGGGAAAGGGACGGCCTAGTATGCCCGCCAAGCGCGGCAAAAAAAACGCCCAATTCGGGCTGGAAGGCAAGATAGGTGCCGAGCGGCGCTGGAATGGCGAAAAGATATCTACCAAACACAGAAGATCCAATGTGGGAGGGAGCAAGCCCCCTCCCACATTATTTTTCGGTGATGCTGGGAATCAGACCAGGATCGAAGTGCCTGTCATTTCCACCGGCTTCTCCAACCCCATCAGCATCAACATTGTCGGTGCCACATCCGCCAGCACGCCGCCATCACGTACTTTGAAGTCGCGCTTACCGACGTAGATGAACGGTACCGGCTCGGTGGTATGGGCGGTGTGGGCTTGCCCAGTGGATTCGTCGGACATCTGCTCGCAGTTGCCGTGGTCGGCAGTGATCAGTGCTTCACCGCCAACTTTCTCCAGGGCATCGACGATGCGGCCAACGCACAGGTCCAGGCATTCCACGGCCTTGGTCGCGGCTTCCAGGTTGCCGCTGTGGCCGACCATGTCGCCATTGGCGTAGTTGACCACGATCACGTCGTAACGCTGGTTGTCGATGGCGTCGACGATCTTGTCGGTGACTTCCGGCGCACTCATTTCCGGTTGCAGGTCGTAGGTGGCGACCTTTGGCGATGGGATCAGGATGCGTTCTTCGCCTGGGAACGGTTCTTCGCGGCCACCGGAGAAGAAGAACGTCACGTGGGCGTACTTCTCGGTTTCGGCGATGCGCAGTTGGGTCTTGCCGTTTTTCGCCAGGTAGTCGCCCAGCACGTTATCCAAAGTGCCGGCGGCAAAGGCGGCGGGGGCCGGGATGCTGGCGGCGTATTGGGTCAGGCCCACGTATTGGACTTTTGGCTGACGGGCGCGCTCGAATTCCTTGAAACCATCTTCGACAAATACGCGGCTCAGCTCGCGTGCGCGGTCTGCGCGGAAGTTCATGAACACCACGGCGTCGCCGTCTTCGACCTTCACCGGCTCACCGATGGTGGTGGCTTTGACGAACTCGTCGCTTTCGCCACGGGCATAGGCGGCTTCAAGGCCTTCCTGGGCGGTGGCGGCGTGGAAGTCGGCCTGGCCGTCGACGATCAGGTTGTAGGCCTGGGAGACGCGGTCCCAGCGGTTGTCGCGATCCATGGCGAAGTAGCGGCCCACCAGGCTGGCGATACGGCCTTTGCCCAAGGCGGCGAACGTGGCGTCCAGCAGCTCAATGGAGGATTGCGCGCTTTTCGGCGGTGTGTCGCGGCCATCGAGGAAGGCGTGCAGGTAGATCTTGTCGGCGCCGCGCTTGAAGGCCAGTTCGGCCATGGCGACCAGGTGGTCCTGGTGGCTGTGGACGCCGCCATCGGACAGCAGGCCCATGAAGTGCACCGCTTTGCCGGCGGCGACGGCTTTATCGACCGCGGCGCAGATGGTTGGGTTCTCGAAGAACTCGCCGTCGCGGATCGCTTTGGTGACGCGGGTGAAGTCTTGATAGACCACTCGTCCGGCGCCGAGATTCATGTGACCGACTTCCGAGTTGCCCATCTGGCCGTCCGGCAGGCCCACGTCCATGCCCGAGCCGGAGATCAGGCCGTTGGGTACGGTGGCGGTCAAGCGGTCGAGTACGGGCTTCTTGGCCGCGTATACCGCGTTGTCGTGGTGGCTTTCACTGTGTCCGAAGCCATCGAGAATTATCAGGACCAAAGGTTTAGGCGTAGTAGTCATAGATCCTCTCGCGGCGGTAATAAAGGAAGACAATTGAAAAGGGAGTGGCAGTTTAAAGCGAAGTTCCGACCACGTCACCGCTTTACGGGGGTTGGCCCCCCCTGGCGGCTGTGTATACTTACCGCCATTTTAACGCCCTGGAACCTCCTTGATGGTTGATCACCTGATTGCATTTGCCACTGCCCACTATCTGCTCGTGGGTGCCTTCGTCATCCTGCTGGCGCTGCTGATTGCTCATGAAATGAGCCGTGGTGGCCGCAGCCTGAGCACGTCGGAGCTGACCGCGCTGGTCAACAAGGATGAGGCCGTTGTCGTTGATATCCGCCCGGCCAAGGATTTCGCCACCGGCCATATCGTCGGCGCCCTGAATATTCCACAGGACAAGCTGATCGCACGCCTGGCCGAGCTGGAAAAATACAAGGCCAAGACCATCATCCTGGTCGACGCCCAAGGCCAGCACGCCGGCACTCATGCGCGCGAAATGCTCAAGGCCGGTTTCACCGCCGCCAAGCTGTCCGGTGGCATCAGCAGCTGGCGCGGCGATAACCTGCCACTGGTGAAGTGATATGAGCCAGGTTGTCGTGTATTCCAGCGATTGGTGCCCTTACTGCATGCGGGCCAAGGCCTTGCTGGAGAAAAAGGGCGTTGCCTTCGAAGAAATCAAGGTCGATGGCAAACCCCAGGTGCGTGCCGAAATGGCCCAGAAGGCGGGGCGCACGTCCGTGCCGCAGATCTGGATCGGCGCCAAACACATCGGTGGCTGCGACGACCTGTTCGCCCTGGAGCGCGCGGGTAAACTCGATGCGCTGCTGCTCGTCTGACTCCCAACCCCTAAAAGACCCCAAGATCAAGGATCTGAGATGACTGACCAACAGAACACCGAAGCAGCAGAAGCCCAAGGCCCACAATTCTCGTTGCAGCGCATCTACGTGCGTGATCTGTCGTTCGAAGCGCCGAAAAGCCCGGCCATCTTCCGTCAGGAATGGACCCCAAGCGTTGCGCTGGACCTGAACACCCGCCAGAAAGCACTGGAAGGCGACTTCCACGAAGTCGTGCTGACCCTGTCCGTTACCGTGAAGAACGGGGAAGAAGTGGCCTTCATCGCTGAAGTGCAACAGGCCGGTATCTTCCTGATCCAGGGCCTGGACGAAGCATCCATGAGCCACACCTTGGGCGCGTTCTGCCCGAACATCCTGTTCCCGTATGCCCGCGAGACCCTGGACAGCCTGGTCACCCGTGGTTCGTTCCCTGCGCTGATGCTGGCTCCGGTGAACTTCGATGCCCTGTACGCGCAAGAGCTGCAGCGCATGCAACAGGAAGGTTCGTCGACGGTTCAATAAGTCGACGCGGTAAAAATGTGGGAGGGGGCTTGCCCCCGATAGCGGAGTGTCAGTCGCATAGATGTCGACTGGACTCCGTCATCGGGGGCAAGCCCCCTCCCACACTTGTTTTACGGTGTTATTTGAAGCCGAGTTGGCGCCAGCCTTCATAGACGGCGACGGCCACGGTGTTGGACAGGTTTAAGCTGCGGCAACCCTCGCGCATTGGCAAGCGCAGGCGATGGCCGTCGGGCAGGGCATCGAGTACCTCGGCCGGCAGGCCCCGGCTTTCCGGACCGAACAGGAAAGCATCGCCTTCGGCAAAGCTGGCATCATGGAACGGCCGTGAACCCTTGGTGGTGAACGCGAACAGTCGTGGATGCCCCAGGCTCTCCAGGCAGCTGGCGAGGTCGGCGTGGCGCTTGAGGGTGGCGTACTCGTGGTAGTCCAGCCCGGCGCGGCGCAGGCGTTTGTCGTCCATGTCAAAGCCCAGGGGCTCGATCAAATGCAGGTGGCAGCCACTGTTGGCGCACAGCCTGATAACGTTGCCGGTATTCGGCGGAATTTCTGGTTGAAAAAGGATGACGTGAAACATGCACGGCTCCGAAGGCAAAGATGCGCTGCATTCTACCCCCGAAGAGGACCCAAGGCCGAAGCTAATGCCGAGGGTCATGGGTTCGTTGGCGATTGTCGGCCTGATGGTGGGCCTGATGATTGGCCGGCTGACCACGCCGGACCCGGTCGAGCTGCAGCAGGTCGAGACTGTGGCGGACGGCGTGGTGGTGTGGTTCAACAGCGAACCCAAGCTGCACGGCGAGCTGATCGACGGCACGGTGGCGCTGCTATTCGACGCACAGGGCAAGGCGGCCAGTGGGCAACTCAAGTTCAATGAAAAGGACGTGAACTGGCGCGTGCGCAAGACCGATGCGGGCCTGCTGCTGAACCTGGTGGCGGCCCGGCCGTTGCGAGGGGAGTGGAAAGGCGAGAAAGCCGATGGCCGCTGGCGGCTGGAGATCCATCTCCAAGAGCAATAAAAGAGGGAATCCCCGGCCTGCCTGTACCAAGGTCCCCAAAACGGGCTGGGGCTATGGGCGCTGCGCCACATAAGCCCCGGGTGTAAAGAAGGGAGTTCCCGGCCTGCCTGTACCAGGGCTCCCAAAACGGGGTGAAGCCTTGAAGGCTTCGGTGTTAAAGAGGGGATTCTCGGCCTGCCTGTACCAAGGTCCCCGAAACTGGGTAGTACGAGGGTTATTGCAGGGCGCGTGCCAGAGTTGCCAGATTGTGCCAAAAAAATTTTTCAGAAAGCGCAAAGCCCCGGAATACGGGGCTTTGGTGTTTTTGGTGTTCAGTTTTTTTCCAATGAGGCATAGGTTTCAGGTGTCGGATCCATGCCCGATGCCGGTTCATGGTGCATTGAAGCGGTGCACAGTCTTGAACCTTGTGAAGATCCAAATGTGGGAGGGGGCTTGCCCCCGATGGCAGTAGGTCAGTCACAACATCTGTGGCTGATATACCGTCATCGGGGGCAAGCCCCCTCCCACATTGGATCTTCAGTGGATCGGCGATTCAGACTTCATCGCCCTCGTCATCATCCCCACCATCCACCTTCATCCCCAACTCCTTGATCTTGCGCGTCAGGGTATTACGGCCCCAACCCAGCAGCACGGCAGCGTCGCGACGGCGCCCGGCGGTGTGCTTCAGGGCGGTTTCGATCATGATCCGCTCAAACGCAGGCACGGCGCTGTCCAGCAGGTTCGACTGGCCGCGTGCCAGGGCCTGATCGGCCCATTGGCGCAGCGCCTGTTCCCAGTTGGTGACGGGGGCAGAGTCCTGCGGCAGGCTCAACAGCTCCGGCGGCAGGTCGCTGATGTGCACTTCGCGCCCGGACGCCATCACGGTGATCCAGCGACAGGTGTTCTCCAGCTGGCGCACGTTGCCCGGCCACGGCAGGTTCTTGAGGTATTCCTCGGTCTCGCTTTTCAGCAGCTTCGGCTCGACGGCCAGCTCCTGGGCGGCGCGGCTGAGGAAGTGGCGGGCGAGGGTCGGGATGTCTTCGCGACGGTCCGACATGCGCGGAATATGGATGCGGATCACGTTGAGGCGGTGGAACAAGTCCTCACGGAATTTGCCCGCGTGCACCAGGGTTTCCAGGTTCTGGTGAGTTGCCGCGATGATGCGCACATCAACTTTGACCGGCGTGTGCCCGCCCACCCGATAGAACTCGCCATCCGCCAGCACGCGCAACAGGCGGGTCTGGGTATCGGCCGGCATGTCGCCGATTTCATCGAGGAACAGGGTGCCGCCGTCGGCCTGTTCAAAGCGGCCGCGACGCAGATTGGCCGCGCCGGTAAACGCCCCTTTCTCATGGCCGAACAGCTCGGACTCCATCAAGTCCTTCGGGATCGCCGCCATGTTCAGCGCGATAAACGGCGAGGCCGCCCGTGGGCTGTGACGGTGCAGGGCATGGGCCACCAGCTCTTTACCCGTACCCGATTCGCCGTTGATCAGCACGGTGATGTTGGAGTGGCTCAAGCGCCCGATGGCGCGAAACACTTCCTGCATCGCCGGCGCTTCGCCGATGATCTCCGGGGTGCGGGTCAGGGCGGGCGGAGCTTCTTGGTTCTGCTGCTCCTGGGCGTGCTGGTTGGCGCGCTTGACCAGCGCCACCGCCTCGTCCACGTCGAACGGCTTGGGCAGGTATTCAAAGGCGCCGCCCTGATAGGACGCGACAGCGCTGTCCAGGTCCGAGTGCGCGGTCATGATGATCACCGGCAAGCGTGGGTGCTGCTCGCGAATCCGCGCGAGCAGGTCCAGGCCGCTGGCGCCGGGCATGCGGATGTCGGAGATGATCACGTCGGGCTGCTGGCGAGCCAGGCGGCTCATCACCCCGTCCGCGCTGTCGAAGCTCTGGGTGGTCATGCCTTCCTGTTGCAAGGCTTTCTCGAGGACCCAGCGGATAGAACGGTCGTCATCGACGATCCAGACGGTTTCACTACGGCTCATGTCGATGGGGCTCCTTGTTCCAGAGGCAAAAAGATCGAGAAGGTGGTGTGGCCAGGATGGCTCTCACATTCGATCAGACCCTGGTGCTGGCTGATGATGTTCTGGGTAATGGCCAGGCCCAGCCCGGTACCGTCCGGGCGGCCGCTGACCATGGGAAAGAAGATGGTTTCCTGGAGTTCCGCAGGAATACCTGGGCCGTTGTCGATGATCTCGACTTTGGTCACCAGGCGATGGCGCACATGGCCGATGGTGAACTGGCGCAGGGCGCGGGTGCGCAGGCTGATACGGCCCAGGCGCAGCTCGTTCTGGCTGCTGATGGCCTGCATGGCGTTGCGCACGATATTGAGCACCGCCTGGATCATCTGTTCGCGGTCGATCAATACGTCGGGAATGCTCGGGTCGTAGTCGCGCACCAAGGTGATGCAGCCCTGGCTTTCGGCTTCCACGAGGTGACAGACGCGTTCGAGCACTTCGTGCACGTTGGTCATCGCCAGCGATGGCAGCTTGTTGGAGCCGAGCATGCGGTCCACCAGGTTACGCAGGCGGTCGGCCTCTTCGATGATGACGTTGGTGTAGTCCTTGAGGTGTTCCTCTGGCAGCTCGCGGGCCAGCAGTTGTGCCGCACCACGAATGCCGCCCAGGGGGTTCTTGATTTCGTGCGCCAGGCCGCGCACCAGCATCTTGCTGGTTTCCTGCTTGGACAGTTGCGCTTCTTCCTTGGTGATGCGCAGCAGGCGGTCGCGGGGGTGCACTTCCAGCAGCAGCAAGGTCGCACCGTTGCTCAGGATAGGGGTCACGGCGTAGTCGACCGTCAGCGTCTGGCCGGTAAGCGCAGTGAGCATGGCTTCGCGCTTGGTGAACGGGTGTGCTTGCTCCACTGCCTGGCGCAATGAACTCAGGGCTTCGGCCGACTCGGTGAACAATTCACTGATGAACTGCCCATGGCTGCGCTGGCCGCTGATGGCCAGGAGCATCTCTGCCGCCGGGTTCATGTACTCAAGGCGCAAGTCGTCATTGAGCAGGATGGTCGCGGTGGTCAGGTTGTCGAGTAGCAAACGGTGCAGTGCATCGCTGATGGTCATTGGGACCTCTTTTGGAGCAAGGCGCGGGCTTGAGGCACACGCTGATACAAGGAAAATGCAAAAACCAAACCAAGGCTCCGAAAAGAAGCGTGCAAGCCCTGAAATGGGGGATTTAGGCGCGAAACTGTGGCGTTCTGCCAGCTTGCTCGGGAAGTTTCGAACCAAAATGGGCTGACCAGGTGGGAAGGGTGCAGCCTATCGCACCAATATAGTGCGGTTTTATGAAGGTTGTTCAGGAAGTGGCGAGTGGATCGTTTTCGGGGCGCGGTGAAAACGATCCGGAGTGGGGGATGGATCAGTGTTGTTCGGAAAGTGGCATGCCCGGACGGCCCGCGTAAAAGACCAGCAGCTCGACCGGGGTGTTGCCGGTAATACCACGATGTTCAATGCCTACCATCTCGGCCAGGGTTTGCCCTTGCCTCAAGGTGCGCGTCAGTCCGCCCTTACGGGTTTCAACGGTCAGCTCTCCCGAAACGATGTAGGCGGCATTCGGCATTGGGTGAGTGTGCCAGGGCAATTGCGTGTGCGCAGGGATCTTGAGGCGTATGAGCGTCAGTTGCGGCGGACCTGAGGGGTAGGCTTTGTAAGGTGTGCCATCCCATGACGCGCTGCGTTCAAGCAACACCTCTTTTTCGATGTGTACGGCGTTCTTTGGGTGGGTGCCGCAGCCAAGCAACGACAAACCCACCGCTGCTGCAATCAAGCACTTGAGGGTGATCATGGTTCCATCCTGTTCGATAAATGAACAGTCAGGCTATGGCTACCGGCCTCGGTGAAGATGCAGGACGGGTCCTCAAATCAAGTAGGTCCAGTGCACAGTTCGGCCGTGGCGCGGATCATCGCCAGCTGACGCAACGGATCGTTCAGCGGCTCATGCACGGCCTCGGCCAACCATTGTGGGCACTGCGGGTCGGTACGCTGCGGGGTGAAGTCAGCCAATTGCTGCAGCAGGCGTTTCTGCAGCTCGTCCAATTGCGGGCGGATCTGTTTCACCAGGTCGGGGCGTGGATCGTCAGGTGCCTTGCCCTGGAATTGCCAGTCGGAGAGGTGGGTGTACTGCACCAGTTTGTTGGCTTCGATCTGCGCCGAGAAGAACTGCTCGGCAGCGCCAGGTGGCAGCTTGTAGCTCGGTGCCTGGGCGGCGACGCTGGCGATCACCTCTTGTTCGCGCTTTTTATCTTCTACAGGCTTTTTGCTGTCCCATTTGCTCAGTGCGACCTGATCGGCAATCTCCAAGCGTTCGGCGATGCTGTTGAGCAGCGGTTCGAGCGTGGGTGGTGCGGCACTCGCAGTGGCACTGACGAACAGCAGAGCGAACACAAATCGAAACTTCAAGGGTGATCTCCTGTGGGAGGGGCTTGCTCCCGGTGGGGGTGTATCAGTTGGCCTCTATTTGACTGAACCACCGCCATCGGGAGCAAGCCCCCTCCCACATTTAGATTGGGTTTGCAGGTTTTGAGCGGCGTCAGCCAGAGGCTACCTTAACTTGCGTGGTTGCCTACAGGTGCGCCAGAATCCGCCGGCTTGTACGGCTGGCTTGTCGTCTCTAAGGTTGCTCGGTCGCTGCTCATCAGCGATCAGGTTTAGTAGCCTGGATTCGAATTGTAGGTCGTGCATTCTCCATCAATCAGATTTCCCGAATCTGTGCTTGATGGTGGCTGTGCGCAGGGCATTTTCGGATGCGCCGGGCTTCTACATTCACCGGTCTACTAACCTGCGCACAGCCGCCACCCTTTCGTTTAGTAGCGAAGCGAAGGCGGCCTCATTTGAGGAATGTAGAAAATGTTCAAGCCAACCCCAAATCCACCCCCATCAGTCTTCACAATCGCCGACGATATCGACGACGAAGCCCTGATGATCAACAGCTTCGAGACCTTCTCATCGGTCAGCACCTTGTTGCTGGATCTCTCTGAGGATCTGGATGGCAAGCACCGCGATGCAGCGCTGGCCATCCACCAGTTGAGTGCATTGGGCACGTTGATGGTCAGCCGGATGCTCGACCGCCAAGCGGCCATCTGATAATCCCCTGGCAAAAAAAAAGACCTCCCGGGGGAGGTCTTTTTTGTCACGCCGCTCTAAGACGCGGCGCTACCGGATCAGCAGCTGTAGTACAGCTCATATTCCAGTGGGTGTACGAAGGTACGCACCTTGATTTCTTCAGCGCTTTTCAGCTCGATGTAGGCATCGATGAAGTCGTCGCTGAACACGCCGCCTTTGGTCAGGAACGCACGGCCCTTGTCCAGCTCTTCCAGGGCTTCTTTCAGGCTGCCACACACTTGTGGGATCTCTTTGGCCTCTTCAGGCGGCAGGTCATACAAGTTTTTGTCGGCGGCGTCGCCAGGGTGGATCTTGTTCTGGATACCGTCCAGGCCGGCCATGACCAGGGCAGCGAAGGCCAGGTATGGGTTGGCTGCTGGATCCGGGAAGCGGGCTTCGATACGGCGAGCACGAGGGCTGGACACGTAAGGAATACGGATCGACGCGGAACGGTTACGTGCCGAGTAGGCCAGCATTACCGGTGCTTCGAAACCTGGGACCAGACGCTTGTAGGAGTTGGTCGACGGGTTGGTGAAGCCGTTCAGGGCCTTACCGTGCTTGATGATACCGCCGATGAAGTACAGGGCAGTGTCGGACAGGCCGGCATAACCTTCGCCAGCGAAGGTGTTCTTGCCATCTTTGGCGATGGACAGGTGAACGTGCATACCCGAACCGTTATCGCCGTACAGAGGCTTAGGCATGAAGGTAGCGGTACGGCCGTAAGCAACGGCGGTGTTGTGTACGCAGTACTTCAGGGTCTGTACTTCGTCAGCCTTGGCAACCAGGGTGTTGAACTTCACACCGATTTCGTTCTGACCGGCAGTGGCCACTTCGTGGTGGTGCACTTCGATGACCAGGCCCATGTCTTCCATGGCGTTGCACATGGAGGTACGGATTTCGTGGTCGTGGTCGAACGGCGGAACTGGGAAGTAGCCCCCTTTGATACCTGGACGGTGGCCATGGTTGCCGCCTTCCACGTCTTGGTCGGACATCCAGGAGCCTTGTTCGGAGTAGATCTTGAACATGGAGCCGGAGATGTCGGACTTGAACTTAACCTGGTCGAAGATGAAGAATTCTGGCTCTGGGCCCACGAATACGGTGTCACCGATACCGGTGGACTTCAGGTATTCCTCGGCACGCTTGGCGATCGCACGTGGGTCGCGGTCGTAGCCTTGCATGGTCGAAGGCTCGATCACGTCGCAGACGAGGATCAGGGTTGGCTCTTCGGTGAACGGGTCAAGTACGGCAGTGCTGTCGTCCGGCATCAGGATCATGTCGGAGGCTTCGATGCCTTTCCAGCCGGCGATGGAGGAACCGTCGAACATTTTGCCTTCTTCGAAGAAAGCATCATCCAGCGCATCGCGAGCCGGCATGGTCACGTGGTGCTGAGTGCCTTTGGTGTCCGTGAAGCGCAGATCAATCCATTTAACGTCATGATCTTTGATGAGTTGAACCGACTTCGACATAGTGTCCTCCGGGTGGCTTCGGGCTGGGGTAGTGGAGTTAGCCCTTAGAATGTGGGTGATGCCGGCGCGGATAGTCCGCCATGGCAACCTGCCTCACAAGAGAGCAAATTGCATGCCAGTGCGCCAACATGGGTTTTTTGCTCCAAAAACGCCCCTATAACGGTGCATTGCGACAAAAGCGCAAAAAACGCGCACCTCAATGTGGCGCAAAAGCGCGAAAATGCACCTATTTAGTGCGTAGCGCTTACTGTGCATATTAACTGGTTAAACCTTGAGCGATTTCCGCTATAATCCGCGCCCCCCTTTTTCAGCAGGCCCGGCGCGCGCTGTTTCCATGAAATTAATCGTTAAAGTCTTCCCCGAGATCACCATCAAAAGCCGACCGGTACGGACGCGTTTCATCCGTCAGTTGGCCAAGAACATCCGTGCCGTGCTCCGCGATCTGGACCCGGCTGTGGTGGTGAACGGCGTGTGGGACAATCTCGAGCTGGAAACCCGTATCACCGAGCCCAAAGCCTTGAAGGACATGACCGAGCGCCTGAGCTGCATGCCGGGCATCGCGCATTTCCTGCAGGTGGATGAGTACCCGCTGGGCGACTTCGACGACATCACCGAGAAGTGCAAGCAGCACTATGGTCAATCGCTTGAAGGTAAGATTTTTTCGGTGCGCTGCAAGCGTGCCGGCAAGCACACCTTCAGCTCCATGGACGTCGAGAAATACGTCGGCAGCAAGCTGCGTCGCGAGTGCGGCGCCGCCGGAATTTCCCTGAAAGCGCCGCAAATTGAAGTGCGCATGGAAATTCGCGACCAACGGTTGTTTGTGATCCACAGCCAGCACGACAGCATCGGCGGCTACCCGCTGGGCGCCCTGGAACAGACCCTGGTCCTGATGTCCGGCGGTTTCGATTCCACGGTGGCGGCCTACCAGATCATGCGCCGCGGCCTGATGAGCCACTTCTGCTTCTTTAACCTGGGCGGGCGTGCACATGAATTGGGCGTGATGGAAGTCGCGCACTTTATCTGGAAGAAGTACGGCAGCTCCCAACGCGTGCTATTTGTAACCGTGCCCTTCGAGGAAGTGCTGGGCGAAATTCTCGGCAAAGTCGATAACAGTCATATGGGCGTAGTTTTGAAGCGTATGATGTTGCGCGCTGCGTCCCGGATTGCCGACCAGTTGCAGATTGATGCGCTGGTGACTGGTGAAGCGATCTCCCAGGTCTCCAGCCAGACGCTGCCGAACCTGTCGCTGATCGACTGCGTCACCGAAAAGCTGGTGTTGCGCCCGCTGATCGCCAGCCACAAGCAGGACATCATCGACCTGGCAGAAGAAATCGGCACCGCTGACTTTGCCAAGCATATGCCTGAATATTGCGGGGTCATCTCGGTGAACCCCAAGACCCACGCCAAGCGCAACCGCGTGGAGTACGAAGAACAACAGTTTGATATGGCGATTCTGGAGCGTGCGCTCGAGAACGCCAAGCTGGTCCCGATCGATCGCGTTATCGACGAACTGGGCCAGGATGTGCAGATCGAAGAAGTCAGCGAAGCCCTGGCCGGCCAGATCGTCGTCGACATCCGTCACCCGGATGCCGCCGAAGATGAGCCGCTGGAAATCGCCGGCATCGACGTACAAACGCTGCCGTTTTATGCATTGAACGCGCGTTTCAAGGAACTGGATAACAGCCGTCAGTACCTGCTGTATTGCGACAAAGGCGTGATGAGTCGCCTGCATGCCCACCATTTGCTCAGTGAGGGGTATGCCAATGTGCGCGTTTATCGACCGAGCTAAGAGCCCGGGGCTGTTTGCCTGTGGCCTGCGTCACCGGCCCCCCGACTCTGCCGTCAAGCTGTAACGGCAAGGCCTGACTCTACTGTTAATCGCTGCCACGACCTGTCAGCACACCGAATCCTCTGATCGAGATACACAAGTGATCGAAAATCTACGTAACATCGCCATCATTGCTCACGTTGACCATGGTAAAACCACCCTGGTAGACAAACTCCTGCGTCAATCCGGCACCCTGGAGCGCAACGAGCTCAACGACGAGCGCGTGATGGACTCCAACGACCAGGAAAAAGAGCGCGGTATTACCATCCTGGCTAAAAACACCGCGATCAACTGGAACGGCTACCACATCAACATCGTGGATACCCCGGGCCACGCCGACTTCGGCGGCGAAGTAGAACGCGTAATGTCGATGGTTGACTCCGTTCTGCTGCTGGTTGACGCTCAAGACGGCCCTATGCCGCAAACCCGTTTCGTGACCAAGAAGGCTTTCGAAGCCGGCCTGCGTCCGATCGTGTGCATCAACAAGGTTGACCGTCCAGGCGCGCGTCCGGACTGGGTTCTGGACCAGATCTTCGACCTGTTCGACAACCTGGGTGCTACCGAAGAACAGCTGGACTTCAAAGTCGTCTACGCCTCGGCCCTGAACGGCATTGCCGGTCTGGAACACACCGACATGGCTGAAGACATGACCCCGCTGTACCAGTCGATCGTCGACAACGTACCGGCTCCAAAAGTTGACCGTGAAGGCCCGTTCCAGATGCAAATCTCGGCACTGGACTACAACAGCTTCCTGGGTGTTATCGGCGTTGGCCGTATCGCGCGTGGTAGCGTCAAGCCGAACACCCCGGTTGTTGCTATCGGCGCCGACGGCAAGAAACGCAACGGTCGTATCCTGAAGCTGATGGGTCACCACGGTCTGCACCGTATCGACGTTGAAGAAGCGTTCGCCGGCGACATCGTGTGCGTGAGCGGTATGGACTCGCTGTTCATCTCCGACACCCTGTGCCAGCCGGACAACGTCGAGGCGATGAAGCCTCTGACCGTTGACGAGCCAACCGTTTCCATGACCTTCCAGGTAAACGACTCGCCTTTCTGCGGTAAAGAAGGCAAGTTCGTGACGTCCCGTAACATCAAGGAACGTCTGGACAAAGAGCTGCTGTACAACGTTGCTCTGCGCGTTGAAGAAGGCGACTCGGCCGACAAGTTCAAGGTGTCCGGCCGTGGTGAGCTGCACCTCTCGGTACTGATCGAAACCATGCGTCGCGAAGGCTTCGAAATGGGCGTTGGTCGTCCAGAAGTGATCATCCGTCAAGTTGACGGCGTGAAGCAGGAACCGTTCGAAAACGTCACCATCGACACCCCTGAAGAATCCCAGGGCAAGGTCATGGAAGAGATGGGCCTGCGTAAGGGCGACCTGACCAACATGGTGCCGGATGGCAAAGGCCGTGTACGTCTGGAATACAACATCCCTGCTCGCGGTCTGATCGGTTTCCGTAACCAGTTCCTGACCCTGACCAACGGTGCTGGCATCCTGACCTCGATCTTCGATCGCTACGACACCATGAAGTCCGGCGACATGTCCGGCCGTCAGAACGGTGTTCTGGTATCGGTAGAAACCGGTAAGGCGCTGACCTACTCCCTGGAAACCCTCCAGGCGCGTGGCAAGCTGTTCGTTGAACACGGTCAAGAGATCTACAACGGCCAGATCGTTGGTCTGAACAGCCGTGATAACGACATGGGCGTCAACCCAACCAAAGGCAAGAAGCTCGACAACATGCGTGCTTCGGGTAAAGACGAAACCATCGCTCTGGTTCCACCTGTTCGCTTCACCCTGGAACAGGCCCTGGAATTCATCCAGGACGACGAGCTGTGCGAAGTCACGCCTAAGTCGATCCGCCTGCGTAAGAAAATCCTGGACGAAGGCGAGCGTACCCGCGCTGCCAAGAAAGCCAAGAACTGAGTTAACTCAGGCTGAATGAAAAACGCCCCCGGTCGAAAGGCCGGGGGCGTTTTTTTGTGCCTGCAGTTTATGTGCAGAGCGGGCTCTTGTAGTGAGCGGGCTTGCCCCGCGCTGGGTGGCGAAGCCGCCCCAAAACTTGATACCTCGTTCTAACTGGAGAAACGCTGTGCCTGGGTCGGGGCGGCTTCGCCCCCCAGCGCGGGGCAAGCCCGCTCACTACAGGGGATCAGAATTTGTCGAGGGTCTTGAACTTGGTCTCGCGCACCACTTCCTTCGGCTTATACGCACAGTACCCCGGGCGCGGCCCGATTTTCGGGTGGTTGCGGCAGGTATCCGGGCGCTTGTCATAAATAGTGCAGAAGCGCGTCTTACGATCCAGGTACAGGCAGTCGTTGTTGCTCATGCGCTGCAGGGTAAAGATCTCGGATTTGGAATTGAAACGCTCGACGATGCCTTCCTTCTGCAACCGCTTGGCGATGTTCTTCGGCGGGTCGCCGCGCTCGAATTCATCGACGATGCCGATGCGGATCAGGTCCTTGATCTTCACTTCGACCGGCAGCGTGCAGCAGCTGGACACGCAACCACCGCACATATGCGCGGAATATTTCTGCCACGTTTCAAGACGGTCGAGTTCCGCGGCGGCGATCAATTGAGGCTTCATCAGGGTTCCAAAGGTGGGGCTGTATCCGGGCGCGCGATCATACCGGGATTGGTGATTTTTTGAACAATATTTTGCTGTTTTCAGCTCAAAGGTTTGCCGGCGGGCTGAACGGGCACGACCCCTGCATCTAATTCGCGTAAAGGTGAATGAGTTAAAAAACTGCCGAACCAGAGCGTCTACCGTCTGTCAGACCGTCTAGGCTCTAGCAACTCCTTCTATCTCGCCCGAGGTCGCAATTGATGTCTCAGGAACCACTTGCACGAGAAGCAGAGGTAGCCGCATTTCGCGATGCCGTCTTGACCAAACTCACCTACGCGGTGGGCAAGGACCCGGATCACGCCTTCGACCATGACTGGTTCGAAGCCATTGCCCTGGCCGCACGCGACCAGATGGTCGACCACTGGATGGACCATACCCGGCGGATTTACCGCAAAGGCCAGAAGCGGGTGTATTACCTCTCGCTGGAATTCCTTATCGGTCGTTTGCTCTACGACAGCCTGAGCAACCTTGGCGTGCTCGAAATCGCGCGCGAAGCACTGTCCGAGCTGGGCGTCGACCTGGAGCGCATCCGCCTGCTGGAGCCCGACGCGGCGCTCGGCAACGGTGGCCTGGGCCGCTTGGCGGCGTGCTTTATGGAGAGCATGTCGACCTTGGGCATTGCCGGCCACGGTTATGGCATCCGTTATGAACACGGCCTGTTCCGCCAGGCGATTGTCGATGGCTGGCAACAGGAGCAGACCGAACGTTGGCTGGATTTCGGCAACCCGTGGGAATTTGAACGGGCCGAAGTGATTTACCCGATCGGCTTTGGCGGCAGCGTCGAAACGCTGCCGGATGCCGCCGGCAAGCAAATCCAAGTGTGGTCGCCGAGCGAAACCGTACGCGCCGTTGCCTACGACACGCCCGTCGTCGGCTGGCGTGGCGCCAGCGTCAACACCCTGCGCCTGTGGCGTGCTCGGGCGGTGGAAGACTTGCACCTGGAGCGCTTCAACGCCGGTGACCACTTGGGCGCTGTCGCCGAAGTGGCCCGCGCTGAAAGCATCTCCCGAGTGCTGTACCCGGCCGACAGCACCGAAGCGGGGCAGGAGCTGCGCCTGCGCCAGGAATATTTCTTCGTCTCCGCGTCCCTGCAGGACCTGCTGCGCCGCCACAAAAACATGCACGGCTCAGTGCTGAGCCTGGGCGAGCACGCCGCGATCCAACTCAACGACACCCACCCGTCGATCGCCGTGGCTGAGTTGATGCGCCAATTGGTCGACCTGCACGACATTCCATGGGAAGCCGCCTGGGATGTGACGGTCGAAACCTTGTCGTACACCAACCACACCCTCCTGCCTGAAGCGCTGGAAACCTGGCCGGTCGGCCTGATGGAACGCATGCTGCCCCGGCACATGCAGATCATCTACCTGATCAACGCCCAGCATATCGACTCGCTGCGCGCCAAAGGCATCCACGACTTTGATGTGCTGCGCGCCGTGTCGCTGATCGAAGAAGACAATGGCCGTCGCGTGCGCATGGGCAACCTGGCATTCCTCGGTTCCCACAGCGTCAATGGCGTGTCCGGCCTGCACACCCAGCTGATGCGCAGCACGGTGTTTTCCGAGTTGCACAAGCTGTACCCGGACCGTATCAACAACAAAACCAACGGCATCACCTTCCGCCGCTGGCTGTACCAGGCCAACCCGAAGCTCACCCAGATGCTGGTGGAGGCATTGGGCCCGGACATTCTCGACAACATGGAAACCCGCCTGGGCGAATTGGAAACCTTCGCCGAGAAGCAGACTTTCCGCAAAGCCTTCGCCGACCAACGCTTGCACAGCAAGCGCGCGCTGGCCGACATCATTCACGAGCGCCTGGGGATTGCGATCAACCCGGCGGCGATGTTCGATGTGCAGGTCAAGCGTATCCATGAATACAAACGCCAACTGCTGAACCTGTTGCACACCGTGGCGCTGTACCAGGCCATTCGTGCCGAACCTGGCACCGATTGGGTGCCGCGCGTGAAGATCTTCGCGGGCAAGGCAGCGGCGAGTTATCACCAAGCCAAGTTGATCATCAAGCTGACCAACGACATCGCCCGCACCGTCAATAACGACCCGACGGTGCGCGGGTTGCTGAAGGTGGTGTTCCTGCCTAACTACAACGTCAGCCTGGCGGAAAGCATCATCCCAGCGGCGGATTTGTCGGAGCAGATTTCCACGGCCGGCTTTGAAGCCTCGGGCACCAGTAACATGAAGTTCGGCCTCAACGGCGCGCTGACCATCGGCACCATGGACGGCGCCAACGTGGAGATGCACGAGCGCGTGGGCGCCGATCACATGTTTATCTTCGGTCTCAGCGCGCAGCAGGTGGAAGCCCGCAAGCATGCCGGTGAATTCAACGCCGGGCCGGACATCGCCGCGTCCCATCGTCTCAACGATGTGCTGCAAGCGATCCGCGGCGGGGTGTTCTCGCCGGATGACCCGGGCCGCTATGTGGGCTTGATCGACGGGTTGATCGACTACGATCGCTTCCTGGTGTGTGCCGACTTCGATTCCTATTGGGATGCCCAGGCGCGGGTCGAAGCGCATTGGCATGACTCCAAGGCGTGGTGGCGTTCGGCGGTACTCAATACCGCGCGTATGGGCTGGTTCTCTTCGGACCGGACGATCCGCGAGTACGCTACTGAGATCTGGAAAGCGCTCGACTAAACACGGCTGATCCCAAGGTGTGGGAGGGGGCTTGCCCCCGATAGCAGAGTGTCAGTTTGCAGATATGTCGACTGGTGCACCGCTATCGGGGGCAAGCCCCCTCCCACATTGGGCCCGCGTCGATATACTGAGCGCCGGTTTGCCTAGGGAATATCGACCATGCAATGGATTTTCATGCTGATTGGCCTGGTGCTCGGCTGGACGCTCGATGAGTCGTTCAGTGATGCGGGCATCGGTGCGCTGCTGGGGTTGGGCATTGGCCAGGCGATTCGCCTGGCGAAGCTGTCGGCCCAGGCGGACCAGCAGGCTCGTCAGTTGGAAACCACGCAGAAATCCCTGATAGCCCTGGGTGAGCGCCTGCGCCAACTGGAAGTGCCCACGCCCACGCCTGCGAGCACTGCGTTTGTTGAACCCTCTATTGCGCAACCAACACCTGTCGCTAAGACGCCCGAGCTGGTGTGGGAACTGCCTGCCGAGCTGACGCCCGTCGCGGTGGTCGCCGAGCCGAGCCAACCGCTGCCGGACGATGTCTGGACGCCCGCCCCGACCCCGCGCCTGCAAGAGCCCGCCATTCCCCGTGGCCCCAACCTGATCGAGCGTGCCATCAGTGGCGCGCGCAACTGGCTGTTTGGCGGCAATACCGTGTTGCGGGTCGGCGTGGTGCTGTTGTTCCTCGGCCTGGCCTTCCTGCTGCGCTATGCCACCGAGGGCATGGTAGTGCCGATCGAGGTGCGCTACGCCGGCGTCGCCGCCGCTGCATTGGGCCTGCTCGGCCTGGGCTGGTGGCTGCGCCTGCGTAACAGCCATTACGGCTTGATGCTGCAAGGCACCGGTATCGCCGTGCTGTACCTCACGGTGTTTGCCGCGATGCGTTTGCACCCGCTGATTGATCCGAGCGCGGCGCTTGGGCTGCTGGTGGCGGTAACGGTGTTTTCGGCGATCCTGGCGATTACCCAGGATGCACTCGGGCTCGCGTGCGCAGCGGCGCTCGGCGGTTTTGCCGCACCGATCCTCACGTCGACCGGCGCCGGTAACCATGTCGCATTGTTCAGTTACTTCGCCCTGCTCAACGCCGGCATTCTTGCCATCGCCTGGTTCAAGGCTTGGCGGCTGCTCAACCTCATCGGTTTTGTCGGCACCTTTGGTATTGGCTTCGCCTGGGGCATGCGTTCCTACACACCGGAACTGCTGTGGAGTACCGAGCCGTTCCTGATCCTGTTTTTCCTGATGTACCTGGCCATCGGCCTGTTGTTCGCCCGGCGCAAATTGCTCGAGCTGCGCGACGCGCCTGAGGATGACAGCCGTGGCGCGCTGCTGCGCTGGTCGGCGGCCAAAGGTGATTATGTCGACGGCAGCATGCTGTTCGGCCCGCCGCTCGTGGGCTTCGGCCTGCAGTTCGCCCTGGTGCAGCACCTGGAATTTGCCGCAGCGTTCAGCGCCTTGGGCCTGGGCATCCTCTACATGGGCCTGGCCCGACTGCTGAGCGGCGGGCGTGCCTTGCTGCTGGCGGAAACTTGCCTGGCCTTGGGCGTAATCTTTGCCAGCCTGGCGATCCCCCTGGGCCTCGACGCACGTTGGACGGCGGCGGCCTGGGCGGTGGAAGGTGCCGGCATCTTCTGGCTCGGCTTGCGCCAGCAGCGGCCATTGGCGCGGGCCTTTGGCGTGTTGCTGCAAGTGGGCTCGGCGCTGGCGTTCCTCAGTGAACTGCGCGTCGGTGAACAGGCGTTGCTCGACGGCGCTCCGCTGGGGGCGTTGCTGTTGGGCGCGGCGCTGTTGTACAGCTTTGATCAGCTGCGTAAGGCTTCGCCCGAGCAGGCGGCGGATTGGGAGCGCAAAGGTCTGCCCGTGCTGGCGAGCCTTGGCTTGAGCTTTTTGTACCTGATCGCGCCCTTGCTGTTGCAGACCCAAGGCACCGCCATCAGTTGGGCCATCGCTGGGCTGGTGACGCTGGTCATCGGTCTGCGCATCGGCTCGCGTACCTTCCTGTTCACCGCGTTTGCCGCGCAATTGTTGGGCGGCGCGTTGTTCCTGCTGCGATTGCAAGGTGGTGACGGGGTCGCTGTGTTCAATGCGGGCTGGAGTGGTTTGTTGACCGCTTCACTGATCGGCCTGGCCTTGATCGGCGGCATGCTGCTGGCGGCACGCGATGACAGGGTGCGCGGCGATGTCCGACTGCTGCGCGGGTTGTCGGTGGTGCTGCTGGCGGGTCTTGTACTGATCAATCTTGCCGTGTTGTTCGTGCTGCCATGGGAAAGCGCCAGCGGCGTGTGGGCGGCCAGCGGTTTGTTGATTATCTGGCTGAGCCTTTACCTGCAACAACGCGTCAGCTTTGTGTTCGGCTTGCTGCTGCAACTGATCGGCGGCGGGTCTTTCCTGCTGGCGGTACCCGAATTGCTCGGGCCATTGACCCACGAGGGTTTGCGCCCGCTGGCCCACAGCGGTTTCTGGACGCCGATGGTGCTGGGCCTGGCCGCACTGGTCGGCGCCTGGCGCTTGCAGCGTGAACCGCATGCGCCGGTGTTTGCCGTGTTGAAACTGCAACGCCTGTCCGACCTGCTGTTGGTGTGGGGCGCGGCGTGGTGGACGTTGGCGCTGGTCAGCGAAGTGTTGCGCTTTATTCCACAGGAATTGCAGGGCGCGTTCCTGCTGGGCGGCGCGGCGATCAGCGTGGCGATCTGGATGCTGCTGGCATCGCGTTTGAACTGGGCGTCGCTGGGCACATTGTGCACGTTGCTGATGCCGGCGGTGGGCGTGGTGTTGCTGGTGTGCGCGCATACCTATTACCACCCGGCGGCGCAGTACGGCTGGCTGGCATGGCCGGCGGTGTTTGCGGTGCATTTCATCTCGCTGCGGCGTTTGGCGGCGATCGCTCCCGCCAAGGCGCTGAGCGTGGCCCACGTGCTGGGCTGCTGGATGCTGATCGGCCTGTTGGCGCTGGAGTTGCGCTACGGTCTGCTGAGGCTGTCGGCCGAATACAACGCCTGGCGCTGGCTGGGGTGGGCGATTCTGCCAAGCCTGTATCTCGTGCTGGCTGCTGCGCCGCGCAATTGGCCATGGCCGGTGGCGGCGTATCCAAAGGAGTATCGAGTGTTGGCGGCCTTGCCATTGGCGGTGCTGATGCTCGGCTGGTTCTGGCTGGCGAACAGCTTCAGCGACGGCACGGCCAAGCCGCTGCCCTTTGTGCCGCTGATCAACCCGCTGGACCTGGGCCTGTTGTTCGCGCTGCTGGGTGTGTACCTGTGGTCCCGCAGTGTGGCGCCACAGCGCGGGCCGCGCGCCGAGCTGATCGCCCAGGGTGTCGCGGGCGTCTCGCTGTTTGCTTTCTTTACCGCGCTGGTGATGCGCACCGCCCATCATTGGGGCGGCGTGCCGTTTCACTTGGACGCGTTGCTTGAGTCCATGCTGGTACAGGCAGGCCTGTCGATCGTCTGGACCTTGATCGCCCTCGGCCTGATGATCGGCGGCCACCTGCGCCATCGTCGTGACGTGTGGCTGATCGGCGCGGCGCTGATTGCGGTGGTGGTGGCCAAGCTGTTCTTTGTCGAACTGAGCAACCGCGGCGGCCTGGCGCGGATCGTGTCGTTTATCGGTGTGGGCGGGTTGTTGCTGGTGGTAGGTTACTTTGCACCACTGCCGCCCAAGCGTGCCGAACCTGCGTTGGAAACTGAAGGAGCATCCTCTTGATCGGTAAGTTGAGCGTGGTCGTGGTCGGCTTGTGTACGGCCTTGTCAGTGTGGGCGCAGGAAACGCCTGCCGACTTCACCACCCAGGTGCCACTGAGCATCAGCGGCAGTGGGCCCTGGTATCGCCTGGAACTGCCGCTGGCCGTGCAATTGAATGCGCGCCAGGCTGATCTCAGCGATGTGCGGGTATTTAACGCTGCCGGCGAGCCGCAAGCCTATGCGTTATCGCGTCAGTCCTCGCAGCGCACCGAAAGCCGCAACGTCACCGACGTTAAGTGGTTTCCGCTGTACGCCGCCGACACCCAGCAAGCCTTGCCCGACGTGGTGATGAAGGCCACCACCGCAGGCACCCTGGTTGAAATCAAGCCGTCCACCGCGACGAAACCCGGCAAGCAAGTGTTGCGTGGCTGGGTGCTGGACGCCAGTGCAATCAAGGCGCCGCTGCAGCAACTGAGCCTGGACTGGAGCCGCGAGCAGGAGGGCTTCCAGCGTTTCAGCATTGAAGCCAGTGATGACTTGCAGCACTGGGACGCCTGGGGCGATGGACAGGTGGCGCGCTTGTCGTTCGCCGACGAACGGGTCGAGCAGCATGACGTGAGCCTGCCTGGGCAACCGGCGCGTTACTTGCGGCTGGTCTGGCAAGGCCAGGCGGCACCGTTGCTGACCTCGGCCAAGCTGGTGAGCGCGACCAGTAGCAGCTTGCCGCTGCCATGGGTCTGGTCGCAGCCGTTGACAGGCATGCGGCTCAAGGCCGGTGAATACAGTTGGCAGTTGCCCATGGGGCTGAGTATCGAGCGGCTGCGCATCGAGTTGAAGCAACCCAACACGTTGGCGCCCGTGACGTTGGCGGGGCGCAGGGACAGCAAACAGGCGTGGCAGCCGCTGAGCAACGGTTTGCTGTATCGCCTGACCCAGAATGGCAAAGACGTGGTGCAGGATGAACTGCAGCTGCCGGGCCAACCGGTTGCCGAGCTGAAATTGCAGGTGGATGAACGCGGCGGTGGCCTGGGCGTTGAAGCCCCGGCGCTGCGTTTTGCGGTGCGCGCCACGCAGTTGGTGTTCCTGGCTCGGGGTGAGCCGCCGTTTACGCTGGCGCTGGGGAGCGCGTCGGCCAAGGCGGCGAACCTTCCGCTTTCCACCCTGATCCCGGACTACAACGCCGAGCGTCTCAAGACAGTGGGGCAGGCCAAGGTTGTCGGTGAAGTGGTGGTCACGTCACCTGCCACCGCCGCTGCTGTCGAGGCCGGGACGGACTGGAAAAAGCTCGGCCTCTGGGCCGTGCTGCTGCTCGGCGTGGCGGCACTGGGCGCCATGGCCTACAGTTTGCTGCGCAAGCCGCCGGTGGCACGTTAAATAAAGTCCATGAACTCTATTGGGTTTAAATCCTCTGATAGGAGGAAATACGCCCCGACTCGCGCTAAACTGCGCGGGTTTTTAGCCCCCCCATTCTCCGGAGCCTTCCATGTCCCGCGTTACCTTGAGTCGCTATTTGATTGAGCAGACCCGCAGCAACAACACGCCTGCCGATCTGCGCTTCCTTATCGAAGTGGTGGCGCGTGCCTGCAAGGAAATCAGCCACGCCGTGTCCAAAGGCGCACTGGGTGGTGTCCTGGGCAGCATGGGCACTGAAAACGTGCAAGGCGAAGTGCAGAAGAAGCTCGACGTCATCTCCAACGAGATCCTGCTCGAAGCCAACGAATGGGGCGGTCACCTGGCCGGCATGGCGTCCGAAGAAATGGACAATGCCTACCAGATCCCGGGCAAATACCCGAAAGGCGCGTACCTGCTGGTGTTCGACCCACTGGACGGCTCGTCCAACATCGACATCAACGCACCGGTTGGCACCATCTTCTCGGTACTGCGTTGCCCGAACGAATACCTGAGCCAGAACGAAGCCCTGAACGAAAAGGCCTTCCTGCAGCCAGGCACCGAGCAGGTCGCTGCCGGTTACGCCATCTACGGCCCACAGACCATGCTGGTGCTGACCCTGGGCGACGGCGTCAAAGGCTTCACCCTGGACCGCGAAATGGGCAGCTTCGTACTGACCCACGAAGACATCACCATTCCTGCATCCACCCAGGAATTTGCGATCAACATGTCCAACCAGCGCCACTGGGAAGAGCCGGTCACGCGTTACGTGGGCGAGTTGATGGCGGGCGAAGAAGGCCCGTTGAAGAAGAACTTCAACATGCGTTGGGTCGCCGCGATGGTGGCTGACGTGCACCGTATCCTGACGCGGGGTGGCTTGTTCATGTACCCACGTGACAGCCGCGAGCCGTCCAAGCCAGGCAAACTGCGCCTGATGTACGAAGCCAACCCAATGTCCTTCCTGGTCGAGCAAGCGGGCGGCGCGTCCACCGACGGCCACCAGCGCATTCTCGACATTCAGCCCGAAGGCCTGCACCAGCGTGTGGCGGTGTTCTTGGGTTCCAAGGAAGAAGTTGAGCGCGTGACGGCCTACCACAAGAAGTAAGTCTTCGCGATAAGTGATCGGCGTTGTTGTGAGCCGGTTCACCCTTGAAGAAGCCCCGAAACGTTTCAGCGTTTTCGGGGCTTTTTTGTTTTTGCTCATCGGGAACCAGAAACCTCTTTTCCCTTCTAAGCTTCTGGCAGACCCCCATGCTGCTCAGTCCCTCCAGGAGTTTTTCCATGTCGTTACGCCGTCTCTCCCTGCTGGCTTTTTGCGTGCTGTTGGCCGCTTGCAGCAAGGTCAACCAAGAAAATTATCAAAAATTGTCGGCTGGCATGGCCAAGACAGAGGTCGAGTCGTTGCTGGGCAAGCCGACTGATTGTTCCGGCGCACTGGGCATGTCCAGTTGCACTTGGGGCGATAAAAACAGCTTTATCAGCGTTCAATATGCCGGTGACAAGGTTCTGATGTTTTCCGGGCAAGGCCTGAAGTAAACCGGGGCGAAAGCCTGCGGGAGAAGAAGAATGATCCGTTTTGTTTTGTTCCTTTGCGCCAGCCTGTTTTTGGCGGGCTGCGCCAGCCATTCTGGCGATGATCTGCAACCCAAGACCGCGAACAACGTCAACCTCAAGCGTTACCAGGGCACCTGGTATGAGTTGGCGCGATTGCCGATGTACTTCCAACGCAACTGCGCACAGTCCGAGGCGCGCTACACGCTGCTGCCGGATGGCGATATGTCGGTGTTCAACCGCTGCCTGACGACCGAATGGAAGTGGGAAGAAGCCAAGGGCACGGCCACGCCGCAAGTGCCGGGCAAGACCGACAAGCTCTGGGTGGAATTCAATAACTGGTTTACCGCCCTGTTGCCCGGCGTTGCCAAGGGCGATTACTGGGTGCTGTACGTCAGCGATGACTACAAGACCGCGATTGTCGGCAGCCCGAGCCGGCGTTACATGTGGATCTTGTCGCGCACGCCGACGGTCAATGCGGACACCCGCGAAGACCTGCTGAGCAGGGCGCGGCAGCAGGGGTATGACACCACACGGCTGATCTGGCGCACGTCGGACAAGCAGATGGCGAAGACTTCGCAGTAACTCTGGACCAGCGCCAATCCAATGTGGGAGGGGGCTTGCTCCCGATTGCAATGTGTCAGTCAGCACGTCTGAAACTGATACACCGCCATCGGGAGCAAGCCCCCTCCCACATGGGTTATGGGTTGCCGGTTAGCCCAGCAAATCCCTCAAGACCTGCGTGAACGCCCGGCTGCTTTCTTCCTCGCCGGCATGATGTCCGTCCCGCACCACCCACTTGCCGTTGACCAGCACATCACGCACTTGCCGATCACCGCCTGCGAACAGCCAGCGATTGAGAATCCCGTCCTCTGCCGCTGTCGCCAGGTAAGGGTCGTTACCGTCCAGCACAATCCAATCCGCACGCTTACCCACTGCCAACTGACCAATCGGTTGTCCCAATGCCTGGGCACCACCGTCCAGCGCGGCATCAAACAGCGTGCGGCCGACCATCGGTTGATCGCTGCGATACAAGCGATTGCGCCGTTGATCACGCAAGCGCTGCCCATATTCCAGCCAACGCAGTTCTTCCACCACGCTCAGTGATACGTGGCTGTCGGAACCGATGCCCATGCGTCCGCCCTGGGCGAGGTAGTCCACCGCCGGGAAAATCCCGTCACCCAGGTTGGCCTCGGTGGTCAGGCACAAGCCGGCAACTGCACGGCTCTTGGCCATCCGTGTCACTTCGTCTGCGTCGGCATGCGTGGCGTGCACCAGGCACCAGCGTTCATCGATGTCGACATTGTCATAGAGCCATTGCAGCGGGCGCTTGCCGCTCCAGGCCAGGCAGTCGTCGACTTCTTTCTGTTGTTCGGCGATGTGGATATGCACCGGGCACGCCTTGTCGCTGGCGGCTAGCACGTCACTGATTTGCTGTGGCGTGACCGCGCGCAACGAGTGGAAGCACAGGCCCAACTGCTGCGCCGGTTGCGCCGCGAGGACCGGCTGCAGGCGTGCTTGCAGGTCCAGGTAGTGTTCAGTGCTGTTGATAAACCGGCGCTGGCCCTCATTGGGCGCCTGGCCGCCAAAACCGGAATGGGTATAGAGCACCGGCACCAGCGTCAGGCCGATCCCGCTGCTGGCCGCTGCCTGGCTGATCTGGCGCGACAGTTCCGTGCGGTCGGCATACGGCTGGCCGCTGACGTCATGGTGCACATAGTGAAACTCGGCCACGGACGTGTAGCCGGCCTTGAGCATCTCGATGTACAGCTGGCGCGCGATCACCTGCAATTGATCCGGGTTGATCTTGCCCACCATGCGGTACATCAGGTCGCGCCAGGTCCAGAAACTGTCATTCGGGTTGCCGGCGACTTCGGCCAAACCGGCCATGGCACGTTGGAATGCATGGGAGTGCAGGTTCGGCATGCCCGCCAATACCGGGCCTCTCAGCCGTTCGGCACCCTCTGCGCTGGCATTGGCCTCAACCTGTGTCAGCAGCCCATCGGCGCTGACTTCAAGACGTACATCATTGGCCCATCCATTAGGCAGCAGCGCGCGTTCGGCAAAGAAAGCGGACATGATCAAGGCACCCCGGTCGTGTGTTTATTTGTATATACATATACAGACGTTTGCCTGCTCGGTAAACTCCGGCAATCTATGCATCTTTTCCCCCTGCAAGGATTCCCTGTGCCGACTCCGCCCGCCAAGTCTCCACTGGCTGCCCACATGGACGAAAGTCCGGCGCCCTTGTATGCCCGTGTCAAACAGATGATCAGCCAGCAGATCCTCAACGGCAACTGGCCGCCCCATTACCGCGTGCCGTCGGAGAGCGAACTGGTCAGCCAGCTGGGTTTCAGCCGCATGACCATCAACCGCGCCCTGCGCGAGCTCACCGCCGAAGGTCTGCTGGTGCGCATGCAAGGCGTGGGCACTTTCGTCGCCGAGCCCAAGAGCCAATCCGCGCTGTTTGAAGTTCACAACATTGCCGATGAGATCGCCTCTCGCGGTCATCGCCATACGTGCCAGGTCATTACCCTGGGTGAAGAGGCCGCCGGTTCCGAGCGCGCTGTCGCCCTGGAAATGCGCGAAGGCGGTCGGGTGTTCCACTCGCTGATCGTGCATTTCGAAAACGATATCCCTGTGCAAATCGAAGACCGCTTCGTCAACGCCCTGGTCGCGCCGGAATACCTGCAGCAGGATTTCACCCAGCAGACGCCCTATGCCTATTTGAACCAAGTGGCGCCGCTGACCGAAGGTGAGCACGTGGTTGAAGCCATCCTCGCCGACGCCGCCGAATGCAAGTTGCTGCAGATCGAGCCTACCGAGCCATGCCTGTTGATTCGCAGGCGCACCTGGTCTGGCCGTCAGCCGGTGACTGCTGCGCGTTTGATCCACCCCGGTTCCCGTCATAGCTTGGAAGGACGTTTCAGTAAATGAGTGCAATAAGCGTCTGGCGCGCCGTCGATTACGTGCGCATGCCGTGGAAAAACGGCGGTGGCAGTACCGGAGAAATCACCCGTGATGCAGGCACCGGCCTGGAGGGTTTTGGCTGGCGCCTGTCGATTGCCGATATTGGTGAGTCGGGCGGGTTTTCCAGCTTCGCCGGCTACCAGCGCGTGATCACCGTGATCCAAGGTGCCGGCATGGTGTTGACCGTTGATGGTGAAGAGCAGCGCGGGTTGTTACCGCTGCAACCCTTTGCGTTCAAGGGTGACAGCCAGGTGTCCTGCCGATTGATCACGGGGCCGATCCGCGATTTCAACCTGATCTATTCGCCAGAGCGTTACCACGTGCGGTTGCAGTGGGTGGATGGCGTGCAGCGGTTTTTCAGCACGGCGCAGACGGTGTTGGTGTTCAGCGTGGCGGATGAAGTGAAGGTGTTGGGCGAGAAACTCGGCCATCACGATTGCCTGCAAGTGGACGGTAACGCTGGCTTGCTGGATATCTCGGTCACGGGCCGTTGCTGCCTGATCGAACTGACCCAGCGCGGTTAAAAAATGTGGGAGGGGGCTTGCCCCCGATGGCGGTGGATCAGTCGGTACATCTATGACTGAAACACTGCTATCGGGGGCAAGCCCCCTCCCACATTTGTTTTTGCGCTGTTTACATAATCTGTTTCCAGTCCTCGCACCAATTTGTTACCGAATGCCCCAGCGTGGCGCAAAACCTCGCTCTGGTGACAAACCTCCCTCGCCGTAAACCTGCCTCTTAAGAAATTTCATCATGCCTTGAAGCCTTAATTTCCAAGGCTTGCACGCACTTTCCAAAAAAATCCAAACACCTCGCCCAGAAAGTTGGCCGCTCGATTGCATATGCTTGTATGTACAAGTAAAGATGTGTGCGTAAGAGTCGTCTTCGCACCCGCCAAGCATGCGCATCGATCGCCGAGGAGTCCTAGCTGTGACCAAGCCTACAAAATACCGTGACGTCGAAATCCGTGCCGCCCACGGTAACAAGCTCACCGCCAAAAGCTGGCTGACTGAAGCGCCGCTGCGCATGCTGATGAACAACCTCGACCCGCAAGTGGCCGAGAACCCAAAAGAATTGGTGGTGTACGGCGGTATCGGCCGTGCGGCACGTAACTGGGAGTGCTACGACCAGATCGTCGAGAGCCTCACCCACCTGAACGACGACGAAACCCTGCTGGTGCAATCCGGTAAACCGGTCGGTGTGTTCAAGACCCACACCAATGCCCCGCGTGTACTGATCGCCAACTCCAACCTGGTGCCGCACTGGGCGAGCTGGGAACACTTCAACGAACTGGATGCCAAGGGCCTGGCCATGTACGGCCAGATGACCGCCGGCAGCTGGATCTACATCGGCAGCCAAGGCATCGTCCAGGGCACCTATGAAACCTTCGTCGAAGCCGGTCGCCAGCACTACGATTCAAACCTCAAAGGCCGTTGGGTGCTCACCGCCGGTCTCGGCGGCATGGGCGGTGCCCAGCCGTTGGCTGCAACCCTGGCCGGTGCGTGCTCGCTGAACATCGAGTGCCAGCAGGTCAGCATCGATTTCCGCCTGAACAGCCGTTACGTCGACGAACAAGCCACCGACCTCGACGACGCCCTGGCGCGCATCGCCAAATACACTCAGGAAGGCAAGGCCATTTCCATCGCCCTGCTGGGTAACGCGGCGGAAATCCTGCCGGAACTGGTCAAACGTGGCGTACGCCCGGACATGGTCACCGACCAGACCAGCGCCCACGACCCACTCAACGGCTACCTGCCGGCCGGCTGGACCTGGGACGAATACCGCGCCCGCGCCAAGACCGAGCCCGCCGCCGTGATCAAGGCCGCCAAGCAATCGATGGCCGTGCACGTCAAAGCCATGCTCGCGTTCCAGAAACAAGGCATCCCGACCTTCGACTACGGCAACAACATCCGCCAGATGGCCCAGGAAGAAGGCGTGGAAAACGCATTCGACTTCCCAGGCTTCGTACCGGCCTACATCCGTCCACTGTTCTGCCGTGGCGTCGGCCCGTTCCGTTGGGCGGCACTGTCCGGCGACCCGCAAGACATCTACAAGACCGACGCCAAAGTCAAAGAGCTGATCCCGGACGACGCCCACCTGCACAACTGGCTGGACATGGCCCGCGAACGCATCAGCTTCCAGGGCCTGCCGGCGCGTATCTGCTGGGTTGGCCTGGGCCAGCGCGCCAAGCTCGGCCTGGCGTTCAACGAAATGGTGCGCAGCGGCGAGCTGTCGGCTCCGGTCGTGATCGGCCGTGACCACTTGGACTCCGGCTCGGTCGCCAGCCCGAACCGCGAGACCGAAGCCATGCAGGACGGCTCCGACGCTGTGTCCGACTGGCCGCTGCTCAACGCCTTGCTCAACACCGCCAGCGGCGCGACCTGGGTCTCGCTGCACCACGGCGGCGGCGTGGGCATGGGCTTCTCCCAGCACTCCGGCATGGTGATCGTCTGCGACGGTACCGACGAAGCGGCCGAGCGGATCGCCCGCGTACTGCACAACGACCCGGCCACCGGGGTGATGCGTCACGCCGATGCCGGCTACCAGATCGCGATCGACTGCGCCAAGGAACAGGGCCTGAACCTGCCGATGATCAAGTAACCCAGGGGGGAGGGGGCAAGCCCCCTCCCACATTTGATCTGCAGTGAACCAGAAAACAATCCATCAGAGGTTGAACAACATGGCTGCAAATGACACCACCCCGTTGATCGAAAGGCGTTCGATCGACTACATCCCGGAAGTGGAAAGACACGGTCGTCTGTTGAGCCAGTTCACCCTATGGATGGGCGCCAACCTGCAAATCACCGCGATTGTCACCGGGGCCCTGGCCGTGGTGCTGGGCGGTGATGTGTTCTGGTCGTTGATCGGTCTGTTGATCGGTCAACTCATCGGCGGCGGTGTCATGGCGCTGCATGCGGCGCAAGGTCCCAAGCTTGGCCTGCCGCAGATGATCTCCAGCCGGGTTCAGTTCGGCGTTTACGGCGCGGCCATCCCGATCGTGCTGGTGTGCCTGATGTACCTCGGTTTCACCGCCACCGGCACCGTGCTTTCCGGCCAGGCGCTGGGCCAGTTGTTTGGGGTCAGTGACAGCGTCGGCATCCTGATCTTCGCCAGTGTCATTGTGCTGGTCACCGTGCTGGGTTACCGGGTAATCCATTTCATCGGCCGCGTCGCCAGCGTCATTGGCGTGATTGCCTTTGTCTACCTGTTCAGTCGCCTGGTGAGCCAGACCGACGTTGGCGCCCTCCTGCAAATCCGCCACTTCAGCTGGAGCAGCTTCTTGCTGGCGGTGTCGCTCGCGGCCTCCTGGCAGATCGCTTTCGGCCCTTACGTGGCGGACTATTCACGTTACCTGCCGAGCGCGACGTCTTCGGTGAAAACCTTCCTCGCCGCCGGCGCCGGTTCGGTCATTGGCGCGCAGGTGGCGATGGTCCTTGGCGTGTTTGCCGCGGCCATGTCCAACGGGCAGTTCGCCGGTCACGAAGTGGCCTACATCGTGGGTTTGAGCGGCACCGGTGCCACCGCTGCGCTGCTGTACTTCAGCATCGCGTTCGGCAAGGTCACCATCTCTACGCTGAACTCCTACGGCAGCTTCATGTGCATTGCGACCATCATCAGCGGCTTCCGTGGCCGCCTGGAGGTCACGCGCCTGCAGCGTCTGGTGTTCGTGTTGGTCATCGTCGGTACCGCGACCCTGATCGCGTTGCTGGGCCAGCACTCGTTCCTCGGTGCGTTCAAGTCTTTCATCCTGTTCCTGCTGGCGTTCTTTACGCCCTGGAGTGCGATCAACCTGGTGGACTACTACTGCATCACTCGCGAGCGTTATGACGTGCCGGCGCTGGCCGACCCGAACGGTCGCTACGGTCGCTGGAACCTGCTCGGTATCAGCGTCTATGTGTTCGGCGTGCTGGTGCAATTGCCGTTCATCTCCACCAAGTTCTACACCGGCCCCTTGGTGGCCGCGCTGGGTGACGTGGACATTTCCTGGATCATCGGTCTGGTACTGCCAGCAGCCCTGTATTACCTGTGTGCGAAAAAATGGCACGGCACAGTGCCCGATCACCTGATCCTGCCGGTAGAGCAGGGCGCTACACCAACAACAAACGGGCTGGCCGCACAAGCCTGATGGGACGTGGACAGGGCAGGATGCCTACTGACTGCCGTAATCCATTTCAAGATTGGGAGCGTCACAACAATGAAAATGCATAAGACCCTGCTGGCCACCTTGCTCTCTGCAGGTTTGCTGGCCAGCGCTGGCGCCCAGGCGGCCGGCTGGTGCGAATCCGGCAAACCGGTGAAATTTGCCGGCCTGAACTGGGAAAGCGGCATGTTGCTCACCGACATCCTGCAAACCGTGCTGGAAAAAGGCTACGACTGCAAAACCGACAGCCTGCCGGGCAACTCCATCACCATGGAAAACGCCCTGAGCAGCAACGATATCCAAGTGTTTGCCGAAGAATGGGTCGGCCGCAGTGAAGTCTGGAACAAGGCCGAGAAGGCCGGCAAAGTCGTCGGCGTCGGTGCCCCGATTGTCGGCGCCATCGAGGGCTGGTACGTGCCGCGCTACGTGATCGAAGGCGACGCCAAGCGCAAGTTGGAACCCAAGGCCCCGGACCTGAAGAACATCGCCGACCTGGCCAAATACGCCTCGGTGTTCAAGGACCAGGAAGAGCCGTCCAAGGGCCGCTTCTACAACTGCCCGGCCGGCTGGACCTGCGAGCTGGACAACAGCGAAATGCTGAAGAGCTACGGCCTGGAAAGCACCTACACCAACTTCCGCCCAGGCACCGGCCCGGCACTGGATGCGGCGGTGCTGTCGAGCTACAAGCGCGGCGAGCCGATCCTGTTTTACTACTGGTCGCCCACGCCGCTGATGGGCCAGGTCGACCTGGTCAAGCTGGAAGAAAAACCCGGCGTGGATAAAAGCGTGAGCATCAAGGTTGGCCTGTCCAAGGCTTTCCACGAGCAAGCCCCGGAATTGGTGGCCGTGCTGGAAAAGGTCAACCTGCCCATCGACCTGCTGAACCAGAACCTGGGTCGCATGGCCAAGGAGCGAATTGAGTCGCCGAAACTGGCGAAAATTTTCCTCAAGGAACATCCTGAAGTCTGGCACGCCTGGGTGAGTGAAGACGCAGCCAAGAAAATCGACGCGGCCTTGTAGGTCAAGCGTGCCCGGCTACCCTGAGGGGCAGCCGGGCGCCTGGCCACAACCCACTGGATCGAGAGCACGCTATGTTTCCTGAGAGTTTTACGTTTTCCATCGCCGACTGGGTCAACGGTTGGGTGGACTCACTGGTCACCAACTACGGTGATGTGTTCCGGCACATCTCCGACACCCTGCTATGGGCCATCGTCAACCTGGAAGGGTTGCTGCGCGCAGCCCCCTGGTGGCTGATGCTGGCCATCGTCGGCGCGGTTGCCTGGCACGCCACCCGCAAGGTGGTGACCACGGCGGTGATCGTCGGTTTGCTGTTCCTGGTGGGCGCGGTTGGCCTGTGGGACAAGCTGATGCAAACCCTGGCGCTGATGATGGTCGCCACGGTGATCTCGGTGCTGATCGGCATTCCGTTGGGCATTCTGTCGGCGCGCAGCAATCGCCTGCGTTCGGTGCTGATGCCGTTGCTCGACATCATGCAGACCATGCCCAGCTTCGTGTACCTGATCCCGGTGCTGATGCTGTTCGGCCTGGGCAAGGTCCCGGCGATTTTTGCCACGGTGATCTACGCCGCGCCGCCGCTGATCCGCCTCACTGACCTGGGCATTCGCCAAGTTGACGGCGAAGTCATGGAAGCGATCAACGCCTTTGGTGCCAACCGCTGGCAGCAACTGTTCGGCGTGCAGCTGCCGCTGGCGTTGCCGAGCATCATGGCCGGCATCAACCAGACCACCATGATGGCGCTGTCGATGGTGGTGATCGCCTCGATGATCGGCGCCCGTGGCTTGGGTGAAGACGTGCTCGTCGGCATCCAGACCCTCAACGTTGGCCGAGGCCTCGAAGCCGGACTGGCGATCGTGATTCTCGCCGTGGTCATCGACCGCATTACCCAGGCCTATGGTCGTCCACGGCACGAGGCGAGCAAATGACTACTGTCAGCAAAATCGAAGTTAAAAACGTCTTCAAGATCTTCGGCAACCGCTCCAAAGAAGCGCTGGCGCTGGTTGGCCAGGGCAAGACCAAGGATCAGGTACTGGCCGAGACCGGTTGTGTGGTCGGCGTGAACGACCTGTCCCTGAGCATCGGCACCGGTGAGATCTTCGTGATCATGGGCCTGTCGGGCTCGGGCAAATCCACCTTGGTGCGCCACTTCAATCGCCTGATCGACCCGACCAGCGGCGCGATCCTGGTGGACGGCGAAGACATCCTGCAACTGGACATGGAAGCCCTGCGCCAATTCCGTCGGCACAAGATCAGCATGGTGTTCCAGAGCTTCGGCCTGCTGCCCCACAAGAGCGTGCTCGACAACGTCGCCTACGGCCTCAAGGTGCGTGGTGAAACCAAGCAGGTGTGCGCCGAACGCGCCCTGCACTGGATCGAAACCGTGGGCCTCAAGGGTTACGAAAACAAATACCCGCACCAGCTTTCCGGCGGCATGCGCCAGCGTGTGGGCCTGGCTCGCGCACTGGCGGCCGACACCGACATCATCCTGATGGACGAAGCCTTCAGCGCCCTCGACCCGCTGATCCGCGCCGAGATGCAGGACCAGTTGCTGGAGCTGCAAAAGACCCTGCACAAAACCATCGTATTTATCACCCACGACCTCGACGAGGCCGTGCGCATCGGCAACCGCATTGCGATCCTCAAGGACGGCAAGCTGATCCAGGTCGGCACGCCTCGGGAGATCCTGCATTCGCCGGCGGATGAGTATGTGGATCGGTTTGTTCAGCGGCGGGCGGCGGTGGTCTGACCTGGATTTGTTGGTGAGGCTGATGGCCTCATCGGGTGCAAGCCCCTCCCACATTGGCCCTGTGTTAACCCGATCAAAGGTGGGAGGGGGCTTGCCCCCGATAGGGCCGGTAAGGCTGCACAAGAATTGAAGAGAGTATGAAGATGCCCCAGGCAACAACAATCACCCTCGCCGACACCCCAATGCGCTGGCAGGACGTAGTCGCCGTCGCCCGCCACGGCGCGGTGCTCGAGCTCTCGGGCCAGGCCTGGGCGCGCATCGATAACGCCCAGGCCATCGTGCAGCGCATCGTCACCCGCGGTGAGCGCGCCTATGGCGTGAACACCGGCCTGGGCGCGCTGTGCAATGTGTCGCTCAAGGGCGAGCAACTCAGCCAGCTGTCGCGCAACACCTTGCTCAGCCATGCCTGCGGCGTCGGCCCGGCATTGAGCGACGAGCAGACCCGCGCGATCATCTGCGCGGCCATCATCAACTACAGCCATGGCAAATCCGGCCTGCATCCGCAAGTGGTGCACTCGCTGCTGGCGCTGCTCAACCACGGCATCACGCCGCAAGTGCCGTCCCAGGGCTCAGTGGGGTACCTGACCCATATGGCCCACGTCGGCGTGGCCTTGCTGGGTGTGGGCAATGTGAGTTACCGCGGTCAGATCGTTCCCGCTCAAGAGGCATTAAGTGCGGAAGGCTTGCAGCCGGTGGTGCTCGGCGCCAAGGACGGCCTGTGCCTGGTCAACGGCACGCCGTGCATGACCGGCCTGAGCTGCCTGGCCCTGGCTGATGCGCATCACTTGCTGCAATGGGCCGACGTGATCGGCGCCATGAGTTTCGAAGCCCAGCGCGGGCAGATCGATGCGTTCGATGAAGAAATCATCGCACTCAAGCCGCACCCTGGCATGCAGCATGTGGGGATGAACCTGCGCGCCTTGCTCGATGGCAGCGAAGTGATCGCCAGCAGCAAAGGCATTCGCACCCAGGACGCCCTGAGCATCCGCTCGATCCCGCAGATCCACGGTGCGGCGCGCGACCAGGTGGAGCACGCCACCCGTCAAATCGAGACCGAACTCAACAGCGCCACCGATAACCCGTTGGTGCTCGGCACACCGGACAACTATCGCGTGGTGTCCCAAGCCAACCCGCATGGGCAATCCGTGGCGTTGGCGGCGGACATGCTGGCGATTGCCATGGCTGAAATCGGCTCAGTGGCCGAACGCCGCCTGGATCGCCTGATCAACCCGCACGTCAGCGGCCTGCCGGCGTTCCTGGTGAGCAACCCCGGGGTCAACTCCGGGATGATGATCGTGCAGTACGTCGCCGCTTCACTGTGTGGGCAAAACCGCCAACTGGCGCAACCGGCGGTGCTCGACAACTTCGTCACCTCGGGCCTGCAGGAAGACCACCTGAGCATGGGCACCAATGCCGCGCTCAAGCTGCATCAGGTATTGGCCAACGTCACTCAGATCCTCGCCATCGAGTATTTGCTGGCGGCCCAGGCGTTCGAATTTTTGAAAGACCAGCACTTCGGCGTGGGCACCGACCGCGCCTGGCGCCTGTTGCGTGAAGTGGTGCCGGCCTATGAACAGGACCGCTGGCTGGCGCCGGACATTGCGGCGGCTGCCCAGGTGCTCAAAGACACCGCATTACCCAATTTGCACTGAAGACTTATTCAAAAAGAACAATTCACAAGGAGTATGAATGTGACTGCGCTAAACCTGATTCCAGGCCAGCTGAGCCTTGCCCAACTGCGCGCCATCTACCAGCAGCCGGTAACCCTCCGCCTGGATGACAGCGCCACGGCGCAGATCGAAGCCAGTGTGGCCTGCGTGGAGCAGATTCTCGCCGAGAACCGCACCGCCTACGGCATCAACACCGGTTTTGGCCTGCTGGCCTCGACCCGCATCGCCAGCGAAGACCTGGAAAACCTCCAGCGTTCGCTGGTGCTGTCCCACGCCGCCGGCGTCGGTGAGCCGATCAGCGATGCGCTGGTGCGACTGGTCATGGTGCTCAAGGTCAACAGCCTGAGCCGTGGGTTCTCCGGGATCCGCCGCCAGGTGATCGACGCGCTGATCGCGCTGATCAACGCCGAGGTGTACCCGCACATCCCGTTGAAAGGTTCGGTCGGCGCGTCCGGCGACCTGGCGCCGCTGGCGCACATGTCCCTGGTGCTGCTCGGCGAAGGCAAGGCGCGTTACAAAGGCGAATGGCTGGAAGCGACCGAAGCTTTGAAAGTCGCGGGCCTGACGCCGCTGACCCTCGCCGCCAAGGAAGGCCTGGCACTGCTCAACGGCACCCAGGTGTCCACCGCCTATGCCCTGCGTGGCCTGTTCGAAGGCGAAGACTTGTTCGCCGGCGCCCTGGCCTGCGGCGGCCTCACCGTGGAGGCGGTGCTGGGTTCGCGTTCGCCTTTCGATGCGCGCATCCACGCGGCTCGCGGCCAACGCGGCCAGATCGATTCCGCTGCGGCCTATCGTGACCTGCTGGGTGAAAGCAGCCAGGTGTCCCAGTCGCACCAGAACTGCGACAAGGTCCAGGACCCTTACTCCCTGCGCTGCCAGCCACAAGTCATGGGCGCGTGCCTGACCCAGTTCCGCCAGGCTGCTGACGTGCTGGTGGTCGAAGCCAACGCCGTGTCGGATAACCCGCTGGTGTTCGCCGCTGAAGGCGACGTGATTTCCGGCGGCAACTTCCACGCCGAACCCGTGGCGATGGCTGCCGACAACATGGCGCTGGCCATCGCCGAAATCGGTTCCCTGAGCGAGCGTCGTATCTCGCTGATGATGGACAAGCACATGTCGCAACTGCCGCCGTTCCTGGTCGGCAATGGCGGGGTGAACTCCGGTTTCATGATCGCCCAAGTGACCGCCGCCGCACTCGCCAGCGAGAATAAGGCACTGGCTCATCCCCATAGCGTCGACAGCCTGCCGACTTCCGCCAACCAGGAAGACCATGTGTCGATGGCCCCGGCTGCCGGCAAACGCCTGTGGGAAATGGCCGAGAACACCCGTGGCATTCTCGCCGTGGAATGGCTGGCCGCGTGCCAGGGCCTGGACCTGCGCGAAGGTCTGAAAACCTCACCGAAGCTGGAAAAAGCGCGTGGGATTTTGCGCGACAAAGTGGCGTTCTACGACAAGGACCGCTTCTTCGCCCCGGACATCAACGCCGCCAGCGAATTGCTCGCCACTCGCTGCCTGAATGAGCTGGTGCCGGCCAGTCTCCTGCCGAGCCTGTAACCGCAACAACCTGTAGTGAGCGGGCTTGCCCCGCGCTGGGCTGCGCAGCGGCCCCAAAACCCGCCGTCGCGTTCTGTCTGAAGACATGCGGTGGCCATTTCAGGGCTGCTTCGCAGCCCAGCGCGGGGCAAGCCCGCTCACTACAGTTGTCAGGCGCCAGGTTTGGATTTTTCTCAGGATAAAAATAATTAAGGACGAGAAATGCACCAGCAAGAAAAGGGTTTGAAACGCGGGCTCAGCGCCCGACATATTCGCTTCATGGCACTCGGTTCCGCGATCGGCACCGGGCTGTTCTATGGCTCGGCCTCTGCGATCCAGATGGCGGGCCCCGCTGTGCTGTTGGCCTACCTGATCGGCGGCGCCGCCGTGTTCATGGTGATGCGCGCTCTCGGCGAAATGGCCGTGCACAACCCGGTCGCCGGCTCCTTCGGCCAGTACGCCAGCACCTACCTGGGCCCAATGGCGGGGTTTATCCTCGGTTGGACCTACGCCTTTGAAATGATCATCGTCTGCCTGGCCGACGTCACCGCCTTCGGCATCTATATGGGCTTCTGGTTTCCCGATGTCGCGCGCTGGGTCTGGGTCCTCGGCATTGTGTTTCTGATCGGCGGCCTGAACCTGTGCAACGTCAAAGTGTTTGGCGAAATGGAGTTCTGGCTGTCGCTGCTCAAGGTCGGCGCCATCGTCGCGATGATCCTCGGCGGTTTCGGCATCATGCTGTTCGGCATCCATTCGGCCGGTGACACCCAGGCCAGCGGTCTCAGCAACCTGTGGGCCCACGGCGGCTTCATGCCCAATGGCATCGGCGGCCTGATTGCCTCGTTCGCGGTGGTGATGTTCGCTTTTGGCGGCATTGAAATCATCGGTATTACCGCCGGCGAAGCCAAGGACCCGCAACGCGTGATCCCCAAGGCGATCAACGCGGTGCCGCTGCGTATCCTGTTGTTCTACGTGCTGACCTTGTTTGTGTTGATGGCGATCTACCCATGGCCGCAGATCGGCAGCCAGGGCAGCCCGTTCGTGCAGATCTTCAGCAACCTGGGCATCGGCTCGGCGGCGACCATCCTCAACATCGTGGTGATCTCGGCAGCCGTCTCGGCCATCAACAGCGACATCTTCGGCGCCGGCCGCATGATGTACGGTCTGGCCCAACAAGGGCAGGCGCCCAAGGGCTTTGCGCAGTTGTCCAAGCACGGCGTGCCGTGGATGACCGTGGTGGTGATGGGCGCGGCGCTGCTGGGCGGTGTGGTGCTCAACTACCTGATCCCGGAAAACGTGTTCCTGCTGATCGCCTCGATTGCGACCTTCGCCACTGTGTGGGTCTGGCTGATGATCCTGTTCACCCAGGTCGCGATGCGCCGCTCGATGACCCAGGAACAAGTCGCCGAGCTGAAATTCCCCGTGCCGTTCTGGCCTTATGCGCCAGCGGCCGCCATCGTCTTCATGCTGTTCGTGTTTGGCGTGCTGGGTTACTTCCCGGACACCCAGGCCGCTTTGCTGGTCGGTGCCGTGTGGATCGTGCTGCTGGTGGTTGCCTACCTGTTGTGGGTCAAGCCTGCAGCCGGGCAAGCGGCCAAGGTGCACTACGACCCGGCTTTGTCTCATCGTTAATTTAGGGAGGCGTTGATGAAAACGCTTTGGCAACACTGCCACGTCGCAACCATGGCCCAGGGCAAATACTCGATCATCGAGGACGCCGCCCTGGTGACCGCCGGTTCGGTCATCGAGTGGGTCGGCCCCCGCAGCCAGGTACCGACGGCGGATTACGCCCAGGTGCATGACCTGCACGGCGCGTGGGTCACCCCCGGGCTTATCGACTGTCACACCCACACGGTGTTCGGTGGCAACCGCAGCGGCGAATTCGAGCAGCGCCTCGAAGGTGTCAGCTACGCCGAGATCGCCGCCAAGGGCGGCGGTATTGCCAGCACCGTGCGTGCCACCCGCGCTGCGACGGAAGATGAGCTGTTTGCCAGCGCTGAAAAGCGCTTGCGCAGTCTGCTGCGCGACGGCGTCACCACCGTGGAGATCAAGTCCGGCTATGGGCTGGACCTGGTCAACGAACGCAAAATGCTGCGCGTCGCTCGTCGCCTCGGCGAGGCGTTGCCGGTCAGCGTGCGCGCCACGTGCCTGGCGGCCCACGCGTTGCCGCCGGAGTACAAGGACCGCGCCGACGATTACATCGACCACATCTGCACCGAAATGCTGCCGGCTTTGGCGGCCGAAGGCTTGGTGGACGCGGTGGATGCGTTCTGCGAATACTTGGCGTTCTCCACCGAGCAGGTGGAGCGCGTGTTCAAAGTCGCCCAGCAACTGGGCCTGCCGGTGAAGCTGCACGCCGAACAGCTTTCGTCGCTGCACGGCTCCAGCCTCGCGGCGCGTTACCACGCGTTGTCGGCGGACCACCTGGAATTCATGACCGAAGAAGACGCCATCGCCATGGCCGCCTCCGGCACCGTCGCGGTCTTGCTGCCCGGCGCGTTCTACTTCCTGCGCGAAACCCAGTTGCCGCCGATGGAGGCCTTGCGCAAACACGGTGTGAAAATCGCCATCGCCAGCGATCTCAACCCCGGCACGTCCCCAGCGCTGTCGGTGCGCCTGATGCTCAACATGGCCTGCACGCTGTTCCGCATGACCCCGGAAGAAGCCCTCGCCGGTGCTACGCACCATGCCGCCACTGCGCTGGGCATGGGCGACACTCATGGTTCGTTGGAGGTGGGCAAGGTTGCGGACTTTGTGGCCTGGCAGATCGATCGTCCTGCCGACCTGGCCTATTGGCTGGGTGGCGAGCTGGATAAACGCGTCGTGCGCCACGGCGTCGACGTCACTGTTTGAGGAGTATTGCTTGTGGATAAGGTTCTGAACTTCACACAAGGCCGCGTGCCGCTGCTGATCAGCATGCCCCACGCCGGCCTGCGCCTCACACCCGCCGTCGAGGCAGGGTTGATCCCCGAGGCGCAAAGCCTGCCGGACACCGACTGGCACATCCCCACGCTGTATGACTTCGCCGAAGCCCTGGGTGCCAGCACCCTGTCGGCCGAATATTCGCGGTTTGTGATCGACTTGAATCGGCCCTCCGACGACAAGCCACTGTATGCCGGTGCCACCACCGGCCTGTACCCGGCCACGTTGTTCGAGGGTGTGCCGTTGTTCCGTGAAGGGCTGGAACCGAGCGAGACCGAGCGCGCCAGTTACCTGCAAAAGATCTGGGGCCCCTATCACCGCACGCTGCAAGAAGAACTGGCGCGGCTCAAGGCCGAGTTCGGTTATGCCTTGCTGTTTGACGCGCATTCGATCCGCTCGGTGATCCCGCACCTGTTCGACGGCAAGTTGCCGGACTTCAACCTTGGCACCTTTAACGGCGCTGCCTGTGATCCAGGGCTGGCCAGCCAGTTGGAGGCCATCTGCGCCACCCATCCGCAGTACACCCATGTACTCAACGGACGTTTCAAGGGCGGCCATATCACCCGGCATTACGGTGACCCGGCGCAGGATATCCATGCTGTGCAGCTGGAGTTGTGCCAGAGCACTTACATGGAAGAGGTTGAGCCGTTCCGTTATCGCCCGGACCTGGCCGAGCCGACGCGGGTGGTGCTCAAGCAATTGCTGGAAGGGGTGTTGGCTTGGGGGCAAGCGCGCTATCGGTGAGTGGTGGTGTTGCTGAAATAGCTATCGGGGGCAAGCCCCCTCCCACATTGAACCGCGGTCATCCAGACAAAACGCGGGCAAGTGTGGGAGGGGGCTTGCCCCCGATGACGGTCTCACTGTCGCTCCTTTGCCGGCAGGCTCTACACGCCGCGGGCGTATCCACTCTGTTGGACCCCGATGGCCGGGGGAGAGAAGGGCTGACACAGGTCTAAGCGCGCAAGGACATGCTCATTGCACAATTCGGGTTTATAGTGCCAGACGGCAAAATAAAAGACGTCCCCCCAGGGATGAACCCGACCCCTTACGGAGCGCGCAATGCAGACTTGGTACCCGCAGATCAAACCCTACGCCCGGCACGATCTGGCAGTCGATGACACCCACACGCTGTACGTCGATGAAAGTGGCTCCCCCGAAGGCTTGCCCGTCGTATTCATCCATGGTGGCCCTGGCGCAGGTTGCGACGCACAGAGCCGCTGCTATTTCGACCCGAACCTGTACCGCATCGTCACCTTCGACCAGCGTGGTTGCGGGCGCTCCACCCCTCGCGCCAGCCTGGAAAACAACACCACCTGGGACCTGGTCGCCGACCTGGAGCGCATCCGCGAGCACCTGGGCATCGACAAATGGGTGCTGTTCGGCGGTTCCTGGGGCTCGACCCTGGCCCTGGCCTACGCGCAAACCCATCCAGAGCGTGTGCATGGCCTGATCGTGCGTGGCATTTTCCTGGCCCGCCCGCAGGATATCGAATGGTTCTACCAGGCCGGTGCCAGCCGTCTGTTCCCGGATTACTGGCAGGATTACATCGCGCCTATCCCGGCGGAAGAGCGCCACGACATGATCGCGGCCTATCACAAGCGTCTCACCGGCAACGACCAGATCGCCCAGATGCACGCGGCAAAGGCCTGGTCCGGCTGGGAAGGCCGCATGCTGGGGCTGTGCCCGAGCCCGCAGCACGTGGAGCGGTTTTCCGAGCCGCAGCGCGCGCTGTCCATCGCGCGTATCGAATGTCACTACTTCACCAACAACTCCTTCCTGGAGCCCAACCAGCTGATCCGCGATATGCACAAGATTGCGCATCTGCCTGGCGTAATCATCCACGGTCGCTACGATATGATCTGCCCGTTGGATAACGCTTGGGAGCTGCATCAGGCGTGGCCCAACAGCGAGCTGCAGGTGATTCGCGAGGCTGGCCATGCGGCGTCGGAGCCTGGTATTACCGATGCGCTGGTCCGCGCGACCGCTGAAATGGCACGGCGCCTGCTTGATCTGCCGCCTGAAGAAGCATGAAGGGCCTGTTGCAACGGGTGCGAGGCGCCCGGGTCGAGGTGGCGGGCGAAATCGTCGGCGCCGTCGATCAGGGGTTGCTGGTGCTGGTGGCTGTCGAGCCTTCGGATACGCCGGAGAGTGCCGATAAACTGCTGCACAAGCTGCTGAACTACCGGGTATTCAGTGACGACGAAGGCAAGATGAACCTATCGCTCAAGGATATCGACGGCGGTTTGTTGCTGGTGTCGCAGTTCACCCTGGCGGCGGATACCAAGAGCGGGCTGCGGCCGAGCTTCTCCACAGCGGCCCCGCCGGCCCTGGGAGCGGCGCTTTTCGATCATTTGCTGTTACAAGCGCAACAATTGCATGGCAAGGTGGCGTCGGGGCGTTTTGGCGCCGATATGCAGGTGCATTTGGTCAATGACGGGCCTGTCACCTTCCTCTTACAGACGTGAATGTATTAAAAACGACTTTTAATGCCTAAAAACGTAGGGTTTCGCTACAAATACTTCGTTATCCCTGATGCGTTGTTTCGCGGGCTACTAGATAATCGCGCGCTACGGGGATCAGCGTTGTTTGGTCCATTTTTGACTTAGGTAGAGACTTGTCCGACAACCGATGGGGAATCATTTTGCCCAAGGGGAGTCGGAACAATGCTCGCCAACCTGGCATATAGATAGCTGGCCGTTGGTTTTTTGATCTGTTTTCGGCGAGGGTTGCTCGTGATTGTTAGTCCCTGTAATGCACCAAAATTGTCAGCCAAACGGTTACGAAACGCACTGGTGACGGGCTCTGCCCTGTTTTGCCTGTTCGGCGCGGGTCAACTGTGGGCATTCAGTCTGGATGATGTGTCGGCCAAGGCAAAAGAGCTGGCCGGGCAGAAATACGAAGCTCCGCGTAGCAATCTGCCGAACGAATTCCGCGAAATGAAATTCGCGGACTACCAGAAGATTCGTTTCCGCAACGAAAAAGCCGAGTGGGCCGATCAGAACACCCCGTTCAAGCTGTCCTTCTATCACCAGGGTATGCACTTCGATACACCGGTGAAAATCAATGAAGTCACCGCCGACAGCGTCCAGGAAATCAAGTACGACCCGACGCGTTTCGATTTCGGCGACGTGAAGTTTGATCCTAAAGCCACCGAACAGCTGGGTTATGCCGGCTTCCGTGTGCTGTACCCGATCAACAAGGCCGACAAGCAAGACGAAATCATGACCATGCTCGGCGCGAGCTACTTCCGCGTGGTCGGCAAGGGTCAGTCGTATGGCCTGTCCGCCCGTGGCATGGCGATCGATACTGCATTGCCGTCCGGCGAAGAATTCCCGCGCTTCACCGAGTTCTGGATCGAACGTCCAAAGCCGGGTGAGAAACAACTGGTGATCTTTGCCCTGTTGGACTCGCCACGGGCTACCGGCGCTTATCGCCTGATCCTGCGTCCGGGCACCGACACCATTGTCGATGTGAAATCCCAGATGTTCCTGCGCGACAAGGTCACCAAACTGGGCGTAGCCCCGTTGACCAGCATGTACCTGTTCGGTGCGAACCAGCCGTCCAAAGTGCTGAACTACCGTCGCGAGCTGCACGACTCCAGCGGTCTGTCGATCCATGCCGGCAATGGCGAGTGGATCTGGCGTCCGCTGAACAACCCTAAACACCTGTCGGTCAGCAACTTCACCGTAGAGAACCCGAAAGGTTTCGGCCTGCTGCAACGCGGCCGCGACTTCAGCCACTACGAAGACCTCGACGACAACTACGACAAGCGCCCAAGCGCCTGGATCGAGCCTGAGGGCGACTGGGGCAAAGGCACCGTCAACCTGGTAGAGATTCCGACCGCCGATGAAACCAACGACAACATCGTTGCCTTCTGGAGCCCGGAAAAACTGCCGGAAGTGGGCCAGCCGCTGGACGTTTCCTACCGCCTGCACTGGACCATGGACGAGAAAGCCTTGCACCCGGCCGACAGCGCCTGGGTCAAGCAGACCCTGCGCTCCACCGGTGACGTGAAGCAATCCAACTTGATCCGCCAGCCTGACGGCAGCGTGGCCTACCTGGTCGACTTCGAGGGCCCGTCCCTCAAGGCGCTGCCGGCGGATGCCCCGGTGCGCAGCCAGGTCAGTGTCAGCGACAACGCCGAGCTGGTTGAAAACAGCGTGCGCTACAACGAGCACACCAAAGGCTGGCGCTTGACCCTGCGCATGAAGATCAAGGACGCAGGCAAGCCGACCGAAATGCGCGCGGCGCTGGTGCAGGATGTTGTACCGCCGGCCCCTGAGCAGGACTCGAGCCACGTGCTCAAGGCTGACAAGGTCCTGGCCAAGCAACACGAGAAACAGGCCAAGAAAGACGCGAAAGACAAGGAAGCCAAGCAGCCAGAAGCTGCCCCAGCCACGCCGGAGCCGATCAAGACCGAACAAGTCCTGACCGAAACCTGGAGCTATCAGTTGCCTGCCGATGAGTAATTCTCAAGTAACGCCTGAGACTCTGTCCGAGTACCTGGCGCATCTACCGATGACCGCTGAGCAGCGCGCCGAACTGGCGGGCTGCACATCCTTCACCGAGTTGCACGAGCGTTTGTCGTCGTCGACGTTCGACGCGCCCACCGATGCCGCCCAGGCGTCGGTAGGCCGCCGTTTGACCCTCAACACGGCCGAAGAGCTGCAAGACGCCGAAATGCTGGTGCTGGATGCCAGCGGCCGTGTGTGCCTCAAGGCCACGCCGCCGATTCGTCGTACCCGTGTGGTGCCGGAGCCCTGGCGTACCAATATCCTGGTGCGCGGCTGGCGTCGTCTCACCGGCCGCAGCAACCCGCCGGCCCCGCCGAAGGATGAGCGCGTATTGCCGGCCGCCCGCTGGCGTACCGTGGGTTCGATCCGTCGTTACATCCTGCTGGTGCTGATGCTCGGCCAGACCATCGTGGCCGGCTGGTACATGAAAGGCATCATGCCGTACCAGGGCTGGTCGCTGGTCGACTTCGACGAAATCCGCAACCAGACCTTGTTGCAAACCGCTACCCAGGTACTGCCTTACGCCCTGCAAACCAGCATCCTGATCATGTTCGGGATCTTGTTCTGCTGGGTCTCGGCGGGTTTCTGGACCGCGTTGATGGGCTTCCTGGAACTGCTCACCGGCCACGATAAATACCGGATCTCCGGTAAGAGTGCCGGCGACGAGCCGATCCCTAAAGACGCCCGCACCGCGTTGGTGATGCCGATCTGCAACGAAGACGTGCCGCGTGTATTCGCGGGTCTGCGTGCGACGTTCGAATCGGTCGCCGCCACCGGTGACCTCGACCGCTTCGACTTCTTCGTGCTCAGCGACAGTAATGACGCCGACATCTGCATCGCCGAACAGCAAGCCTGGCTCGACGTGTGCCGTGAAGCGGGTGGTTTCGGCAAGATCTTCTATCGCCGCCGTCGCCGTCGCGTAAAGCGCAAGAGCGGCAACCTCGACGACTTCTGCCGTCGTTGGGGCGGTGACTACAAATACATGGTCGTGCTCGACGCCGACAGCGTCATGAGCGGCGAATGCCTGACCAGCCTGGTGCGCCTGATGGAAGCCACGCCGGACGCCGGGATTATCCAGACCGCGCCGCGTGCGTCGGGCATGGACACCCTGTATGCACGCATGCAGCAGTTCGCGACCCGCGTCTACGGCCCGCTGTTTACCGCCGGCCTGCACTTCTGGCAGTTGGGTGAATCCCACTACTGGGGTCACAACGCGATTATCCGCATGAAGCCGTTTATCGAGCATTGCGCCCTGGCGCCATTGCCGGGCAAAGGCGCGTTCGCCGGTTCCATTCTGTCCCATGACTTTGTTGAAGCCGCGCTGATGCGTCGTGCCGGCTGGGGCGTGTGGATTGCCTACGACCTGCCGGGCAGCTACGAAGAACTGCCGCCGAACCTGCTGGACGAACTCAAGCGTGACCGTCGCTGGTGCCACGGTAACCTGATGAACTTCCGCCTGTTCCTGGTCAAGGGTATGCACCCGGTGCACCGCGCGGTGTTCCTGACCGGTGTGATGTCCTACCTGTCGGCACCGTTGTGGTTCCTGTTCCTGGTGCTGTCCACGGCCCTGCTGGCAGTGAACACCCTGATGGAGCCGCAGTACTTCATGGCGCCACGCCAGCTTTACCCACTGTGGCCGCAATGGCATCCGGACAAAGCGGTGGCGCTGTTCTCCACCACCATCGTGCTGTTGTTCCTGCCGAAGCTGCTGAGCATCATCCTGATCTGGGCCAAAGGCGCGAAAGAGTTCGGCGGCAAGTTCAAGGTGACCTTGTCGATGCTGCTGGAGATGCTGTTCTCCATGCTGCTGGCACCGGTACGGATGATCTTCCACACCCGTTTCGTACTCGCCGCGTTCCTCGGCTGGGCCGCGACCTGGAACTCGCCGCAGCGTGACGATGACTCCACCCCATGGGGTGAAGCGATCAAGCGCCATGGCACCCAGACCTTGCTCGGCTTCTTTTGGGCGTTGCTGGTGGTGTGGTTGAACCCAAGCTTCCTGTGGTGGCTGGTGCCGATCGTGGGTTCGCTGATGCTGTCGATCCCGGTGTCGGTGATTTCCAGCCGTGTCGGGCTGGGCCTCAAGTCCCGCGACGAGAGCCTGTTCCTGATCCCTGAGGAATACAATCCGCCGCAAGCGCTGCTGTCCACCGACAAGTACACCCACGAAAACCGTTGGCATGCGCTGAATGACGGCTTTGTGCGCTCGGTGGTCGACCCGCAGCAGAACGCCCTGGCCTGTGCCCTGGCGACCTCGCGTCACGCGCAGGCCGAGCCGATTGAGTACCTGCGTGCCGAACGTGTGCGTCACGCGTTGAAAGTCGGTCCTGCCGGCCTCAACAACGGTGAACGCCTGGCCTTGCTCAGTGACCCGGTAGCCCTGGCTCGCCTGCACGAGCAGGTCTGGAGCGAAGGCCATGCCGAGTGGCTCGCTGCCTGGCGGGAATCGATCAAGGCTGACCCGCACGCGCCGTTGCTGCCGCTGCAACCGCTGTCGTCCCAGGCCCAACCGGCCTGATTCAGACGCCCCCGAGGGTTCTCCTCGGGGGTGTTCCGAACGCTGGTCCTACAGCGTTTTCCGTTACTTTCCCTCTCGGCTTAACCTCTTGTTATTTCGAAACAAAAGACCCTTGTTCGAGGCGTATTGCCGTGCCCGTGGCTGAGTTAGCATCGCCCCGAATTTAACCGGCTACTGGGGTCTTCATGAGCAAAGGCTATTGTTCTGCGCTGCTGATCAGCGCTGTCGCATGGATTCACATGGGCCTGGCACAGGCTGGCGCGATTGACGACGCCGTTCGACGCGGCGCGCTCAAGGTCGGCACCACGCCCACCTACGTGCCCTTCGAAATGACCGATAAACAGGGACGCATCGTCGGCTTTGAAATCGACCTGCTCAAGGTCATGAGCCAAGCCTTGGGGGTCGAGCTTGAATTGGTCACTGTGCCCTACACCGAGCTGGTGGCGGGGTTGCAGGCAAAGAAATTCGACCTGATCGGCAGCGGCATGACCGTCACCCAGGAACGCAACCTCAAGCTCAACTTCAGCGACTCGTTCATCGTGGTCGGCCAGTCGGTGTTGTTGCACCCAAGGCTTCTGGGCAAGGTCAGCAGTGTCGAGGACCTGGATGACGCCAGTTACCGGATCGCCACCACCGAAGGCACCACGGGTGAGGCGGCAGCACGACGGTTTTTGGGGGCGGCCCGCATCAGCAGTTTTGCCACTCCGGAAGAAGGGGTACGCCAGGTGTTGGCGGGAGCGGCCGATGCTTTTATTCATGACGCACCCTACAACCTGATCGCCCTGACCCGCCCGGAAAACAGCACGCTGCTGGCACTTGAGCAACCCTTTACCTTCGAACCCTTGGCATTCGGCTTGAAAAAGGGCGATTTCGACAGCCTCAACTGGATCAACCATTTTCTTAATCAAGTGGCCCAGGATGGGACCTACGATCGCCTGCACGACAAGTGGTTTAAAGACACCGATTGGTGGGTGGAAATCGACTGAAAGTCATAACTGCTTACACATCAACCGGTTGCCGGTACTCCTCTGCGTAAGTGTCTGCCCCTGAGCTTTGCCGCACCGATGTGGGGCTTTTCCGACATATGCCGATAACAAATAGCCGTGAAACCTTTGTGACGAGCAACGAGTGGGTTAGGATCGCACCCCGAAATGGTGCAGCCCTTTTGCGCGCCGACCTTACAAGAATCGTTCAGGGGACTTGATGATGAAAAAGTATCTTTCGATGCTGCTGCTCGGCGTCACCGCACTGGTCGCGGCCACTGCGGCCCAGGCGGGTGCGATCGATGATGCGGTCAAGCGCGGCACGCTGAAAGTCGGCATGGACCCGACCTACATGCCGTTCGAAATGACAGACAAGCGCGGTGAAATCATCGGCTTCGAAGTCGACATCCTCAAGGCCATGGCCAAGTCCATGGGGGTCAAGCTGGAGCTGGTATCCACCGGCTACGACGGCATTATCCCCGCCTTCCTGACCGGCAAGTTCGACATGATCGGCAGCGGCATGACCCTGACTCAGGAACGCAACCTGCGCCTGAACTTCAGCGAACCCTTCATTGTGGTCGGCCAGACCCTGCTGATCCGCAAGGAACTGGAAGGCACCATCAAGTCCTACAAAGACTTGAACGATGAGAAATACCGCCTGACTTCCAAGCTGGGCACCACCGGTGAGATGGTCGCCAAAAAGTTGATCTCCAAAGCCAAGTACCACGGCTACGACAACGAGCAGGAAGGCGTGCTGGACGTGGTCAACGGCAAGGCCGATGCCTTTGTGTATGACGCGCCGTACAACGTGGTTGCCGAGAAAAAGGTCGGCAATGGCAAGCTGGTGTTCCTGGAAGAACCCTTCACCTTCGAACCCCTGGCGTTTGGCCTGAAGAAAGGCGACTACGACAGCATCAACTTCATCAACAACTTCCTGCACCAGATCCGCAACGACGGCACCTACGATCGCATCCATGACAAGTGGTTCAAGAGCTCCGAGTGGCTCAAGGACATGGAATAAGGCTGGCGCGCGCCCGACTCTTTTGGATACTGAGTAAATGAAACAGAAAAAAGCCCAATGGCCCTGGCACCTGCTGACTGTGGTCGTGCTGGTTGGCCTGGCCGGTGCGCTGTACTACGCCACCTCGCTGATGTCCTACGAATGGCGCTGGAACCGCGTACCGCAGTACTTCGCCTACCAGGCTGAAGAGTCCCAACGCGCCGCTGACATCTCCACGGTTGTCGAGCTGGTCCGCAAAGGCGACGTCGCCGAAGTGACCTTGCGCAACGACGCCGGCACCGAGCAAAAACTGACTGTTGCCGACAACAGCCTGCAAGTGGCGCGCGGTGACGATGTCGCCGAAGGCGATGTGGTGGGCGTGACCCGGCATTGGGCGTTGGGGCCATTGATGTGGGGCTTGTGGACCACGCTATGGTTATCGGTGGTGTCCGGAATCCTCGGCCTGGCGATTGGTCTGGCGACCGGCTTGTGCCGCTTGTCCAGCAACCCGACCTTGCGTGATCTGTCGACGATCTACGTCGAGCTGGTGCGCGGTACGCCGCTGTTGGTGCAGATCTTCATCTTCTATTTCTTTATCGGTACGGTGCTCAACCTGTCCCGGGAATTCGCCGGGATTGCGGCGCTGTCGCTGTTTACCGGTGCCTATGTGGCTGAAATCGTCCGCGCCGGTGTGCAGTCCATTACCCGTGGCCAGAACGAAGCCGCGCGCTCCCTGGGCCTGAGTGCCAGCCAGTCGATGCGCCATGTGGTACTGCCGCAGGCGTTCAAGCGCGTGCTGCCACCGCTGGCCGGGCAATTTATCAGCCTGGTCAAGGACACGTCCCTGGTGTCGGTGATCGCGATTACCGAATTGCTCAAGAGTGGCCGTGAAGTGATCACCACTTCATTTTCGCCGTTTGAAATCCTGTTCTGCGTGGCAGGCCTGTACCTGCTGATCAACCTGCCGCTGTCGAAAATGGCCAGCCGGCTTGAGCGGAGGCTCGCGCAAAGTGATTGAAGTCCGCGATCTGGTAAAAGTCTTCGACACCCGTGGCCATGTGGTCCGTGCGGTGGACCATGTGACCACCCAGGTGGCCAAGGGCGAAGTGCTGGTGGTGATCGGCCCGTCCGGCTCCGGCAAGTCCACGTTCCTGCGTTGCCTCAACGGCCTGGAGGAGTTCGACTCCGGCTCGGTGAGCATCGACGGTTTGCAACTGGCCGACCCGAAGACCGACGTGAACGCCTACCGCCGCGAAGTCGGCATGGTGTTCCAGCACTTCAACCTGTTTCCGCACATGACCGTGCTGGAAAACCTGTGCCTGGCGCAGAAAGTCGTGCGCAAGCGCGGCAAGCAGGAGCGCGAGGCCAAGGCCCTGGCGCTGCTGGAGAAGGTCGGCATTGCACAGAAGGCCAATGAGTTCCCCTCACGCTTGTCCGGCGGCCAACAGCAACGAGTCGCGATTGCCCGGGCGTTGGCCATGGAGCCCAAGGTGATGCTGTTTGATGAGCCCACCTCGGCCCTCGACCCGGAAATGGTCGGCGAAGTGCTGGACGTGATGAAGACGCTCGCCTTGGAGGGCATGACCATGGTCTGTGTGACCCACGAAATGGGCTTTGCCCGTGAAGTGGCGGACCGCGTGCTGTTCTTCGATCATGGCAAGTTGCTGGAAGATGCGGCCCCGGCCGAGTTCTTCGACTCACCGAAAGACCCTCGCGCCCAGGCGTTCCTGCGCCAGGTCCTGTAGTAAACACTTCCAGAGCGCTAAAAGTTGACCTGCAGTGAGCGAGCTTGCTCGCGCTGGGCCGCGTAGCGGCCCCCATAAACCCATCCGCGTTTTTAAGCCAAATCGCAGTGGCAGGTTTTTAGGGCCGCTTCGCAGCCCAGCGCGAGCAAGCTCGCTCGCCACAACAAGCCCGTCGCCACACATGTGGTGAGTCTCAGAGCCTGAATTTGCCGACCAGTGTCTGCAGGTCAAGGCTCAATCTCGTCAACTGAACGCTCGCCGCCGCCGTTTCCTCGCTGGCGGCTGCGGTTTGTTCGGAAACATCCCGTACCTTCAACACACTGCGATTGATCTCCTCGGCCACGGCGCTTTGTTGTTCGGCGGCGGCGGCAATCTGCGGGTTCATTTCCTGGATGATCGATACCGTCCGGGCAATCGCCGCCAGTGCGTCGCCGGCGTCGCGGGTCAGGCCGACGCTGTGGTCGGTCAGGTGGCGGCTGCTGTCCATGATGTCGGCGACCTGTTGTGTACCGGCGTGCAGGCCGCTGATCAGCCCTTCGATTTCTTCGGCCGATTCCTGGGTGCGTTGCGCCAGGCTGCGTACTTCATCGGCTACCACCGCAAACCCTTCACCGGCATTGCCCGCGCGTGCGGCTTCGATGGCCGCGTTCAGCGCCAACAGGTTGGTTTGCTGGGACACGGACTTGATCACGTCCAGCACACTGCCGATTTTTTGGCTCTCCTGCTGCAGTGCCAGCATGGCGCGGCTGGACAGGGCCATTTCACTGGCCAGATGGCCGATCTCCTCAATGGCTTGTGCAACCACCTTGTCACCGGCGCTGGCCTGTTGGTCCGCTTCATTGGCCGCGATAGACGCCTGCTCGGCGTGCCGGGCGACCTCCTGGGCGGTGGCGAGCATTTCGTTCATGGCGGTGGCCACCTGATCGGTTTCGTCCTTTTGGTTGCTGAGCCCGGCGCGGGTCTGCTCGGAGACAGTGGACAGCTGTGTGGCGGCACTGGCGATTTGTCGGGCGCTGTCGCCAATACCGCTGATCAGGCCGCGCAGGTTGCGCGCCATTTGCCCGATGCTTTGCTGCAACTGGCCCAACTCATCCCGACGTTCCACCACCCCACTGTCGCTCAGGTTGCCCTCGGCAATGCGGTTGGCGGCTGCCAAGGCTTGGTGCAGCGGCAGCGCGATTTGGCGGGCGATCCACCAGGCCGCCAACGCCCCCAGCAACAGGGCGGCAACCGTGACGCTGACAAGCAACATGCGGGTGTGTTCCGCCTCGCTGTCACGCTTGACGATCTGGCTCTGGCTCACCCGTTCGGTTTGCTCGAGTAACTGGTTGAGCTGTTGCTCGAAGCGGTTTTGCGCGGTTTCGGTGGTGACTTGAGCGTCCTTGAGCATCAGTAGCTGCGCGCGATAATCCGCCAGGTCGGTTTCAAGCAACGTCGAGTCTACCGGCAGTCGCGTGACAGCGGCTTGAGCGATGGCCAGGGTGTCGAGCGCCTTGCCGAGCGTTTCTGCATAGGCCTGTAATGATTCCGCGGCCCAGGCAGGGCTGCGGGCACGCTCCTCCGCCTGCTCTATGGTTTGACGCAGGTTCTCGATGGCATCGAGTGCCTGCTGATCCTGCTGGTCGGGCAGTTCACTGGCCAACTGAGCGAGTGTATCGCCGGCCTGGAGTGTGGCCTTTTGCAGCAGGGGGTGGATGTTTTCGCGTCGTTCGATCAGCGGCGCCAGCTCCACGAGTACGGCTTTGAAACCGGCCACCAGGCGTCTCGCTTCCTGCAGGCTCTGCAAGTCGGCCGGATCTTTGAGGTGGTCTTGCAAGTAGTCGAGGTGCTGGTCGATTGTTCCAATCTGCAGGGTCATTTTGCCCAGGCTGGTGGCGTCTGTCAGGGTGCGGTACACGATACGATCGGCGCGCATGGCCTCTGCGACAGCGGCCAGTTGGCCCAGCACGATCAAGTTGCTTGAGCGGAAAAGCACCGCATTCAAGGCTTGCCAGCCGGTCATGGCGATGGCGAGGCTGAGGACCAGCACCTGGCCGAACCCCAGGGCAAGTTTGAGTCGGACGCTGGCGTTGACCAGCAAGCGGGTCAGCCGAGGAAACATGGTGAACCTCCAAATCTGATAAAGCGCGTAGACACGCTAATTCGATTCGGAGTGATGGAGGGCTGATAACTGTGTAGGAATTTTCACAAGTTGCGGCGGCCTCGACCGGCCGCCGCCGTAAGAACCGTCAGATACGGAAGCGCCCGACCAGGGTTTGCAGGTAGATACCCAGGCGCGCCAGCTCAGCGCTGGAGGCTGCGGTTTCTTCGCTGGCCGAAGAGGTTTGTTCCGACACATCGCGCACGTTCAACACACTGCGGTTGATCTCCTCGGCCACCGCGCTTTGCTGCTCGGCCGCCGTGGCGATCTGCGAATTCATCGCCTGGATGGTCGAGACCGTACGGGTGATGTTCGCCAGGGCGCTACCGGCACGGCGGGTCAGCTCGACGCTGCTGTCGGTCAGGCCACGGCTGTTGTCCATGATGCTTGCGACCTGTTGGGTGCCGTTTTGCAGGCCGACGATCAGCTCTTCGATCTCTTCGGTGGACTTCTGTGTGCGCTGGGCCAGGCTGCGTACCTCGTCCGCCACCACGGCGAAACCTCGCCCGGCTTCGCCGGCACGTGCGGCTTCAATCGCGGCGTTGAGGGCCAGCAGGTTGGTTTGCTGGGCCACGGACTTGATCACGTCGAGCACGCTGCCGATTTTGTCGCTTTCGCGCTTCAGGTCGCCCATGGCCGCCGTGGAGTTGCCCACTTCGGTGGCCAAGCGTTCGATCTGGGCGATGGCTTCGCCGACCACTTTGTCGCCTTCACGGGCCTGCTGGTCAGCGGCCACGGCAGCTTCGGAGGCTTCCTCGGCGTTGCGCGCCACTTCTTGCACGGTGGCGGCCATTTCGTTCATGGCGGTGGCGACCTGGTCGGTCTCGACTTTCTGGCTGTTGACCCCGGCGCTGGTTTGCTCGGTCACGGCGGACAGCTGTTCAGCGGCGCTGGCGATTTGGGTGACGCCGTCGCTGATGCCACCGATCAGCTCACGCAGGCCGACGGTCATGCTTTGCATGGCGCGTTGCAGTTGACCCAGTTCGTCCTGGCGTAGAGAGGTCAGGTTGTGGCTCAGGTCACCCGAGGCCACGCGCTCGGCCACCTGGAGTGTCTGGTTGAGCGGGATGATGATCTGACGGGTGATGGCCCAGGCGGCGACGAGGCCGAAGATCAGCGCCAGTACGGTGGCCAACAGCAACAGTTGCTTGGCGTTTGCCGCATCGGCGTCACGCACCACCGTTTGCGAGGTGGTCAGCTTGTTACTGCGGTCCAGCAGTATGTCGCCCTGCACGCCCATGATTTTCATCGCTGCAGCGCTGGCAACCTGAGAGTCGCGGTATTGGCTGACCGCTGCGCGATAGGCTTGCAGTGACACGCTGGCCTGTTGCAGGTTGGTCGAATATTGTTCAGGGATTTGGCCCGTGAGGCTGGCGATTTTTTTCAGGGCATTGTCGATGGCGTCCAGCGCGGGCTGCTCTGCTTCGACCTTGCCGCTGTAGGTATAGCCGCGCACCTGAAAGCGGGCTTGCTGGATCAATTTGCTCACATCGACAACGCTGTTGAACTGGCTGACGCTGTCACCTTGCAGCAGGGATTTTTCGACTTCGTTTATCTTGAGTACCGCGTTGTCAGCGGTATCGCCCAATTTGCTACGTGCGTTTTCGCGATTGGCTCCGGCCTGGACCATGGCATCAAATGCCCGTTTGTACTGGTCGACCCCTGCCAGTTGATCATCGATCAGGGCAATATCAGCGGGCTGCTCAATCAGTGTGCGCGCGGTTTTCAGGCCGCCTTCCAGCTTGCCAAGCAGCTCATTGACGGCTGCCGGCCCCTGTTCGCCACGGCGCATTTCGAAGTCCAAGCGAGCAATGCGCAGGTCCTTGCTCAGGTCGTTGAGGCTGGCGATATAACCCAGTTTGTCCCCGCGACTGATCACGCCTGAGAGCCCGGTCCAGCCGGTGAAGGTGATCATTAGCGTCAGCAGTAATACCAGGCCGAAGCCCACGCCAAGTTTGGTTTTGACGCTGACATTCCCCAGCTTTTCGGCTAACCAACGATACATACTGCAAACTCCCGTGGAACAAGGCTTGGACTTATTCACGGGTTATCGGCAGATACGCAGGAATCTGTAGTGACACAGGGGAGCTGCGTCGTTTGCCAGGTTTCTGGTTAGAAGAGCCGGGCGAGCAGGGCGGTGACGGCCGTTTCGACCCGTAGGATGCGTGCACCGAGTTGCACCGGCTGCAGCCCTGCTTGGGTCAGCAGGTCCACTTCGTAGGGAATCCAGCCGCCCTCAGGCCCGATCGCCAGGGTCACCGGCTCATCCAGCCCACGTGGGCACGCCGGGTAATCGCCTGGGTGACCGATCAGGCCCAGGGTGCCTTCGGTCATGGCCGGCAGGCGGTCTTCGACGAAGGGTTTGAAGCGCTTTTCGATAACAATCTCGGGTAACACCGTGTCCCGGGCCTGTTCCAAGCCGAGGATCAATTGCTCGCGAATCGCCTCGGGCTCCAGGAACGGGGTTTGCCAGAAGCTCTTCTCGACCCGGTAGCTGTTGACCAGCACCACCTTGGGCACGCCCATGGCGGCCACGGTCTGCAGCACCCGGCGCAGCATTTTCGGGCGCGGCAGGGCCAGCAGCAGCGTCAGCGGCAGTTTGGCCGGTGGAGGTTGGTCGAAGCTCACTTGCAGGTCGGCTTCGCGGGCTTCCAGGCGCACCAGTTGTGCATTGCCCATCAACCCGCCGATGCGCCCGACACGCAGGCTGTCGCCTACGACGGCGCGGTGGACTTCCTGCATGTGCACCAGGCGCCGATCACGCAGCACCACACGGTCGGCCGCGATAAAGTCGGCCTCTTCCAGCAGCAGCAGGTTCACGGCTGGGTCGCTGGCGGCTGGTCGTCGTCGGCGGTTTGGTCATCCGGGTGTTCGCCGCGCTTGGTGATCAAGCTGCTGAACAGGATGCCAATCTCGAACAGCATCCACATCGGCACGGCCAGCAGGGTCTGGGAGAAAATATCCGGCGGGGTGAGGATCATACCGACCACGAAGCAGCCGATGATCACGTAGGGGCGGATCTTCTTCAGGTATTGCACGTTGACCACGCCGATCCACACCAGCAACACCACGGCCACCGGGATTTCGAAGGCCACGCCAAAGGCGAAGAACAGCGTCATCACGAAGTCGAGGTAGCTGGTGATGTCGGTCATCATTTCCACGCCGGCCGGGGTGGCGGCGGCGAAAAATTTGAAGATCAACGGGAACACCAGGAAGTAGGCGAACGCCATGCCGGTGTAGAACAGCAGGATGCTCGACACCAGCAACGGCACCGCGATGCGCTTCTCATGCTTGTAGAGGCCCGGTGCGATAAAGCCCCAGATCTGATGCAGGATCACCGGGATCGCCAGGAACAGCGAGACCATCATGGTCAGCTTCAACGGCGTCAGGAACGGTGATGACACATCGGTGGCGATCATCGTCGCGCCGGCCGGCAGGTACTGGCGCAGCGGCGTGGAGACGAAGGTGTAGATCTGCTGGGTAAAGGCGAATAACCCGGCAAAGATGATGAAGATGGCCGCTACGCAACGCAGCAGGCGGGTACGCAGCTCGGTGAGGTGCGAGACCAGCGGCATATGCTGGTCGTTTTCCGGTTTATCAGCGCTCATGGGGCTCGCGGCGGCAATGTGGGGTCATGGGGCGCGGGCGACGCGGCAGGCGTCGGCGCAGGCTCGGTTGGCGCGGTGGGCTGCACGGGAGCGGCCTCTACGGTTGGCGCGATGGTGTTGTCAGCCACCGGCTCCACCGGTTTGGCGGGTTCCTGCACGGGTGACAGAATCTTCCGGGCTTCCTGCTCCAACGACAGAATATGTTCGTTGTGCAGTTGCCGGCGGATTTCGTCGGCGCCGATTTCCCTTTCAACTTCCTGTTTGATGGCGTTGAAACTGCGTTTCAGGCGCCCGATCCACAGGCCGGCCGTGCGTGCCGCACCGGGCAGGCGTTCCGGCCCCAGTACCAGCAGGGCTACCAGGCCGACGAGCAGCAGTTCAGAGAAGCTGATACCAAACATTAGTCAGTGCTCACGAGTCTTTGCGGGTCGGCTCTTCGACTTTTTCAGCCTGCACGTCGAAGGTACGACGCTCGGTGATCGGCTGGGTGGCCTGCGGGTGCACAGGCTGGGCCGGCGGTACGGGATTGACCACCGGGTCGGCCGGTTTTTCGTCGTCGTTCATGGCTTTACGGAAGCCCTTGATCGACTCGCCGACGTCGGTGCCGAGGTTCTTGAGTTTCTTGGTGCCGAATACCAGTACCACGACCACCAGAATGACGATCCAGTGTTTCCAGTCAAAAATGCCCATGCTGCAATTCCTCAGTCAACGTTATTCAAGCGGACGGGCGCGAAGCCTTTTCGGCATGCCCGGACAAGCCGAAGCGACGGTCCAGTTCATCCAGCACTGCCTGTGGATGCTGCCCCAGTTGGGCGAGCATGACCAGGCTGTGGAACCACAAGTCGGCGGTTTCGTAGATCACATCGCTGCAGTCGCCGCTGATTTGCGCGTCCTTGGCGGCGATGATCGTCTCGACGGATTCTTCGCCGAGTTTTTCCAGGATCTTGTTCAAGCCCTTGTGGTACAGGCTGGCGACGTAGGAGCTGTCAGCGTCCGCGCCTTTGCGGTCTTCCAGCACCTGGGCCACACGGTTCAGGGTATCGCTCATGTTCAGTGTCCTGCCGAGTAGATGGCGTGCGGGTCTTTGAGCACCGGCTCCACGACTTTCCATTCGCCGTTCTCGAACACGCGATAGAAACAGCTGTGACGGCCGGTGTGGCAGGCGATGTCGCCGATCTGCTCGACCTTGAGGATCACCACGTCGGCGTCGCAGTCGATGCGCATCTCGTGCAGGGTTTGCACGTGCCCGGACTCTTCGCCCTTGCGCCACAGTTTGCCACGCGAGCGTGACCAGTAGATGGCGCGCTGCTCAGTGGCAGTGAGGCTCAGGGCCTCGCGGTTCATCCAGGCCATCATCAGCACGCGCCCGGTCTTGTAGTCCTGGGCAATGGCCGGCACCAGGCCGTCACTGTCCCACTTGATCTCGTCCAGCCAGTCTTTCATGTTCGGCTCCGGCAATTTGCGACAGTGTATAACCGGATTGGCTATCGACGCACGATCAGATAAACACCCACGGCGACCATGATGCCAGCCGGCCAGTGGCCCAGTTGGTTCAGCGGACCACCGATGGCCAGCATCACCCCGCCGACCAGGTGCGCAGCGCCCAGCAGGCGCAGGAACCAGTCGTCCTTGCGCTTCTTCCAGGGTGGCGCCGGGTCCTTGGCGTGGGGCTGGGACATGCGCTCCAACAGGTCGCGGGTCATGTTGGCCAAGTGCGGCAGTTGTTCCATCTGGCTGTGCAGGTTGCCCAGCACGGTTTTCGGGCTCATCCGCTCGCGCATCCAGCGTTCGAGGAACGGCTGGGCGGTATTCCACAGGTCGAGGTCCGGGTACAGCTGGCGGCCCAGGCCTTCGATGTTGAGCAGGGTTTTCTGCAACAGCACCAACTGTGGCTGCACTTCCATATTGAAGCGCCGCGCGGTCTGGAACAGGCGCATCAAGACCTGGCCGAAGGAAATATCTTTTAACGGTTTTTCAAAGATCGGCTCGCACACGGTGCGGATCGCCGCTTCGAATTCGTTGAGCTTGGTCTCAGCCGGCACCCAGCCCGAATCGATGTGCAATTGCGCCACGCGGCGGTAGTCGCGCTTGAAGAAGGCGAACAGGTTGCGGGCCAGGTAGTCCTGGTCTTCCGGCGTCAGGCTGCCGACGATGCCGCAGTCGATCGCGATGTACTGCGGGCTCCACGGGTTGACGGTGCTGACGAAGATATTGCCCGGGTGCATGTCGGCGTGGAAGAAACTGTCGCGGAACACTTGGGTGAAGAAAATCTCCACGCCACGCTCGGCGAGCATCTTCATATCGGTACGCTGGTCGGCCAGCGTCGCGAGGTCGGTGACCTGCACGCCGTAGATGCGCTCCATCACCAGCACTTTGGGGCGGCACCAATCCCAATACACTTGCGGCACGTACAGCAGCGGCGAGCCTTCGAAGTTGCGCTTGAGTTGGCTGGCATTCGCGGCTTCGCGCAGCAGGTCGAGTTCGTCGTAGATGGTTTTTTCGTAGTCGGCGACCACATCCACCGGGTGCAGCAGGCGCGCATCGGCCGAGAAACGCTCGGCAGCGCGGGCGAGAATAAACAGCCACGCCAAGTCCTGGCCAATGATCGGCTTGAGGCCGGGGCGGATCACCTTCACCACCACTTCTTCGCCGGTCTTGAGCTGCGCCGCGTGCACTTGTGCGACCGAAGCAGAGGCTAGCGGGTCGACGTCGAAGCGGCTGAACACCTCGCTGATCTTCTTGCCCAGCTGTTCTTCGATGAGCTTCATCGATTGCTGGGAATCGAACGGCGGCACGCGGTCCTGCAACAGCATCAGCTCGTCGGCGATGTCTTCGGGCAGCAGGTCGCGGCGGGTCGAGAGGATCTGACCGAACTTGATGAAGATCGGCCCCAGGTCCTGCAACGCCAGGCGCAGGCGCGCGCCACGGCTCAGCTCCAGCTGTTTGCGCGGGAACCAGCGCCACGGCAGTACATAACGTACAGCGAGCAGGAACCACGGCAGAGGCAGGGCGAACAGCAGGTCATCGAGGCGGTAGCGGATTACGACGCGCTGGATACGAAACAAACGGCGGACGGCGAGCAGCTTCATGCGTTATCGCTTGGATCAAGGGAACGGCTCAGGCGCTCGAAGCGGGCCTCGAGGCGTTCCAGGTCGATTTTGGCCTTGTCGAGTTCACGAAAGCGCGCTTGCGCTTCACGTTCTCCGACCAGGGTGCGCGATTCTTCGCTCAGGTATTCGGCGAGGTTCTGGTTGAGGCTGGCGAACCCCTGCTGGTACCAACGCGAGCGGCTGCGCAGGTGCCCGCTGATCAACTGGGTGGCGACGGGGCCGATCCAGCGCGACAGCTCGTATTCCCAGTCCAGCTCCAGGTCCTGCAGCACGGCGGCCAGGTCCATCAGCACCGAGCTGTCACCTTCCAAATGCACTTCAGTGCCGTGGAGGATCGCGGTTTTGTTGCGGCTCAGCGCCAGGTGCAACAGGCTGGACGCCGGCGCACGCAGGGTGCAATCAGCCTCGGCAGCCCATTGGGTCGCGAGCAGCAGGCCTTCATCGCTGGGCAGGATAAACAGTTGCAAGGCGGGGCTGCTGCAGTCGACGGCGATGACCTTGCCGTTCAAATGCGCAAGCCGCGCCAGGGCGGTGCTGTCCAGGCGCAGCACACGGTTGAGGCCGTGTTCGACGCTGGCGAGGAGGCCTTTGAGCAGCATCAGGGCTTGATGCCGCGGTGCAGGGCCACGATGCCCGAGGTCATGTTGTGGTAGGTCACGCGGTCGAAACCGGCCTCTACCATCATCGACTTCAGGGTTTCCTGATCGGGGTGCATACGGATCGATTCGGCCAGGTAGCGATAGCTCTCGGCGTCATTGGTGATCAGCTTGCCCATCAACGGCATGAAGGCGAAGGAGTAGGTGTCGTAGACCTTGGACATCAGCGCGTTGGTCGGCTTGGAGAACTCCAGCACCAACAGGCGGCCGCCCGGCTTGAGCACGCGCAGCATCGAGCGGATCGCGTCTTCCTTGTGGGTCACGTTGCGCAGGCCGAAAGCGATGGTCACGCAATCGAAGTGGTTGTCGGGGAACGGCAGCTTTTCCGCATCGGCCTGGACAAATTCGATATTGCCGGCCACGCCCTTGTCGAGCAGGCGGTCACGACCGACCTTGAGCATCGAGCCGTTGATGTCCGCCAATACCACTTGGCCGGTCGGACCCACGAGCTTGGAGAATTTGGCCGCCAGGTCGCCCGTACCGCCGGCGATATCCAATACGCGGTTGCCGGTGCGTACACCCGACAGCTCGATGGTGAAGCGCTTCCACAGGCGGTGCATGCCGCCGGAGAGCACATCGTTCATCAGGTCGTACTTGGCCGCTACGGAGTGAAACACCTCAGCGACTTTTTCCGCTTTCTGGCTTTCCGGGACGTTCTTGAAGCCGAAGTGAGTGGTGGGTTCGGCATCGCTGCCTTTGCGCTGATCAGTCATATCGCTGTCACCAAAAGAGAATGCGGGACATGATAATCCCCAAGGCCTGCTTTGTCTTGGCAAGGCTGAAGGTAAGATGGGCGGTCACCGAGACCTTTTGCCGCATCGAAGGTATCCAAGTCCCTATAAAGAGGAGTCATTGCAATGGCCCGTATAACCGTTGAGCGTGCACATTCCCTGGGTAAAGAAGGCGCACGGGCAAAGGCCGATAAGTTGGCGCTCAAACTCAAGGAGCAATATGGCCTGGAGCCTTCGTGGTCCGGCGATACCTTGAACCTCAAGCGTTCGGGGGTTAAAGGCACGGTATTAGTCGCCGATGATTCGCTGCGCATTGATGTGGAACTGGGGCTGTTGATGTCGGCCATGAGTGGCACCATCAAGTCCGAAATCGAGAAGGCCCTGGATAAGGCGCTGGTTTGATCCGATTGTTCTTAGGGTGCCGATTCTAATTTTCCAGCCTACTTTGTGCCCAAGCCCTCAACTCCTGTGGGCCGTTCCTCCCCCCTATTTTGCGTGAGGTGCACCATGGCCAAAGTTATCCTGAAGAAAAAAATCGACGCCCAGACCACTGCCCTGAGTGACGTTAAATCCTACGCCCGCAAGATCTGGCTGGCAGGACTCGGTGCCTACGCCAAGGTCGGAAGCGAGGGCAGCGAGTACTTTAAAGAGCTGGTTAAGTCGGGCCAACATGTTGAAAGTAAAGGTAAAAAAGTTGCAGTTGAACAACTTGAGGCCGCCAACAGTCAGATTGACCAAGTAAAGAGTAATGTCTCCTCTGTCAAAGGTCTGGTAGAAGTTCAGCTGGATAAAGTTGAAAAAGCTTTTGATACTCGTGTTGCAAGTGCCTTGAATCGAATCGGCATTGCGTCTAAACATGACGTGGAGACACTCTCTGCTAAGCTCGAAGAGCTGACGGCATTGCTCGAACGTGTCGCGCGTAAACACTAAGGAGACATCGGGATGGCTGTTAAAAAGACTACTCAGAAAGAAGGCAGCTCGTGGGTCGGGGAAGTTGAAAAATATTCCCGTAAGATCTGGCTTGCTGGTTTAGGCGTGTACTCGAAGGTTAGCAGTGACGGTGGCAAATACTTCGAGACTTTGGTCAAGGACGGCGAAAAGGCCGAGAAACTGACCAAAACCACGGTTGGTAAAAAAGTTGAAGCCGCCAAGGCAACTGCCGGTTCCGCCAAGTCGAGCATTTCTGACACGTGGGGCAAGTTGGAAGAGACTTTCGACAAACGCCTCAACAGTGCTATTTCGCGACTGGGCGTGCCGAGCAAAGCTGAATTGAAAACGTTGCACAGCAAGGTTGATACCCTGACCAAGCAAATTGAAAAACTCACCGGCGCCAAAGTGGCTCCGGCGAAAACCGCAGCGGCCAAACCGGCTGCCAAGCCTGCCGCTAAAACGGCCGCTGCCAAACCGGCTGCAAAAGCTGCCGCCAAGCCTCTGGTAAAAGCAGCCGCCAAGCCCGCCGCCAAAGCTGCCGCTAAGCCAGCAGCCAAGCCAGCGGCCAAAACCGCAGCCGCTAAGCCGGCCGCCAAGCCTGCTGCTAAACCGGTAGCGGCTAAAGCGGCTGCCAAGCCTGCCGCTAAACCCGCAGCCAAGGCAGCAGCAAAACCTGCCGCCAAGCCTGCGGCCAAAACCGCCGCTGCAAAACCCGCTGCCAAACCGGCCGCTGCGAAACCTGCAGCCAAGCCAGTCGCCGCGAAGCCGGCGGCCAAGCCTGCCGCAGCCAAACCAGCGGCAAAACCTGCCGCCGCGAAGAAGCCTGCCGTAGCGAAAAAACCAGCAGCACCGAAGCCTGCTGTTGCGGCCAAGCCTGCTACTGCGCCAACCGCTTCCACAGCCAACTCGGTGTCCGCACCGGCCCCTGCTGCTGTGACCCCGACTGCAACGCCGGCAACCCCGACGTCATCCAGTCAGTCCTGATCTTTTCAGGGCACAAAAAATGCCCGGCCTGCAAAGGTCGGGCATTTTTTATGTGTGGGGGTCATCAAGGTATTTCAGCGCGAACTTCTCGGTTGCCTGCCGCGCCGGTGGCAGCAAGTGCGGCGCTACCAGCATCATGATCTGGTAGACCACCACCTGCACCTCACCTTCGCGATCAAGGATCCGCTGGTAATCCAGGGAAAACAGCAGGGTCAGGGTGATCTGCTCCACCAACTGCCCCAACGCCTGGGTGCCGCTGACCAACTGGCCCGCCGCCTTCAACCGCGCGAGCAATGACGCCAGCGTACGTTTGAGTGCCGTCAGCAGGTTGCGAATGCCCTTGGCCAATTTCGGCAGGCGCCCCGCCAGATTCGACAGGTCTTGAAACAGAAACCGGTAATGGGCCATGCGCTCGACGATCAGGTGCAGGAACAGCCAGTAATCCTCGGCTTCCAGTTGGGCATCCGCCGGCGGGTCGAGCAAGGGCGCCAGCTCATTCTGGAACCGCTCGAATAGCCCGAGCACCAGTGGCTCCTTGCCATGGAAGTGGTAGTAGAGGTTGCCGGGGCTGATCCCCATTTCATTGGCCACCTCCATGGTCGACACGTTCGGCTCGCCCTTCTGGTTGAACAACTGCAGGGCACATTCAAGGATACGGTCGCGCGTCTTCATCCAGTCTTCTTAATGTGATCGTTGAGCTCAGCGCACCCGCACATAGGTGCCCGGCGCCGCTTCCATCGGTGGGTAATTCTGGTTGCCCAGGGCGGTGAGGGTTTCGCGTTGTACGCCTGAGCGCTGCTGGATCCACTCCAGCCACTGCGGCCACCAACTGCCTTCGACGTGGTTGGCGTCGTAGTACCAGGCACGCGGGTCGCTGCTCAGCTTGGGGCTCTCGACGTAGTTGGCCTTGGGGTTGCCCGGTGGGTTGAGAATGCTCTGGATATGCCCGCTGTTGGACAGCACGAAGCGCCGCTCACCGCCGAGCAATTGGGTAGAGCGATACACCGCGTCCCATGGCGTGATGTGGTCGTTGATCCCGGCCACGCTGAAGCTGTCTACCGTGACCTTTTGCAGGTCGATGGGTGTACCGCACACCTCCAGCCCACCGGGGTGGCTGAGCGGGTTGTGCTTGAAGAAGTCCAGCAGGTCACCATGCAGCGCGGCAGGCAGGCGCGTGTTGTCGTTGTTCCAGTACAGGATGTCGAAGGCCGGCGGTTCCTTGCCCAGCAGGTAGTTGTTGATCCAGTAGTTCCAGATCAGGTCGTTGGGGCGCATCCAGGCGAACACCTTGGCCATGTCGCGGCCGTCGAGCACGCCTTGCTGATAGGAGCGGCGCTTGGCGGCTTCCAGGGTTTGCTCATCGGCGAACAGCGTGGCGGGGCTGTCGATCTGGCTGTCCAGCAGGCTCACCAGGTAGCTGGCGCTGGAGATCCGCCGCAGTTGGCGTTTGGCTTGCAGGTGGCCTTGCAGGGCGGCAATGGTCAGGCCGCCGGCGCAGGCGCCCATCAGGTTGACTTCGCGGGCGCCAGTGATGGCACGGCAGACGTTGAGCGCTTCTTCCAGCGCCGCCACGTAAGTGGAGAGGCCCCATTCGCGATGCCGCACATCCGGATTGCGCCAGCTGACCATGAACGTCTGCAGGCGGTTTTTCAGGGCGTATTGCACAAAACTGTTGGCCGGGCTCAGGTCGAAAATGTAGTACTTGTTGATTTGCGGCGGCACGATCAGCAGGGGCTTGGCGTACTGTTTTTCGCTCATGGGCTTGTACTGGATCAGCTCCAGCAGCTCATTGCGAAACACCACTGAGCCGGGCGTGGTGGCCACGGTTTTGCCGACTTCAAAGGCCTGCTTGCTGACCTGCCGCGGCAGGCCGTTGTTGTGCAGCAGGTCGTCGAACAGGTTGCTCACGCCACGCACCACGCTGTTGCCGCCGGAGTTGAGCAGCTCCTTGACGGCCAGCGGGTTGAGCAGGGTATTGGAGGGCGAGACCGCATCGTTGAACAGCGAGAAAGCAAAGTTCGCACGGGCGCGGTCATCGGCACTCAGCGTGCTGTCATCGATCCAGTGACGGGTCTGTTTCTGCCAGGCCAAATACGCTTGCAGGCTGCGTCGGTAGAACGGGTTGAGCTTCCACGTCGGGTCAATGAAGCGGCTGTCGTGAGGGTTGGGTTCATGCACCGTCTCCCCCAGCAGGACGCGACCCAGTTGACCGCCCAGCGCCAGGGCGTGACGGGCGGTATGCACCGGGTTTCGCAAACCATGGGCGGCAACGCTGCGCAGGGTCGACAGCAAATCCCGACCCCGCAGGCCGGTGATTGCATTTTGCGCATTGATGAACGCGGCAGGGGTGGGCGCCGGGTTCGTCACGGGTCTTTCTCGCATGAGCCAACACTCCTTCGTCAAGCCATCAACAGGCACGCCAATTCAGAACCATAGTCGGTTCTCGGCAAGTTGCGCGGCAGTGTGGTCCTTACACTGCCGGTCGCGGGTGAATCACCGCGCGCATGCGCTCCTCCTCGAGAAACTTCATGATGATCGGTGCAACGGCTTCGGCCCGGGTAATCAGGAACAGGTGGCCGTCATCGATGATGTGCAACTGTGCATTGGGGATGCGCCAGGCGAGCATGCGCATGTTGATCAGTGGGATCAGCGGGTCGTCGTCTCCCGCCAGCACCAGCGTCGGTTGGCGGATCTTGTGCAGCCAATGGATGCTGGTCCAGCCCAACCCGGCGAACAGCTGCCAGTAGTAGCCCAGTTTGCCCGCCGAGCGCACTTTGCTCGCGTGCTCGGCGGCCAGTTTCGAATCACGGCGGAACGAACCGCCGTAGATCATCGGCGCAATGCGCACCACGTGGGACGGTTGGATGTAACGGCGTGGGCTGGCCATCAGCCACAGCACTTTGGGCTTGCCCGGCACCATCACCGCACCCGCCGCCGTGGCTGCGAGGATCAGCTTTTTGCAGCGCTCCGGGTAGTCGTAGGCAAATTGTTGTGCCAATGCGCCGCCCCACGACACGCCCACCGCATTGACCTGGCCATAGTCCAGGTAGTCGAGCATGCGTGCGGTGAGTTTGGCCAGGCCGGGAAAACGGTACGGCCGGTTCGGTGTGGATGAACCGCCCACGCCGGGCACGTCGAAGGCGATCACTTCCAGGTCCGGGTCCAGCGCCTGGACGAACGGAAACACCAACTCAAGGTTGGCGCCGATGCCATTGAAGATCAGCAACGGCGTCAAGTGAGGCTTGCCCGGGCGTACCGCCGTGCGGATGGTCTGGCCATCCAGGTCGATGGTACGGAAGATGAACGGTTGCGGCATGCTCAAGCCCTGTGAAGTGTTACAGCCGGAATGCATTTCAATTTAGCGTTCGTGTACGTAGGTGCCTGGGGCGGCTTCCGCTGCGGTGTAGGTTTTGTTACCCAGGCTTGTGGGTGCCTTCTTCATCTTGCCCGCCCGCTCCGCCTGCCACACTTGCCAGTGCAGCCACCACGAATCCGTGTGCTTGGTCGCATTCTCCTGCCACTCAAGCGGCTTGCCCGCCAGGCTGTCGCTGGTCTGGTAGCGCGCCTTGGGGTTGCCCGGTGGGTTGAGGATGCTCTGGATATGCCCACTGCTGGACAGCACGAACTCGACCTTGCCACCAAACAGCTGTGCCGACTTGTAGCAGGACTGCCACGGCGTGATGTGGTCGTTGGTGCCGGCCAGTGAGTAGATATCGGCGGTGACCTGCTTGAGGTCGATAGGCGTGCCGCACACTTCCAGGGCGTTGGCGCGCACCAGTGGGTTATTTTTGAACAATTCGATCAGGTCGCCGTGGAAGGCGGCCGGCAGGCGTGTGGTGTCGTTGTTCCAGAACAGGATGTCGAACACCGGCGGCTCGTTGCCCAGCAGGTAGTTATTGACCCAGTAGTTCCAGATCAGGTCATTGGGGCGCATCCAGGCAAACACCTTGGCCATGTCGCGGCCTTCCAGCACGCCGGCCTGGTAGGAGTGGCGCTTGGCTGCTTCCAGGGTCTGCTCATCGACGAACAGCGCCACCTGGGTGTCCAGGGTGGTGTCCAGCACGCTCACCAGCAGGGTCAGGGCGTTGACCTTCTTCTCCCCCAGCGCGGCGTAGTGGCCCAGCAGGGCAGTGCAGGTGATGCCGCCGGAGCAGGCGCCGAGCATATTCACGTCTTTGCTGCCGGTAATCGCCGTGACCACGTCGACCGCTTCCTTCAGCGCTTCGATATAGGTCGACAGGCCCCACTCGCGCTGGGCCTTGGTCGGGTTGCGCCAGCTGACGATAAACGTCTGTTGGCCATTGCGCAGGCAGAAGCGCGCCAGGCTCTTCTCCGGGCTCAGGTCGAAGACATAGAATTTGTTGATCTGCGGCGGCACCACCAGCAGCGGGCGTTCGTGCACCTGTTCGGTGATCGGCTTGTACTGGATCAGCTCCAGTACGTCATTGCGAAACACCACCGCGCCTTCGGTGGTGCCCAGGGTCTTGCCCACTTCAAAGGCGCCCATGTTGACCTGGCTCGGCATACCGCCGTTGTGCACCATGTCCTTGGCCAGGTGGGACAGGCCATCGAGCAGGCTCTTGCCGCCGGTCTCGAAGAAGCGTTTGACCGCCGCCGGGTTGGCCGCGCTGTTGGTGGGGGCCATGGCTTCGGTCATCAGGTTGATCACGAAGTGGCCGCGGCTGATGTCCTGTTCCGACAGGTTGCTGTCGCCGATCCAGTCGTGCAGTTCCTTGCGCCACGCCAGGTAGGTTTGCAAATACCGTTTGTAGAGCGGGTTCTGGCTCCAGGCCGGGTCGTGGAAGCGGCGGTCGTCGCTTTCGGGGGTCAGTTGGGATTTGCCGAACATCACGTTCTTCAACTCGACGCCAAAATGCGCGACGTGCTTGACGCTGTGCAACGGTTGCTTGATGGCTTGGGTCAGCACCATCTTCGCCGACGCCAATAAATCCTTTTTGCGTAACGCGATGATCGGGTTAAGCCCCAGGGTGTTTTCCGAGGCCTGGCGTTTCAAGTCATCGTTGTTCTTGTTACTCATCTACGACGCTCCATTGTCCGAAAGACGAGTACCGGGTACCGCTGCGTACGAAGTTTCGATACACAACACAAGCCTGGTACTGCGACTCGGGTGACCGTTGATACCGCATCGTCAAATGCAGGGAACTTGCCAGCTCCATTGGTTACCCGAGTTTAATTTTTTTCGCAAGCGGACCAATCTTTGGTCACGCGACAGGGCATTCAAGCAGAAGCGATTAGAAAATGCCCACTAATGAGCAAGAGGCCTGGGCTAGAGCATCAGGCGCACGACCGACTCGTTCGGGTCGCGGGTTTTGCCGGCCGCTTTGAGCTCGGCGAGATAATCAGCCCACAGTGCATCCTGACGCACGGCCAACTGGTAGAGGTAGTCCCAGGTGAACAGTCCGCTGTCATGCCCGTCGTCGAAGGTCAATTTCAGTGCGTACTGGCCGGCCGGTTCGATCTTGGTCAACCGGACGTTGAGCTTGCCGAATTGCAGGATGGGTTTACCGTGGCCCTGGACCTCGGCGGAAGGCGAGTGGGTGCGCAGCAGTTCGGCAGGCAGTTGATACACCTCGTCGGGCCCGTAGGTGAGGCCGAGGGTGTTGGAGGTTTTGTGCAGGTTTACCGCGGTGGGGAATTTGGACATAGGTAGTGATCCTGAAGAAACCGGCTTCAACATGTGGGAGGGGGCTTGCCCCCGATAGCAGTGTGTCAGTCAGCATATATCTGTCTGACAAACCGCTATCGGGGGCAAGCCCCCTCCCACATTGAAGCGAAGCGATTCTGTGTGAGGCTTACAGAATGTAGCGCGACAAGTCTTCGTTCTGCGCCAATTCGCCCAAGTGGCTGTTGACGTAATCCGCGTCGATCTTGATCACTTCGCCATTCTGCGCACCTGCCAGGTCACCGGCGCTGAAGGACACTTCCTCCAGCAAGCGCTCCAGCAAGGTGTGCAGGCGACGCGCACCGATGTTCTCGGTCTTCTCGTTGACCTGCCAGGCGATCTCCGCCAGGCGCTTGATGCCGTCCGGTTGGAACTCGATACCCAGGCCTTCGGTTTTCAGCAGCTCACGGTACTGCTCAGTGAGCGACGCATGCGGCTCGCTGAGGATGCGTTCGAAATCGCCCGGGGTCAGCGCCTTGAGCTCCACGCGAATCGGCAGGCGACCTTGCAGCTCCGGCACCAGGTCGCTTGGCTTGCTCAGGTGGAACGCACCGGAGGCGATGAACAAGATGTGGTCGGTCTTGACCATGCCCAGCTTGGTGTTCACGGTGCAGCCTTCGATCAGCGGCAGCAGGTCGCGCTGTACGCCTTCACGGGACACGTCCACGCCGCCCGAGTTACCGCGCTTGGCGACCTTGTCGATCTCGTCGATAAACACGATGCCGTGCTGCTCGACCGCCTCCAGGGCCTTGGCCTTGAGTTCTTCCTCATTCACCAGGCGCCCGGCTTCTTCGTCGCGCACCAGTTTCAGCGCTTCCTTCACCTTGAGCTTGCGGCTTTTCTTCTTGCCCTTGCCCATGTTGGCGAACAGGTTCTGCAACTGGCTGGTCATTTCTTCCATGCCAGGCGGCGCAGAGATGTCGACGCCGGAGACTTCTGCGACTTCGATCTCGATTTCCTTGTCGTCCAGCTGGCCTTCACGCAGACGCTTGCGGAACAGCTGGCGGGTATTGGAATCCGAGGCCGGCGCGGCGTCTTCGTTGAAGCCCATGCGGGCCGGTGGCAGCAGGGCATCGAGGATGCGTTCTTCGGCGGCGTCTTCGGCGCGGTGGCTGACCTTGGTCATTTCCTGTTCGCGCAGCAGCTTCAAGGCGGCGTCGGCGAGGTCACGAATGATCGACTCGACGTCGCGGCCGACGTAGCCCACTTCGGTGAACTTGGTGGCTTCGACCTTGATGAACGGCGCGTTGGCCAGCTTGGCCAGGCGACGGGCGATTTCGGTTTTACCGACGCCGGTCGGGCCGATCATCAGGATGTTCTTCGGCGTTACTTCAACGCGCAGTTCTTCGGGCAGTTGCATCCGGCGCCAGCGGTTACGCAGCGCAATGGCAACGGCGCGCTTGGCATCGTCCTGGCCGATGATATGGCGGTTGAGTTCATGGACGATTTCGCGGGGAGTCATGGACATAGTGTTTGGCGGCCTCAAGCGCGAATAAGCCTACGGCTTACTCGGCGAGGTCCTGCTCCTCAATGGTCTGGTTGTGGTTGGTGAACACGCAGATATCACCGGCGATGCCCAGGGCGGTCTCGACGATTTCGCGGGCCGACAGGTCGGTTTTCTTCAACAGTGCGCTGGCTGCGGCTTGGGCGTAGCCACCGCCGGAACCCATGGCGATCAGGCCATGTTCAGGCTCAACCACATCGCCGTTACCGGTGATGATCAGGGAAGCGTCTTTGTTGGCGACGGCCAGCATGGCTTCCAGGCGGCTGAGGGAGCGGTCGGTGCGCCATTCTTTGGCGAGTTCGACGGCGGCACGCACGAGGTGGCCCTGGTGTTTTTCCAGCTGGCCTTCGAAGCGCTCGAAGAGGGTGAAGGCGTCGGCGGTAGCGCCGGCAAAGCCCGCGAGAACCTGGCCGTGGTACAGGCGACGCACTTTCTTGGCGTTGCCTTTCATCACGGTATTACCCAGGGAAACCTGGCCGTCGCCGCCCATGACGACTTTGCCGTGGCGACGTACTGAAACGATGGTGGTCAAGGGGAGAGTCTCCACGCAGCGGGGCGAAAATGCCCTGATGGAAACTGATATGGGGGTGGTGGGGGGGATTTCAACTGTAGGGGTTTATGGCGGACGAGTGGTGTTTATTGGTCTGACACCCATTCCAGAGCGGTGTAAAACCAAATGTGGGAGGGGGCTTGCCCCCGATGGCAGTGTGTCAGTCACCGAAAATGTTGACTGATCTACTGCTATCGGGGGCAAGCCCCCTCCCACATTTGATCCAGGTTGGCTGAAGGTCAGCGGCTCTGGCGTTGTTGTAACAACAGGTTGCTAAACCCGGCGCCGGCCAATTGTTTCTGCGCCACAGTCAGTTGTTCACGGTTGCTGAACGGCCCCACCAGCACGCGATACCACGTCGCCTCCTTCACTGTGCCGGACTCTACTGTCACCGTCTGGCCCAGCAGAATGATCTGCGCCCGCACGCGATCCGCGTCCGCCTGTTTCGGGAACGAGCCCGCCTGCAGGAAGAACTTGGTCACCGGTGCGGCCTTGGTCTCTGCTACCGGCGGGGCTGGCGGCGGCGTAATCCCGGCCAGTGCGGCCTGGGCACGCGCGGTGTCGATTTTTGCCGCTTCCGCCGGGGTCACCGGTGTGGTCGGCACTTGCGGTGTCGGCAGGGTTTTCTCCGGAACGGCGTCAGGCGGCACGATCACTTCCGATTCCGGCAGCAGCGTGTAGAAGTCGTACTTCGGCTTCACCGGTGCCGTCGGGCTTGGTGCGGTCTTGTTGGCTTCGGCCATTTTGGTGGCTTTCTGCTGCTCCTGTTTGACGCGTTTGACGTCGTCACCCTGGCCGGGGTCCAGCTTCATCAGAAACACGACAAACGCGCCGACCGTGAGGCCGATCGCCATCCACAACCAGCCCGGGATCGGCTTTTTCGCTGGGGCCTGGTAGCGGCTGGCGCCGCGCTTGGGTGCAGGTTTTTTCTTGGCAGCCAACTTACATACGCTCCAGGGTTTCCAGGCCTAACAATTCCAGGCCTTGCTTGAGGGTCCGTCCAGCCAGTGCGGCGAGGCGCAGGCGACTTTGCTTCTGGGCTTCGTCGTCGGCGGTGAGGATCGGGCAGTTCTCGTAGAAGCTGGAGAACAGGCCGGCGACTTCGTACAGGTAGGTGCAGAGGATATGCGGCGTGCCTTTTTCACCCACGCTGTTCAGCACTTCGCCAAATTGCGCGAGCTTGGCGGCCAGTTCCTGTTCGTGCGGCGCTTGCAGGTCGATCTGGCCTTCGACTTCACTGAAGTCCTTGCCCAGCTTGCGGAACACGCCGGCCACGCGGGTGTAGGCGTACAGCAGGTACGGCGCGGTGTTGCCTTCGAAGTTGAGCATCAGGTCGAAGTTGAAGCTGTAGTCGCTGGTGCGGTGCTTGGACAGGTCGGCGTATTTCACCGCACCAATGCCCACCACGCGGGCGATGTTGCGCAGGTCAGCCTCGGCCAGCTCAGGGTTCTTCTCCTTCACCAGGGTGTAGGCCCGTTCCTGGGCTTCGGTCAGCAGGTCGATCAGCTTTACGGTGCCGCCGTCACGGGTCTTGAACGGGCGGCCATCGGCGCCGTTCATGGTGCCGAAGCCCATGTGTTCCATGTCCATCGGGTGGGTCACGAAACCGGCCTTGCGCGCCACGGCGAACACTTGCTGGAAATGCAGGGCCTGGCGCTGGTCGACGAAGTACAGGGCGCGGTCAGCCTTGAGCGTGCCACTGCGGTAGCGCACGGCGGCCAGGTCGGTGGTGGCGTAGAGGTAGCCGCCATCGGCCTTGACGATGATCACCGGCAGCGGCTCGCCGTCGGCGTTCTTGAATTCGTCGAGGAACACGCACTGGGCGCCGTTGCTCTCGACCAACATGCCCGCTGCCTTCAAGTCATTGACCACGTTGATCAGGTCGTCGTTGTAGGCGCTCTCGCCCATCACATCGGCCATGGTCAGCTTGACGTTGAGCAGTTCGTAGATCTTCTGGCAGTGGGACAGCGAAATGTCTTTGAACTTGGTCCACAGTGCCAGGCATTCGGCATCACCGGCTTGCAGCTTGACGACCAGGCCGCGGGCGCGGTCGGCGAACGCTTCCGACTCGTCAAAACGTTTCTTGGCGGCGCGGTAGAAGTTTTCCAGGTCCGACAGTTCGTCGCTGGTGATCGGGTTTTCCTGCAGGTAGGCCATCAGCATGCCGAACTGCGTGCCCCAGTCGCCCACGTGGTTCTGGCGGACGACCTCATCACCGAGGAACTCCAATACCCGGGCCACGCCGTCGCCGATGATGGTCGAACGCAAGTGGCCAACGTGCATCTCTTTGGCCAGGTTAGGCGCCGACAAGTCGACCACGGTGCGCTGGGCCGGACCGGCCTTGCGCACGCCCACGCGGGCATCGGCCAGGGCCGCGTCGAGACGGCCGGCCAACGCCTGGGTGTTCTGGAAGAAGTTGATGAAACCTGGGCCGGCGATTTCGGCCTTGGTCACACGCTCGTCGACAGGCAGCGCAGCGATGATTTTTTCCGCCAGGTCGCGCGGTTTCATGCCAGCAGGCTTGGACAGCATCATCGCGATGTTGCTGGCGAAGTCGCCGTGGGTCTTGTCGCGGGTGTTTTCCACCTGGATCGCCGGCGTCAGGCCTTCAGGCAACACACCTTCGTTGACGAGTTGGGTGAGGGCTTGTTGGATCAGCTGGCGAATGGTGTCTTTCATGGTGTTCTCTTTCGACCGCAAGCGGCGGCGCGCGATGCGCAGGTGGAAAAACTGGGCATTATCCGTGGCGAGGGCGGGCTTGCCAACCTTCGTCGGACCTTCACAGACGATTAACCTGTGGCGAGGGAGCTTGCTCCCGCTGGAGTGCGGAGCACTCCCAAAATCGTTGGGGCCGCTTCGCACCCCAGCGGGAGCAAGCTCCCTCGCCACAAGGGCAATTCAATAAAGGTCTACCGGGTCAACGTCCAGCGACCATCTCACCTGTCGGCCGCTGGGCATTTGCTCCAGGGCAAGCAACCAGCTACTTAATAGCCGATGCAGGGGCGCGCGCGAGGTTGCCTGCAAGAGTAGCTGAGCCCGATAGCGCCCGGCGCGGCGCTCCATGGGCGCGGGCACCGGGCCGAGCAGTTCGATGCCGCTCAGACCCAGTTCGGCGAGCAACCGTTCGGCGGCGCTGCACGCTTCATCCAGAAAGCTCTCTGCTTGCCCCGGTTTGTGGGCCTCGGCGCGCAGCAAGGCCAGGTGGGAAAACGGCGGCAGGCCGGCGGCGCGGCGTTCGCTGAGCGCCTGTTCGGCGAAGGCAAAGTAGCCTTGTTCCGTCAGTTGGATCAGCAGTGGGTGGTCGGCCAGGTGCGTCTGGATAATCACCCGGCCTGGCTCTTCGGCGCGGCCCGCGCGGCCGGCGACCTGGACGATCAACTGTGCCATGCGTTCGCTGGCGCGAAAATCCCCGGAGAACAGCCCGCCATCGGCATCCAGGATCGATACCAGCGTCACTCGTGGAAAGTGGTGCCCTTTGGCAAGCATTTGCGTGCCGATCAGGATGCACGGCTGGCCTTTCTGGATGGTGGCGAACAATTGGTTCATCGCGTCCTTGCGCGACGTGCTGTCGCGGTCGACGCGCAGTACCGGGTAGTCTGGGAACAGAATGCCCAGGCGTTCTTCGGCCCGTTCGGTCCCTGCGCCTACCGGTCGCAGGTCAACCTTGCCGCACTGCGGGCAGTGACGCGGCACCCGTTCCACATGGCCGCAATGGTGGCAGCGCAACTCGCCATGGCGCTGGTGCACGGTCATGCGCGCATCGCAGCGCTCGCATTCGGACATCCAGCCACAGTCATGACACAGTAAGGTCGGCGCAAAGCCTCGGCGATTGAGAAACACCAACACCTGCTGGCCGGCGGCGAGGGTCTGGCCGATGGCTTGTTGCATCGGACCGGAAATGCCGCTGTCCAGCGGGCGGCTTTTGACGTCCAGGCGCAGGAAACGTGGCTGCTTGGCGCCGCCCGCCCGCTCGTTCAGGCGCAGGAGGCCGTAACGGCCGGTGTAGGCGTTGTGCAGGCTTTCCAGGGACGGCGTGGCCGAACCCAGCACAATCGGGATGTCTTCCTGGCGTGCGCGCACCAGTGCGAGGTCGCGGGCGTGGTAGCGCAGGCCTTCCTGCTGCTTGTAGGAGCCGTCATGCTCCTCGTCGATGATGATCAGTCCGGGGTTTTTCATCGGCGTAAACAGGGCCGAGCGGGTGCCGATAATAATGTCGGCGTCGCCATCTCGCGCGGCCAGCCAGGACTCCAGGCGTTCACGGTCGTTGACCGCCGAGTGCACCAGCGCGATGCGTGCGTTGAAGCGCTGTTCGAAGCGCGCCAGGGTCTGCGGGCCCAGGTTGATCTCGGGGATCAGCACCAGCGCCTGTTTGCCGGCCTGCAGGGTTTCGCGGATCAACTGCAGATAGACTTCGGTCTTGCCGCTGCCGGTGACGCCGGCCAGCAGGAAGGCGTGGAAACTGTCGAAGCCGGCGCGAATCGCCTCATAGGCGGCGCGTTGTTCGGGGTTCAGCGGCAGTTCCGGTTGCGCCAGCCAGTGTTCGTGACGGGCATCGGGGGCGTGCTTGCGGATTTCCACCTGCACCATGCCTTTGGCCAACAGCAGGTCGAGGCTGTCTTTGCTCAGCATCAGCTTGCTTAATAGCTGGTGAGCCACGCCATGGGGGTGCTGCGCCAATGTGGCCAAGGCTTCACGCTGGCGCGGCGCGCGGGCGATGCGCGGGTCGTCGAGTCGCGCCCCGGGGACCATCGACCAGAAGCGTTCCTGGCGCGCTTCGGCCAGTTCGCCCTGGCGCAGCAGCACCGGCAGCGCCCAGCTCAAGGTGTCGCCCAGGCTGTGCTGGTAATACTGGGCGGTCCACAGGCACAGCTTGAACAGCGCGGGTGGCAGCGGTGGGGTGGCGTCGAGGATCGCCAAGGCCGGCTTGAGTTTCTCGGCCGGCACTTCGCTGTGATCGGCGATTTCTACCAGGATGCCGATCATCTCTCGGCGCCCGAACGGTACGCGCACGCGCATGCCCGGCTGCAACTGCGCCCGCAGCACGCCGGCAGGGGCCCGGTAATCGAACAGGCGACGCAGGGGCGAGGGCAGGGCTAGGCGCAATATGGCGTCGGGCACGCGAGGGGTCTCATATAAAGGCAGGCGGTGGCGCAGGGGCGCGAGCCTAGCAGACGAGGGGTGGCTTGGGTATGCCGCGCTTTTCTGATGAAAGGTGCTTTTATCTTTACAAGCAAATAGTGTCGCCGCTTGCGCGATTGAAAAGGTCTGGTAGAATCCGCGGCCTAATTACGTGCGGTATTCGACAATAGTGTCGAGTGGCGGCACGCTAGCCCGAGGAAGTGCCATGAAAGCCGATATCCATCCAGCGTACGAAACCATCGAAGTCACCTGCAGCTGCGGCAACAAGTTCGAAACCCGTTCGAACCTGTGCAAGCCACTGGGTACTGACGTATGCAACGAGTGCCACCCGTTCTACACCGGTAAGCAGAAAACTCTGGACACCGGCGGCCGTGTACAGCGCTTCGCAGATCGCTTTGGTGCTTTCGGCAAGAAGCCTGCTGCTACTCCAGCAGAGTAAGGCTCAAAAGCCTTATGGGCTTTTGCAAGCTGTTGAAAAAGGCGTCCCTCGCGGGCGCCTTTTTTATGCCTGGGATTTGGCTTTCAGTCGCCCAGGCCGAGGTGTTTTGCCCCGCTCCGGCCGCCCTGGCCCAGGTGGAGGTGCAGCGCGTGGTGGATGGCGACACGGTGCGCCTCAAGGATGGTCGCAGCGTGCGGATGATTGGTCTCAATGCACCGGAAACCGGCAAGCGTGGCCGCTCCGATGAGCCCTATGCCGTCGCTGCCCGCCAGCATTTGCAGGCCTTGGTGGATGCCAGCAACCACCGTGTCGGGCTGGTGCCGGGCCGCGAGAGCAAGGACCGTTACGGCCGAACGTTGGCTCACCTCTACAGCGCTGATGGTGAGAACCTGGAAGCACAACTGCTGGCCCAGGGGCTGGGGTTTCAAGTAGGTGTTGCGCCCAATGTCGATCTCGTCGCTTGCCAGCAGGCTGCCGAAAACGCTGCCCGCAAGGCGCGGCTGGGTCTTTGGCGGCAATCACCCGTGCAAAATGTGGCGCAACTCAAGCAATCCGGCTTTGCCTTGGTCAGCGGGCGGGTAAGCAAGATCGAGCGCAATCGCGGCGGAATCTGGATCGAATTGCAGGGGGCACTGGTATTACGCATTGCACCCGACCTCGTCCGCCAATTCGACGCCGCATGGCTCAGTGGCCTGCAAGGTAAGACAATTGAGGCGCGTGGCTGGGTGCAGGACCGTGCTGAGCGTGGCGGCCTGAAAAACGACCAGGCCCGCTGGCTGTTGCCGCTGACCGATCCCAGCATGCTTAAATCGACTGAATAAGAAAAAATTGTAGACATTTTTTTCGTCGATTGTGAACAGTTAAGCCCTTGTATCCCGTGGCCTTAGACCAAAGTACGGCGCTTTGGGGCCTTGACACCTGTGACTGCCCAGTCTTGTAGGGACTTTACGACACGCGTATCCTCGGCGGTCCGTCGACCAACAGTAAAAGCGGAATGCCGATATGTCTGATTTGAAAACTGCCGCTCTCGAATATCATGCCCATCCTCGTCCAGGAAAGCTGAGTGTAGAGCTCACCAAGGCCACTGCTACCGCCCGCGACCTGTCGCTGGCCTACAGCCCTGGTGTTGCCGAGCCCGTACGTGAAATCGCCCGCGACCCTGAACTGGCGTACAAGTACACCGGCAAAGGCAACCTGGTTGCAGTGATTTCCGATGGCACCGCGATTCTCGGCCTGGGTAACCTCGGCCCATTGGCTTCCAAGCCGGTGATGGAAGGTAAGGGCGTGCTGTTCAAGCGCTTTGCCGGCATCGACGTTTTCGACATCGAAGTCGACTCCGAAAGCCCGCAGGCTTTCATCGACACGGTCAAGCGCATTTCCATCACCTTCGGTGGCATCAACCTGGAAGACATCAAGGCACCTGAGTGCTTCGAGATCGAAAAGGCCCTGATCGAACAGTGCGACATTCCGGTATTCCACGATGACCAGCACGGCACCGCGATCGTTACCGCGGCCGGCATGATCAACGCCCTGGAAATCGCCGGCAAGACCCTGGCTGATGCCAAGATCGTCTGCCTGGGCGCCGGCGCTGCAGCCATCTCTTGCATGAAGCTGATTGTCAGCATGGGCGCCAAGCTGGAAAACATCTACATGGTCGACAGCAAGGGCGTGATCCAGTCCGAGCGTACCGACCTGAACCAGTACAAGGCGATGTTTGCCCACCCGTCCTCCAAGCGCACCCTGGCTGACGCCCTGAACGGTGCCGACGTGTTCGTCGGCCTGTCCGGTCCGAACCTGCTGAGCGCCGAAGGCCTGAAGTCCATGGCGGCCAACCCGATCGTGTTCGCCTGCTCGAACCCTGATCCGGAAATCGCCCCGGAACTGGCACGCGCCACCCGTAACGACGTGATCATGGCCACCGGCCGTTCGGACTACCCGAACCAGGTCAACAACGTACTGGGCTTCCCGTTCATCTTCCGTGGCGCCCTGGACGTTCGCGCCAAGCGCATCAACGAAGAGATGAAAGTGGCGGCCGCCAACGCCCTGCGCGAACTGGCCAAGCTGCCGGTGCCTCAGGATGTGTGCGATGCCTACGGTGGCGCCAAGCTGGAATTCGGTCGTGAGTACATCATCCCGAAACCAATGGATAAGCGCCTGATCACCCTGATCTCCGATGCCGTGGCCAAAGCCGCCATCGAGACCGGTGTGGCCACCCTGCCGTATCCGAAAAACTACCCGCTGCAAAGCGTGGATGATGTGTTCAACGGCTAAGCCGTTGTAGCGCACCAACAAAAAGCCCCGGCTCTCACGAGTCGGGGCTTTTTGCTGTGTGGTGTTCGCCGATGGCCTTGTAGTGAGCGGGCTTGCCCCGCGCCGGGTGGCGAAGCCGCCCCAAAACTGACACTTGGTTCCAACTGGAGAAACTCGGTGCCTGGATTAGGGCGGCTTCGCCACCCAGCGCGGGCGGTGCGACGACTCGACAAGCCCGCTCACTACAGGTCAGAACAAATCGATCGGCGCCGCCTCGTCCGCCGGCAGTGGGCTGCCTGGCGCAACGCCATTGCCCAGCTCATTGACCGATGGCGGCGTGTCTTCGCTCTTGAACAGTTCGAAGTACGCATTCGGCGTGCTTGGCGAGGCCGCGCGGCCGCTGACCGGGTCGATGCGCAGGCTGAGGATGCCTTCCGGCTCAGGCTGCGTGTGCGGCGGCTTGTCCTTCAAGGCCGCGCCCATGTAGCTCATCCAGATCGGCAGTGCGACGGTGCCCCCGAACTCGCGGCGGCCCAGGCTTTCCGGCTGGTCATAACCGGTCCATACGGTGGTCACGTAGTCGGCGTTGTAGCCGGAGAACCAGGCGTCCTTGGACTCGTTGGTGGTACCGGTCTTGCCGGCGATGTCCGGACGGTTCAGCGCCAGTGCGCGGCGGCCGGTACCTTTCTTGATGACGTCTTCCAGGATGCTGTTGAGGATGTAAGTGGTACGGCCGTCGACGATGCGCTCGGCGACGGCAGGCGTCTGGGGCTCAGCCGGCGTGCCGTTGGCCGCAGGCGTTGTGCCTGGGGTCGGCTCGATGGTGATGCCTCCGTTGCTCGGGGCTGCCAGGCCATCAGTCGCCGCCACGCCGTTGACCACATCACCCGGCACGCGCGGGGGGTTGGCCGTGAACAGGGTGTCGCCGTTGCGGCTTTCGATCTTGTCGATCAGATACGGAGCGATCTTGTAGCCGCCGTTGGCAAACGTGCTCCAGCCGGTGGCGATTTCCATCGGTGTAAGGGTCGCCGTACCCAAGGCCAGGGACAGGTTCGGCGGCAGGTCCGACTTGGCGAAGCCAAAGCGCGTCATGTAATCGATGGTCTTGCCCACGCCCATGGCCTGCAGCAAGCGGATCGACACCAGGTTACGCGACTTGTACAGCGCCTCACGGATGCGGATCGGGCCGAGGAAGGTGTTGGTGTCGTTCTTCGGGCGCCAGACCTTGTCCAGGTACTCGTCGACAAACACGATAGGCGCATCGTTGACCAGGCTGGCGGCGGTGTAGCCGTTGTCCAGTGCGGCGCTGTAGATGAACGGCTTGAAGCTCGAGCCTGGCTGGCGCTTGGCCTGGGTCGCACGGTTGTAGTTGCTTTGCTCAAACGCGAAGCCGCCGACCAGGGCGCGGATTGCACCATTCTGTGGGTCCAGCGAAACCAGCGCGCCTTGGGCCAGTGGCACCTGGCTGAATTTGAGGCTGTCGTCCTTCTGGCGTTGTACGCGGATCAGATCGCCCACTTGCGCCACGTCCGACGGCTGCTTAGGCATCGCGCCCATGCTGTTGGTATTCAGGAAAGGGCGCGCCCATTTCATGCTGTCCCACGCCACATGGGCTTCGCCGGTACGGGTCAGCACCTGCACGCCATCTTTCTTCACCTGGGTGACGATGGCCGGCTCCAGGCCGCTGATCGGGCGTTGTTTGCCAAGCTCTGTGGTCCAGGCGCTCAGCGTTTTGCCCGGCAGGCGCGATTCAGGGCCACGGTAACCGTGGCGCTGGTCGTAGGTGATGAGGCCTGAATGCACCGCCTCATTGGCGATGTCCTGCAAGTTGCTCGGTACGGTGGTGGTCACGCGGAAGCCTTCTGTGTAGGCCTCGCTGCCGTAACGGCCGACCATCTCGGCACGCGCCATCTCGGCGATATAAGGGGCGTTCACTTCCGGCGTCGGCACGTGGTAGCTGGCGTTCAAAGGCTCGGCCACGGCGCTTTCGTAAGCGGCCTGGTCGATTTTGCCCAGCTTGTACATGCGGCCCAGGATCCAGTCGCGACGTTCTTTGCTGCGGGCCGGGTTGGCCAGTGGGTTAAAGCGCGATGGCGCTTTGGGCAGGCCGGCAATCATGGCCATCTGCGCCAGGCTGGCGTCACGGATGGACTTGCCATAGTAGACCTGGGAGGCCGCCTCGATTCCGTAGGCGCGGTTGCCCAGGTAGATCTTGTTCACGTACAGCTCGAGGATCTCGTCCTTGGTCAGCTGACGTTCGATCTGCAGTGCCAGGAGGATCTCGGTGGCCTTGCGCGAAAAGCTGCGCTCGCTGGTGAGGAAGAAGTTCTTCGCCACCTGCATGGTGATGGTGCTGCCGCCGGATTGAATGTGTCCGCTTTTTACCAATTGTGTCGCCGCACGCACCAGGCTGCTGGGGTCGACGCCATAGTGGTTGGCAAAATTATCGTCTTCGGCCGAGAGCAGGGCGCTGATGAAATTGGGCGGAATATCGGCAAAACGGATCGGTGTGCGGCGCATTTCGCCGAACTCCGCGATCAGTTTTTCATCGCTGCTGTAGACCCGCAAAGGAATCTGCAACTGGATACTTCTGAGGGCCTCTACGGAGGGCAAACCCGGACTAAGGTAGAGGTAGGCCCCGCTGAGCACGAGCAGCAGCCCGCAAACGATGGCGACAATGGAGTACCCGAAAAACTTCAGCAGACGAATCAAGGCTTTTGGATTTCCAGAGAAAAGAATGAGTTAGGCGTCGGGGCATGCATGGCAAACGATGGATCGACCCGAGCTGCAGATAAAAGCGGGAAAAAACGCTGGGCATTAAAGCATTTTTCGACTTCGGGCGTCATTCGCGCCTGTTCAACAAGTCGACCGAATGCATGGCGCCCGGCGGCAATCAGGCGGTATGACAGACAAAGTGTTGGGGAGTTTTATGGGAAAGGGATTTTTCACGCGCAAAGTCGACACGCTTCTGGGTGTCGACATCAATGACACGGCCATACGGCTGGTCGAGTTGGGCCGCTGCACTTCAGGCTACAGCGTTCAGGGCTACGTCACGCAGGCACTGCCTGCGCACGCGGTGGTCGACGGCACATTCCTCGATCTCGACGGTGTGGCACGCGCCCTGCGCAGCGCGTTGTCGCGGTTGTCGACGTCGGCCCGTGGCGCTGCGGCTGCCGTGGCCGGGCCTTCGGTGATCACGCGGATGATCGAGATGGAGGCCGGGCTCACTGACGATGAGATGACCTGGATGATCCAGATGGAGGCGGACCAGTACATTCCTTATCCACTGGATGACGTGGCTATCGACTTTCAAGTGCGCGGGCCAACAGCCCTAAATCCAGGCCGTGTCGAGGTACTGCTGGCCGCGTGCCTGAAAGAACAGGTGGAAGCGCGGCAAGCCGTTCTGGCCCTGGCCGGGTTGGTGCCGAGGGTGGTCGACGTCGAAGCGTTTGCATTGGCGCGCGCTTGCAGTCAGGATTTCGCCAGCTTCACGCCGGGCCATCGAGTCGATGGTGCACAATGGGCCGTGGATGCCCAAGGGATGGGAATTGCTTGCGGGCTGGCCCTGAGGAGTTTCGCTTGAAGACACGAATCAACCTATTGCCATGGCGCCAGGCGCTGGCAGAGCGGCGACGCAAGTATTGGCTGGCGTTTTTGCTGGCGTTCGCCTGCGCCGCGCTCGCCGCCGTATGGCTGGCGGACCAGGTGATCGACCAGGCGATTGACCGGCAGGTGACCCGCAATGACCATCTGGGCAAGGACATCGCTGGCCTGGATTCGCGTATCAAGACCATCGACGACCTGCAGGAGCAAAGCCAGCAATTGGCGCAGCGCATGAAGGTCGTGCAAGACCTGCACGATGCCCGCTCATCCGGTGCTCAACTGTTGGATCAGTTGGCGCGCGCGGTACCCGACGGGGTGCACCTGCACGAAGTGGTGGCGAAGGGCGATACGGTGAGTATCAGCGGCAGCGCCGAATCCAGCCAGGACATCGCCCAGTTGATGCGCCGCCTGGAGGCGGCGCAAGGTGCCCATTCCACTCGGTTGCAACAGGTGCGAACGGATGGCGCACGCGGCAACAACGAATTCCAGCTGATGGTGCGCCAGGGCCAGTCCTCCGGGGCTCAACCTTGAGCCTGCCAAGGCTCACTCTTTCTGCACTCACTCACAACGCTGCGAAATGGCCCCTACCTGGCAAGGCCCTGTTGGGCTGTGCACTGGCGGGCGTGGTGTTTGTGGTGGGCGACCTTGTGTACCTGAGCCCTTCGCGGGAGCGGTTGCGCCAGGTCGAGGCGCGGGAAGTGGCCCTGCAGCAGCACGTCACACAGAAGACAGTCCTGGCCGCCAGCCTTGAGGCACGCACGCAACAGCTCCAGCTGATGCAGTCGACAGCCGATGAGCTTTTTCAGGCGCTGCCTGGAGCGTCCGAAATGCCCGGCTTGCTGGAAGACATCGCTGGCTTGGCGTTGGCCAATGGTTTGCTGGTCGAGAGTGTCACTCCGCTGGATGAGCAGCCTCGGTCGTTCTATCACGAGCAGCCGGTGCAGATCGGTTTGACCGGGGCTTATCACGACCAGGCAATGTTCCTGAGCAGCCTGGGTAGCCTGCCGCGAATCGCCACGGTGCACGACCTTACCCTACGGCGTGAGGGCACGCTGGTGCGCCTCGATCTGCTGGCCAAGGCCTACTGGCGGCAAGGCGGCGGGGTGGCTGGGCAGGTCCAGCGGAGGCAGCCCTTTGCCTACAATATCAGCGGCTTACGCGACCCGTTCCGGCGGCTTGCCGTTCAAGTCGATCATGTCCCTGGTCGGCCAGCCCGTGCGCCGGACCTCGGCCGGCCGCGCGGAGCCCTGGAAAGCCTTGCGGTGGAACAGTTCCAGATGGTCGGCACGCTGTCCCGTGGGCTGCAGGCTTTTGCCCTGCTGCGTGCCGCATCCAAGGTGCATCGCCTGGCGGTCGGTGACTATTTGGGGCCGGACCATGGCCGGGTCACGGCCATTCATGAGCGTTATATAGAACTGGTCGAACTGTTTCCTGATGGCCAGGGAGCCTGGCTGGAACGCCCTCGAACCCTCGTGTTAAACGTCAACTCATAACGGAATCAAACAATGAAAAGGACTTTCTCGTCCTTCGGTGTGGCGCTATGGATAGCGTTCACGACACCGATGGCTGTTGCTATGCCCAATCGCGTAGACCTGATCCAGTTGCCGCCCCCCGCTAGCGCCACAGTGGGCGCCTACAAAGGGGACAGGCTTAACCTCAACTTCCAGAGCATCGAGCTGCGCACCGCGCTGCAGCAAATTGCCGATGTGGCGGGCCTCAACCTGATCGCCAGCGACGATGTGCAGGGCTCGATCACCCTGCGCCTCAAGGATGTGCCCTGGGACCAGGCGCTGGACCTGGTGCTGCAAGCCAAAGGCTTGGATAAGCGGGTCAAGGCCGGCGTATTGCTGGTGGCGCCCGCCGAAGAGTTGGCTGCGCGTGAGCTGCTGACCCTCGAGTCGCGCAAGCAAATGGCTGAACTGGCGCCCTTGCGGCGGGAGCTGCTGCAAGTCAATTACGCCAAAGCGGCCGACTTGGCCAAACTGTTCCAGTCGGTCACCGGCCTTGAGGGCGTCACCGACGAGCGTGGTTCGGTAGCCGTCGATGACCGCACCAACAACATCATCGCCTACCAGACCGGGGAGCGTTTGGAGGAGCTGCGGCGGATCGTGGCACAGCTGGATATTCCGGTGCGCCAGGTCATGATCGAGGCGCGGATTGTCGAGGCCAATGTCGATTACGACAAAAGTCTGGGCGCACGCTGGGGTGGGCGACTCAACCGCGGTAACTGGGGCGCGGGCGGCATTCCCAAACCTCAACCTGAAGGCGCGGAACCGCCGGAAAACCCGCCCAGTTCGCCCTTTGTCGACTTGGGTTCGCTGACGGGCACCTCGGGCCTGGGCATCGCCTTTATCACCGATAACCTGCTGCTGGACCTGGAGCTGACCGCCATGGAGAAAACCGGCAACGGTGAAATCGTCTCGCAACCCAAGGTGGTCACGTCTGACAAGGAAACCGCGCGCATCCTCAAGGGCACCGAGATCCCCTATCAGGAATCCAGCTCCAGTGGCGCCACGTCGGTGTCCTTCAAGGAGGCTTCGTTGTCGCTGGAAGTCACCCCGCAGATCACCCCTGACGACCGGGTGATCATGGAGGTCAAGGTCACCAAGGATGAGCCTGACTACCTCAACAAACTCAACGATGTGCCGCCGATCAAGAAAAACGAGGTCAACGCCAAGGTGTTGGTCAAGGACGGCGAGACCATTGTCATCGGCGGGGTTTTCTCCAATACCCAAAGCAAAGTGGTAGATAAAGTGCCATTTTTGGGCGATGTGCCGTATCTTGGCCGCCTTTTCCGGCGCGATGTGGTGGCGGAGAAAAAATCCGAGCTGCTGGTATTCCTGACTCCGCGTATTATGAATAACCAGGCGATTGCTGTGAGTCGTTGATTCTGTGCGAAATTTGATTCTTGTAGGACCGATGGGGGCTGGAAAAAGCACCATCGGCCGTTTGCTGGCCAAAGAGCTGCGCCTGCCATTCAAAGATTCCGACAAGGAAATTGAATTGCGCACGGGTGCCAATATCCCATGGATCTTCGATAAGGAAGGCGAGCTGGGCTTTCGTGACCGCGAGCAGGCGATGATCGCCGAGCTGTGCGGCTGCGATGGCGTGGTATTGGCCACGGGCGGTGGTGCAGTGATGCGCGATGAAAACCGTCGTGCGCTGCATGCCGGTGGTCGGGTGGTGTACCTGCATGCGTCGGTTGAGCAGCAGGTGGGCCGCACTGCCCGAGATCGCAATCGTCCGTTGCTGCGTACGGCCAACCCGGAGAAAACCTTGCGAGACCTGCTCACCTTGCGTGATCCGCTCTATCGGGAAATCGCCGATCTGGTGGTAGAAACCGATGAGCGGCCACCTCGAATGGTGGTCCTCGACATTCTTGAGCGCCTGCAACGGCTGCCACCCCGTTAAAGCCAGGCCCGAAATGCGCTATTCTCGGCGGCGCGCTATCACCCTGTGGGGTGTGGCGTAGAGCCATCAGGTGACGCCAGCGCTTGGCGTTGCCGGTCGTCAATACATCTTCAACGCGGGGACACATGCAGACACTTAAGGTCGATTTAGGCGAGCGCAGCTACCCGATCCATATCGGCGAAGGTCTGTTGGACCAACCCGAGCTGCTCGCACCGCATATTGCCGGGCGGCAAGTGGCGATCATCTCCAACGAAACGGTCGCGCCGTTGTATCTTGAGCGTCTGAACCGCAGCCTGGCGGCGTACTCAGTGATTTCTGTGATCTTGCCCGACGGCGAAGCCCACAAGAACTGGGAAACCCTGCAACTGATTTTTGATGGCCTGCTCACCGCTCGCCATGACCGCCGCACCACCGTGATCGCCCTGGGCGGCGGTGTGATCGGCGACATGGCCGGCTTTGCAGCGGCCTGCTACCAGCGTGGCGTGGACTTTATCCAGGTGCCGACCACCCTGCTGTCCCAGGTCGATTCTTCGGTGGGCGGCAAGACCGGTATCAACCACCCGCTGGGCAAAAACATGGTCGGTGCGTTCTATCAGCCGCAAGCCGTGCTGATCGACACCGCGACCCTCAATACCCTGCCACCGCGTGAGTTGTCGGCGGGCCTGGCGGAAGTCATCAAGTACGGGTTGATCTGCGACGAGCCGTTCCTGACCTGGCTGGAAGAACACGTGGATGCGTTGCGCAACCTCGACCAAGTGGCGCTCACCGAGGCGATTTCGCGCTCCTGTGCCGCCAAGGCGCTGGTGGTGAATGCCGACGAACGGGAGTCCGGTGTACGGGCCACCTTGAACCTGGGCCACACCTTCGGCCATGCGATCGAAACGCACATGGGCTATGGTGTGTGGTTGCATGGGGAGGCCGTCGCGGCTGGCACGGTGATGGCATTGGACATGTCGCAGCGCCTGGGCTGGATCAGCGCCCAAGAGCGTGATCGTGGCATCCGTCTGTTCCAGCGCGCCGGTTTGCCGGTCATTCCGCCTGAGGAAATGACCGAGGCGGACTTCCTCGAACATATGGCGATAGACAAGAAAGTGATCGACGGTCGACTGCGACTGGTGCTGCTACGCCACATGGGCGAAGCGGTCGTGACCGACGATTATCCGAAAGAGATTTTACAGGCCACGCTGGGAGCGGATTACCGCGCCCTGGCTCAGCTGAAAGGTTAATAAGACCCGATGACTAGTTTGCATGCCGACGAGGCGTTCCTCGGCCACTACCAGTTAAGCCACGACCCTTTTGCTCCGCGGGTGCCTGGTTTCAAATTCTTCCCGGCCCAGCGCAAACCGGTGCTGGGTCAGTTGCACCATCTGGCGCGCTACAGCCAACTGCTGCTGGTCGTGACCGGCCCGTTGGGCAGCGGCAAGACCCTGCTGCGCCAGGCCTTGGTGGCCAGCACCAACAAGCAGTCGGTACAGAGCGTGGTGGTGTCGGCCCGTGGTGCCGGTGATGCGGCGGGCGTGTTGCGCCAGGTCGCCCAAGCGCTGGAGGTGGCCACCGCTGAGCCGAACGCGATCCTCAAGCAGGTCGTGCAGCTGGGCCTGACCGGCCAGGAAGTCTACCTGCTGGTGGATGATGCCGAGCAGCTCGACGAATCCGCCCTTGAAGCGCTGCTGGCGCTGGCGGCGGGTACGCCGGAAGGTCGCCCGCACGTGTTCCTGTTTGGTGAGTCGTCGTTGATCGCCGACCTGGAGCAGATCAGCGGTGAGCAGGAGCTGTTCCACGTTATCGAGTTGCAGCCGTACGAAGAGGAAGAAACCCGCGAATACCTGGCTCAACGCCTGGAAGGCGCAGGGGCGGGCATCGAACTTTTCTCTGCTCAACAGATCTCTGATATTCACGAAAGCTCCGACGGCTGGCCTGGCACCATCAACCAGGTCGCCCGCGATGCCATGATCGAAGCCATGATTGCCAGCCGCACTGCGGTCAAGCGTCCAAAGATGGGGTTCACGATGCCTAAGAAACACGTATTGGCTATTTCCGCCGTTGTTGTGGTCGCTGTCGCCGCCGCCTGGTTGATCCCAGGCCGCAGCAAGGCACCGACGACCGCCGGCGCGCCAACCGAACAGGCGCAGTTGCCACTGGGCAAGCCCACGCCAAATGTCGAATTTGCCAACTCCGGTCAACCGACCAGCCTGCCGATGGTGGGCCAACCTGTGATGCGCGGCCCACTCGCCGAAGAAGCCGGTGGTATCTCCGAAGGTGACGACGGTGTGCCGGTGGAAGGCTCCAGCGCCACGCCGCCGACCGTGACCACGACTGCACCGCCTGCGGGCGTGCCAGCGGGTCAGCCAGCCGCCAAGCCAACGCCTGCGCCAACGGTCGCCACCGCGAAGCCGGCACCGGTTACCAAGCCTGTCGCCCCTGCACCGGCCGCCAAGCCAGCGCCAGCGGCCAAGCCTGCTGAAAAACCCGCCGCCACTGTCGCCAAAGCCGGCGCCGCTGGCAGCAGCTGGTACGCCAGCCAACCTACCGGCAACTTCGTGGTGCAGATCCTCGGCACCAGCTCCGAAGCCAACGCCCAGGCGTTCGTGAAAGAGCAGGGCGGCGAGTACCGTTATTTCAAGAAAGTGCTCAACGGCAAGCCTCTCTACGTGATCACCTACGGCAACTTCTCCAGCCGTGCTGCAGCTGATTCTGCCATCAAAGCCTTGCCAGCGAAGGTTCAGGCTGGTAAACCTTGGCCTCGCACTGTCGCCAGCGTTCAACAAGAACTGGCAGCAACTCGCTGAAGATCCGGCGGCCTTACCCAGGCCGCCCTCCCGGCACCTCAAAAAAGATCGCAAGGCGTGCAGCCCCTCCAGGCCGCGCGCTTTGTGGTGTCTGCGTCACAGTGGCTTTTGAGTCGTAGCGGTCAGAATTAAAAAAGTTTTGACTAGCACAGCATATCGCTTTAAACCTTTCATAAATGCGACATAGATTTGCGACATTTCGTCGCTAAATTTGTGGGCGTCTGTGTCGGTGTGTACAATGACCTCCCTTTTGCCCCCGCTAAGTCGGCGTACGTTCGACGTGGAAGGTAACCGGTTGAATTGAAAAGAAATTTGCCTCGGTATAAGAGGCAGCCTGGTGAGAAAGTGTCTATGAAAGCAGGTCTGTACCAACCCGATGAATTCAAGGATAACTGCGGTTTCGGCCTGATAGCCCATATGCAGGGCGAGCCCAGTCATACCCTTTTGCAAACGGCCATCGAGGCCCTGACCTGCATGACCCACCGCGGTGGGATCAACGCCGACGGCAAGACCGGTGACGGTTGCGGCTTGCTGATTCAAAAGCCCGACCTGTTCCTGCGCGCTGTCGCCAAAGAGCACTTTGCGGCCGACCTGCCCAAGCAGTACGCCGTGGGCATGGTGTTCTTCAACCAAGACCCGGTCAAAGCCGAAGCCGCTCGCGAGAACATGAACCGCGAGATCCTCGCTGCCGGCCTGCAACTCGTCGGCTGGCGCAAAGTGCCGATCGACACCAGCGTGCTCGGCCGCCTGGCCTTGGAGCGCCTGCCGCAGATCGAACAAGTGTTCATCGCCGGCGACGGCCTCAGCGACCAGGACATGGCGATCAAGCTGTTCACCTCCCGTCGTCGCTCGTCGGTGTCCAACGCCGCCGACACCGAACACTACATCTGCAGCTTTTCCCACAAGACCATCATTTATAAAGGCCTGATGATGCCGGCGGACTTGACCGCCTTCTATCCAGACCTGAGCGATGAGCGCCTGCAAACCGCAATCTGCGTGTTCCACCAGCGCTTCTCCACCAACACCCTGCCGAAGTGGCCGCTGGCCCAGCCATTCCGCTTCCTCGCCCACAACGGCGAGATCAACACCATCACCGGCAACCGCAACTGGGCCGTGGCCCGTCGCACCAAGTTCGCCAACGACTTGATGGACCTGGAAGAGCTCGGCCCGCTGGTCAACCGCGTGGGCTCCGACTCCTCCAGCATGGACAACATGCTCGAGCTGATGGTCACCGGCGGCATCGACCTGTTCCGTGGCGTGCGCATGATCATTCCGCCTGCGTGGCAGAATGTCGAAACCATGGACCCGGATCTGCGTGCGTTCTACGAGTACAACTCGATGCACATGGAACCGTGGGACGGCCCGGCCGGTGTGGTCATGACCGACGGCCGCTACGCGGTGTGCCTGCTCGACCGTAACGGTCTGCGCCCGGCGCGTTGGGTGACCACCACCAACGGCTTCATCACCCTCGCGTCGGAAATCGGCGTGTGGAACTACCAGCCCGAAGACGTCATCGCCAAAGGCCGCGTAGGCCCTGGCCAGATCCTCGCCGTGGACACCGAAACCGGGCAGATCCTCGACACCGACGCAATCGACAACCGCTTGAAGTCCCGTCACCCGTACAAGCAATGGCTGCGCAAGAACGCCCTGCGCATCCAGGCGACCATGGAAGACAATGACCACGGTTCGGCTTTCTATGACGTCGACCAGCTCAAGCAGTACATGAAGATGTACCAGGTCACGTTCGAAGAGCGCGACCAGGTGCTGCGCCCGCTCGGTGAGCAAGGCTACGAGGCCGTCGGCTCCATGGGCGACGACACGCCAATGGCCGTGCTGTCCCAGCGCGTGCGTACGCCGTACGACTATTTCCGCCAGCAGTTCGCCCAGGTGACCAACCCACCGATCGACCCGCTGCGCGAAGCCATCGTGATGTCCCTGGAGGTGTGCCTCGGTGCCGAGCGCAACATCTTCCAGGAATCGCCTGAGCACGCTTCTCGCGTGATCCTCAGCTCGCCGGTTATTTCGCCGGCCAAGTGGCGCTCGCTGATGACCCTGGAGCGCCCAGGCTTCGACCGCCAGATCATCGACCTGAACTACGACGAGAGCCTCGGCCTTGAAGCCGCTGTGCGTAACGTCGCCGACCAGGCCGAAGAAGCTGTGCGCGCCGGTCGTACCCAGATCGTACTGACCGACCGTCACATTGTGCCGGGCAAGCTGCCGATCCACGCGTCGCTGGCTACCGGTGCAGTGCACCACCGCCTGACCGAAAAAGGCCTGCGCTGCGACTCCAACATCCTCGTGGAAACCGCCACTGCCCGCGACCCGCATCACTTTGCGGTGTTGATCGGCTTCGGCGCCTCGGCTGTGTACCCGTTCCTGGCCTACGAAGTGCTGGGCGACCTGATCCGTACCGGTGAAGTGCTGGGCGACCTCTATGAGGTGTTCAAGAACTACCGGAAGGGCATCACCAAGGGCCTGCTGAAGATCCTGTCGAAGATGGGCATCTCCACCGTCACCTCTTACCGTGGCGCACAGCTGTTCGAAGCCATCGGCCTGTCTGAAGAAGTGTGCGACCTGAGCTTCCGTGGCGTACCGAGCCGCATCAAGGGTGCGCGTTTCGTCGACATCGAAGCCGAACAGAAAGCCCTGGCAGCCGAAGCCTGGAGCGCGCGCAAGCCGATCCAGCAAGGTGGCCTGCTCAAATTCGTACACGGTGGCGAATACCACGCCTACAACCCGGACGTGGTCAGCACCCTGCAAGCCGCCGTGCAGCAGGGCGACTACGCCAAGTTCAAGGAATACACCGCGCTGGTGGATAACCGCCCTGTGTCGATGATCCGCGACCTGTTCAAGGTGAAAACCCTGGACACGCCGTTGGCTATCAGCGAAATCGAGCCGCTGGAATCGATCCTCAAGCGCTTCGACTCCGCCGGCATTTCCCTGGGTGCCTTGTCGCCTGAGGCTCACGAAGCCCTGGCCGAAGCCATGAACCGCCTGGGTGCGCGTTCCAACTCCGGCGAAGGCGGCGAAGACCCGGCGCGCTACGGCACCATCAAGAGCTCGAAAATCAAGCAGGTCGCGACCGGCCGGTTCGGTGTAACCCCGGAATACCTGGTCAACGCCGAAGTGCTGCAGATCAAGGTCGCCCAGGGCGCCAAGCCCGGTGAAGGCGGCCAGCTGCCAGGCGGCAAGGTCAACGGTCTGATCGCCAAGCTGCGTTATGCAGTGCCGGGCGTGACGCTGATTTCGCCGCCACCGCACCACGACATCTATTCGATTGAAGATTTGTCGCAGCTGATTTTCGACCTGAAACAAGTCAATCCGCAGGCCCTGGTCTCGGTGAAACTGGTAGCAGAAGCCGGCGTGGGCACCATCGCCGCCGGTGTGGCCAAGGCCTATGCCGACCTGATCACCATCTCCGGCTACGACGGCGGCACCGGCGCTTCGCCGCTGACCTCGATCAAGTACGCCGGTGCACCGTGGGAATTGGGCCTGGCGGAAACCCACCAGACCCTGCGCGGTAACGACCTGCGCGGCAAGGTTCGGGTACAGACCGACGGCGGCCTGAAAACCGGCCTCGACGTGATCAAGGCCGCGATCCTCGGCGCCGAAAGCTTTGGCTTCGGCACTGCACCGATGATCGCCCTGGGCTGCAAATACCTGCGCATCTGCCACCTGAACAACTGCGCCACCGGCGTCGCCACTCAGAACGAGAAGCTGCGCAAGGATCACTACATCGGCACCGTCGACATGGTGGTGAATTTCTTCACCTACGTGGCCGAAGAAACCCGTGAGTGGCTGGCCAAGCTGGGCGTGCGTTCCCTCGAAGAGCTGATCGGGCGTACCGACCTGCTGGACATCCTCGAAGGCCAGACCGCCAAGCAGCATCACCTGGACCTGACGCCGCTGTTGGGCAGCGATCACATCCCGGCCGACAAGCCGCAATTCTGCCAGGTTGACCGCAACCCACCGTTCGACAAAGGCCTGTTGGCCGAGAAGATGGTCGACATGGCCGGCTCCTCGATCAATGACGCCAGCGGCGGCGAATTCGCCTTGGATATCTGCAACTGCGATCGCTCCATCGGTGCACGCATCTCCGGCGAAATCGCGCGCAAGCACGGCAACCAGGGCATGGCGAAAGCGCCGATCACCTTCCGCTTCAAGGGCACCGCTGGGCAGAGCTTCGGCGTGTGGAACGCCGGCGGCCTGCACATGTACCTGGAAGGCGACGCCAACGACTACGTGGGCAAGGGCATGACCGGCGGCAAGCTGGTGATCGTTCCGCCTAAAGGCAGCGTCTACAAGACCCAGGACAGTGCCATCATCGGCAACACCTGCTTGTACGGCGCCACGGGTGGCAAGCTGTTCGCCGCCGGTACCGCCGGTGAGCGTTTCGCCGTGCGTAACTCCGGTGCCCACACCGTGGTGGAGGGCACGGGCGATCACTGCTGTGAGTACATGACCGGGGGCTTTGTCGCAGTACTGGGCAAGACCGGTTACAACTTCGGTTCGGGCATGACCGGCGGTTTCGCCTACGTGCTCGACCAGGACAACACTTTCGTCGACAAGGTCAACCACGAGTTGGTCGAGATCCAGCGGATCAGCGGCGAAGCCATGGAATCCTACCGGAACCACTTGCAGCACGTGCTGGACGAGTACGTCGAGGAGACCGGCAGCGAATGGGGTCGTAACCTCGCCGAGAACCTCGATGATTACCTGCGTCGTTTCTGGCTGGTCAAGCCCAAGGCTGCCAACCTGAAATCGTTGCTTTCCAGCATCCGTGCCAACCCGCAGTGATATGCGCCTGAAGAGTTTGATGAGGTTTTAACATGGCTGAACGTCTGAATAACGACTTCCAGTTCATCGATGTCGGGCGCAAAGATCCGAAGAAGAAACTGTTGCGTCAACGCAAGAAAGAGTTCGTGGAGATCTACGAACCCTTCAAACCCCAGCACTCGGCCGACCAGGCCCACCGCTGCCTGGGGTGCGGTAACCCGTATTGCGAATGGAAGTGCCCGGTGCACAACTTCATTCCCAACTGGCTGAAATTGGTGGCCGAGGGCAACATCCTCGCCGCCGCCGAGCTGTCGCACCAGACCAACACCCTGCCGGAAGTCTGCGGCCGGGTGTGCCCGCAGGACCGTCTGTGCGAGGGTGCCTGCACCCTCAACGACGGCTTCGGCGCGGTGACCATCGGTTCGGTGGAGAAGTACATCACCGACACCGCGTTCGCCATGGGCTGGCGTCCGGACATGTCCAAGGTCAAGCCGACCGGCAAGCGCGTTGCGATCATCGGCGCGGGCCCGGCGGGCCTGGGCTGTGCCGACGTACTGGTGCGTGGCGGCGTGACCCCGGTGGTGTTCGACAAGAACCCGGAAATCGGCGGCCTGCTGACCTTCGGCATCCCCGAGTTCAAGCTGGAAAAAACCGTACTGAGCAACCGTCGTGAAGTGTTCACCGGCATGGGTATCGAGTTCCGCCTCAATACCGAAATCGGCAAAGACATCACCATGGAGCAGTTGCTTGAAGAATACGATGCCGTGTTCATGGGCATGGGCACCTACACCTACATGAAGGGCGGCTTTGCCGGTGAGGACCTGCCGGGTGTGTATGACGCGCTCGACTTCCTGATCGCCAACGTCAACCGCAACCTGGGCTTTGAAAAATCGCCGGAAGACTTCGTCGACATGAAAGGCAAGAAGGTCGTGGTACTCGGCGGTGGTGACACCGCGATGGACTGCAACCGTACGTCGATCCGCCAGGGTGCCAAGTCGGTGACCTGTGCGTATCGCCGTGACGAAGCCAACATGCCGGGCTCGCGCAAAGAGGTGAAGAACGCCAAGGAAGAAGGCGTGAAATTCCTCTATAACCGCCAGCCGATTGCCATCGTCGGTGAAGACCGCGTTGAAGGCGTGAAGGTGGTCGAGACCCGTCTTGGCGAACCGGACGCCCGTGGCCGTCGCAGCCCCGAGCCGATCCCCGGCTCCGAAGAGATCATCCCGGCCGACGCCGTGGTCATCGCCTTCGGCTTCCGCCCAAGCCCGGCGCCATGGTTCGAGCAGTTCGAGATTCAGACCGACAGCCAGGGCCGCGTGGTTGCCCCGGAGCAAGGGAAGTACAAGCACCAGACCAGCAACCCGAAGATTTTTGCGGGCGGCGATATGGTGCGCGGTTCTGACTTGGTGGTGACCGCGATCTTCGAAGGCCGCAATGCGGCTGAAGGGATCCTGGATTACCTGCAGGTCTGATCCTGATCTCAAGTTGAAATGGGATCAAACTGTGGGAGGGGGCTTGCCCCCGATAGCGGTGTATCAGTCAAAGATACTGGGACTGACACACTGCAATCGGGGGCAAGCTGAACTGGCCTAATGATTTTGGACACTTCAATCGGGCGCTATGATAGCGCCCAAATCTGAGGTGTTTGGATATGCGTAAATCTTATTCGAGTGAGTTCAAGCTCAAGGCTGCCAGCATGGT